>JAFQSU010000032.1 GCA_017409405.1 Oscillospiraceae bacterium | reverse complement strand
TCGGGCAAAATAAGCGGAAAATCCCTTGAAGTTCGACACTTCAAGGGATTTTAAATATGCGTGCATTTGCTTTTGGTCAATGTTTGTTTTACTAAAAAACTTTCCTTTATTTTTTCTCCGCTTATGCTCTCGCGCCTTTTTGGACAGTCTGACGGCACGAAAAAAATTTCGTGCCGTTTCTTTACTTCTTTATCATAAATTCAGCTTCTTCGCTGTGCTGTGCTATGGGAATAAGCATGCATCCGGTATCTTTGAAGAGCGTCTTTGCATCCTCAAAGCCGAGGGTGTATCTGTCTGCCGCCGAATTTATATATATCTTATCAAACACCGCAAAATCCTCGGCGTTCTGTCCGCTCTCGCCGATGCGTGCGGAATTGTAGTTCTCATAAACTGCCGAGACGGGAATCTCTCCGGCGGCGGTCACGACACCTTCCATGAAGCTTTTCAGCATATCGCGTTTTGACCCAAGAGAGCTGTCGTACGAAAGGATTTCCGTTTTACCGACTGCAGGAAATGAAATGTTCGAGAGAATGATTTCATCCGGAGAAAACGATGCAAGCTTTTCTGTTGCGGATATGAGATATTCTCTTGCGCTTTCCGAATATGCAGAAAGCCAGCGTACGTTGTTTCCGTCAAGCCATATTATCTTGTTTGCAGTGCGTGCGGAATATTCCTGATTTTTTCTTGCCGCTTCGTTATCCTTAAAGCACGACATGTACAATGCGACTTTGCATCCCTTACTCCGTGATTTTTCGATTGCTGACACAATGCACGTATCATCTCCTGCAACTGCCGCGTTTTTGGCAATTGCGGAATCTGACGAGAACGCAAGCGTACCGTCTTCTGCTTTCACTTCAAGGACAACGGTGTTGATGTTCTCCGGCATTTCCGCAAGAGCCGCATCAAACAGCTCAGGACTCTTGACGTTCCCGATAGAAACAAAATACGAACGCGTGTGCGTATCATCCTGCGAGGGATTTCCGACCTCCTGTACCGACGGCGGCGCAATCTCAGGCCCCTCGTCTGTGGGTGCATCGGTTTCGATTATGAGGTTTGCATTTACCTCTTCATGCACATCGTCATTTTTCTTTGGAGAGAAAAATGCCCCGTCCTTTGTAAAGGTCATGTTGTCGTTGATAAAATACAGCGTTCCTGCGGCAACGGCGCAAAGCACCAGAAGCAACGGGATAAGAAAACCCATACCACCGCTTCGTGAACCTCTGTATCTTCTCGATGTTCTCTGTCCTCTCCTCATTCGGAAAAGCCTCCTACTCCACCTGTGTTTCCTGCTCTGCCTCTTCTGCAGAAAGTCTGAAATATTCAGACTCGTCAAATTCTTCTTCAACCTCTTCCGGCTTTGCAGGTGCGGTTATAATGCCGCGAGGACAAACCTCCGCACATTCTCCGCACTGAGTGCACTTTTCATAATCTATCGATGCAATACCTGCATCTACCGTGATGGCTCCGTATTTACAATTCTTGACACATGCAAAGCATCCTATACATCCGACATCACATATTTTTCTCGTTGCAGAGCCCGGACCCTGACTGCGACACTGCACAGCCTCTACAGCCGTCTTCGGTATCATCTGTATAACACCGCGCGGACATGCGCTTTCACACGCGCCGCAGCCGTCACACTTATCACCGTCCACAACCGCAACGCCGCCCGAGATGTCTATCGCTCCGTTTTTGCACACGGCAACACATGAGCCAAGCCCAAGGCATGCATATTCACACTTTTTCGGACCATCGGCAAGAAGGCTTGCCGCAAGACAGTCGTTTGCTCCGCTGTAAGTATATCTTTTTTCCGACTCCGTTCCCCGACAGCGTACAAAGGCGCGAAGCCCACTGTTTTTGCAGTTTTGGGCAGACTCACCATCTTCAGGCTCTGCGTCTGTGGTGTCAACAAAAAGTGAATAGAGCGCGCCAAACAAAAGTCCGAACAGGCACATGACCGCAAACGCAAAAAGCATATTGATAAATACCGACATCTTACCTCTCCTCTGTTACATAAAGCTTATGCCGCGAAATCCCATAAACGCAAGTGCGACAAGACCTGCAGTAATGAATGTTATCGGAAGACCCTCAAGCCACTTTGGTATATCGGAATACTCAAGTCTTTCTCTTATTGCCGCAAAGAGAGTTATTGCCGCTAAAAATCCCGCTCCCGAGAACAAGCCGTATACAAGGGCTTCGATCATGTTGTATCCCGAAACCGAGGTCACAAGCATAGCGCCTAAGGTCGCCGTGTTTACGGTGACGAGCGGAAGAGATATGCCCATTTTTTCAATAAGCTCAGGTGCTTTTTTTCTCAGTGCAACATCCGTAAGTCCTGACAAGCAAACAGCCGTGAGGACGAGTGTCACCGTTCGGAGATATTCAAGACCGAGTGGGGAAATCAGGGCGAAATCAAGAAACCACGAAACTACGGACAGTGCCGCCATCGACACCGCAACCGCCACACCCGTACCTGCGGCTGACCTTATGCTGCCCGACTTTTTTGTGAAGAGCGTCATCCCGAAAAGCTGTGAAAAAACAGCGTTTTCAGCAAAGATTGCACAGAGGGAAATTGAAATGATGCTTAAAATACTCATCAATTTTCCTCCTTTTCTTTAAGATATGAAATCAGTTTTTTAAACAGTGCAAGGATAAATCCGAACAGCAGAAGCGCACCTGCCGGAGACAGAAGCACGAGAGCCGCATAATCCTCAGAAAAAATACGCATGCCGAACAGAGTTCCGTTTCCGAAAAGCTCACGGATAAATGACATGACAACAAGCAGAGCAAAATATCCCGTGCCCGTTGCAAGACCCGTAAGCGCCGCAGTGCCGACAAGGGCTTTCTCTGCGGTCTCTGCATTTTTAAAAGCAATGCCGCTTACCGTAAGAAGCGGAAGATATATTCCGAGACTATCGAATACATCGGGTAAAAATGCGTGCAACAAAAGCTCTGCCACTGCAACAAAGAATGCTGCCGTTACCATGCAGACGGCTGTTTTTATCTTGTCGGGAATAAGCTTTGTTATAAGCGAAATAATCACGCCCGAGGACACAAGCACGAAAACCGCGCAGACGCCAAACAGTATGCCGTCAGTCATCGATTTTGAGACTGCAAGCAACGGACAAAGACCGAGCATAAGTACAAGTGCGGAGTTTTCAAACACGACACTTTTTTTCAAAAAAGCAACTACCTTTTTCACGAAGCCGCACCCTCCTTTGCCTTTTCAGCCTCAAGCTGTGATACTGCCGCAACCGCATGGTTTACGGCATCGCATGCAGCATTTGACGATGCTGTTGCACCGGAAATAACCGTAATGTCGGAATCGTTCCGGACAGCACCCTTTACAGCTGTTATCTTTCCGCCTTTTCCCGCAAACTGCCCGAGGAATTTCTCATCGTCCACCTTTACGCCTATCCCTGCAGCCCCCGATATTGACAGAATTTCAACCGCCATTACCTTATTCTCTTTATCAACGGCAACTGCAAGCTCAATTTCACCGTCGTAATCCTTTGAAACCGCAGAGACACAATATCCCAAAAGCTCTCCGTCCGTGACAGCGCCGTATATTGAGGTGACTCCGCTTGCTTCTTCAAATTCAAACTCAACCGGCTCGTATTTATCTGCCGGGAAAATCCTCGGCATGACAGCAAGCATATCAGCCGTTGCATTTCTGTCAATTTTTGCAGAAAGCAACGCAAAAAGTCCCGAAAGCACAAGGGCGGCTGACACACACACTGCGGCAAGTATAAGCGAGGTCTTTAAAAGCTCTGTCTTTTGTTCCTTGGAAAGACTCGGGAGATTAATTTTCGGAAGCTTCATCTTCACCTACCGCCTTTCGTGATTTCTTTTGAGTTCCGAATCTGCGCGGACGAACTATGCGATCAAGGAAGCATGAAATGCAGTTCATAATAAGAATTGCAAACATTACACCCTCGTTGTACGCACCGAAATATCTTATGAATACCGTGAGAACGCCACAGCCCACTCCGTACAGAATTCTTCCCTTCGGGGTGACGGGGCTTGTCGTATAGTCAGTTGCCATAAATACCGCACCGAAAATCAGACCGCCGGAGCATACGCTGTACACCATCCACAACAGCGGTGAATTGCCGCCGAGCGGAAACAGGAACGTAAGAATCGCAACGGTGCCTATATACGCCGCAGGTATGTGAACGGTAATTACACGTCTTATGAGAAGGTAGATTGCCGCAGCAATAATCACCACCGCAGACACTTCACCTATACAGCCTGCAACATTTCCTACCACAACGTCACGGAGACTTGATATAACATCCGCATCTCCCATGGCAACACTCGGAAGAAAGCCCTGCTTCATTTTTCCCAGAGGGGTTACCGATGCAATGACATCGGGGGAAAGAGCCGAGCGGCTGACGCTTCCGAATATCCGTATGGCTGATGAGCCGAGATTGGGCTTTATCCATACCGACACGAGAGCCGGCCACGAGAACAGAAACGCCCGTGCCGCAAGTGCCGGATTTAAAAAGTTTTTGCCAAGTCCCCCGTACAGCATTTTTACAACAACTATTGCAAAAAACGCACCGACAACAACCGTCCATACGGGAACGGATACCGGCAGGGACATTGCAAGAAGCATGCCCGTAACGACTGCCGACATATCGCTTATTGTTGACTCTTTTTTTGATACAAAGCAATACAAGCGTTCAAAGCCGACACAGGCGGCAACCGATACTGCCGTCAGAAAAGCTGCACGCCAACCGAAAAAATACACAGCCATTATGAGCGGAAAAAGCAATGCTATTATAACGTCCGTCATTATTGAACGGGTGTCCTCATCCGTCTTTATGTGCGGAGAGAAGCTCATCAGAAGTCTTCTGTTATCTATCTGCATTTTCTTCTTCCTCCCCTGTTTTTTCCTCAAGTCTTACCTTTACTGCACGGAATGCAGAAACAAGCGAAATACGTGCAGGGCAAATATACGAACAGCAGCCGCACTCGGTACAGTCTGTCACATTGAGCTTTTCGCACTCTGAAATTTTACCTGCCTTGTATTCGCGGTATATATACAACGGCATAAGGTTCATCGGACACACGCCCACGCATTTACCGCAATGGATGCATGTTGTTTCATTTGATGACTTGTCCTCATTTCTGCAAAATGCAAGAAGCGCATTTGTGCTCTTTATTACAGGTGTGTCAAGTGAATACTGGGAAAAGCCCATCATGGGACCGCCTGCCACTATGCGGTCGGGATGCTCTAAAAATCCGCCGCAGGCATCAAACAGCTCGCTTATGGGTGTTCCGATTCTGACGAGCAGGTTTTTCGGGTTTGCAACCGCAGACCCCGAAACCGTGACAACTCTTGTCGTAAGGGGGTTGCCCTCACGCACCGCACGGGAAACCGCAACAGCGGTTGATGCATTGATTGTGATAACGCCGATATCCGACGGGGTCTTCTCAGGCGGAAGCTCTCGCCCCGTTACTGCCGTGATAATCTGGCGCTGTGCTCCCTGAGGATATTTTGTGTGAACGACACAGAGGGAGACTCCCGTTTTTTTGGAAAGCACGCGGCGAAGCTCTGCAATTGCATGGGCTTTGTCGGACTGAACGGCAACTACGGATTTTTTTATCCCGAGCGCTTTTGCGACAATCATAGCCCCGTCATAGAGCTCTTCGCTGTATTCGACCATTATTCTGTTGTCAGACGTTATATACGGCTCGCACTCTGCGCCGTTTATAATGAGCGTATCAACCTTCCCTGCCGCATCAAGAAGCTTTTGGGAAAGGGGGACTGCGGAGCCGCCGAGCCCGACTATTCCTGCATCGCGCACAAGAATGGCAAGCTCGTCCGCACCGAGACTCTGGAAACGGTCAAACGAAACCTGAGCTTCTGCCGTCTCGTCCTCAAAATCGTTTTCGATTACTATTGATAAGATTTTCTCGCCGTTTATATGCAGTCTCGGCTCTATCGCCGTGACCGTTCCCGAAACGGAAGAATGTATCGGGGCACTGTCGGCCGCCGTGGATTCTGCTATCTTCTGACCGAGCTTTACATGCTCACCCACATCAACAATGGGACCGCACGGTACGCCCTTGTGCATAAGTATAGGTATTATAACCTCACGCGGAGGCTTCATCTCTTCTATCGGTTTTTTATGTGTTGCAGATTTTCTGACGTCTATATATATACCGCCTTTAAAATTCGTTGGCACTCGATTTCACCTCTTATACTACTAAATAAAAAAGCTTACAGATAATATTATTTTACAACAAATGAAGTCTTCTTGCAAGCTTTCTTGGTCATTTCTACAAAATTTCGGAGAAAGTTTACATTTGAAAATTTTTATTTTGATGTTGTCTTCTTTGTTTTTAAGTAGTATAATAAAGAAAAAACACCTAAGGGGATGTGTGAAAAATGGGAAAACTTCATGTTATCGATCATCCGTTAATTCAGCACAAGCTTACAAAAATGCGCGAAAAGAATACCGGTTCAAAGGACTTTCGTGAGCTTTTAAACGAAATTTCACTTCTGCTCGGATACGAAATCACCCGTGATCTTCCATTACGGGATGTTGAGATTGAAACTCCTATGGGCAAAATGACCGCAAAGGAAATAGCAGGCAAAAAGCTTGCCATTGTTCCCATTCTCCGCGCCGGTATCGGCATGGTTGACGGTCTTCTCACGCTTCTTCCCGTTGCAAAGGTCGGTCATATAGGTCTTTACCGCAATGAGGAAACCCACAAGCCCGTTTTCTACTACTGCAAGCTTCCGGCAGACATCGAAAACCGCACAGTAATAGTCACAGACCCGATGCTTGCCACGGGCGGCAGTGCTTCCGACGCTATTTCAATGTTAAAGGAAAAGGGCTGCACGCAAATAAAGCTCATGTGTCTTGTTTCTGCTCCCGAAGGAGTTAAAAAGGTTCAGGACGACCACCCCGATGTTGATATTTATGTTGCGGCACTTGACGAATGCTTAAACGAAAACGCATACATCGTTCCCGGTCTCGGTGATGCCGGCGACAGAATCTTCGGCACAAAGTAAACCTTGCACAAAATGGGTTGTAGCAAAACGCGTTTTGCTACAACCCATTCAGACTGTCGAAAAAGGCGCGAGAACATAAGCGGAGAAAAGATAAAGGAAAGTTTTTAGTAAAACAAACATTGACCAAAAGCAAATGCACGCATATTTAAAATCCCTTGAAGTGTCGAACTTCAAGGGATTTTCCGCTTA
>JAFQSU010000031.1 GCA_017409405.1 Oscillospiraceae bacterium | reverse complement strand
TTTCGTAAAACAAACATTGGTCAAAAGCAAATGCACGCATATTTAAAATCCCTTGAAGTGTCGAACTTCAAGGGATTTTCCGCTTATTTTGCCCGAATGTCACCTCTCGGAGTATACACATACGCCTTCGGGTTCCATTCAGGTAATCTCACACCTTTTTGGACAGTCTCCCAGCGTGTCGATAGGTTTATCGACACGCTGAGAGAGTGCGAAATATTCGCACTCTCGAGGGATTTATAAGCAATTTTTAATTTTTGATGCCATGTCCGTCTTTTCCCACGGAAGGTTAAGGTCACTTCTTCCGAAATGTCCGTAAGCTGCAGTCTGGCGATAAATCGGACGGCGAAGGTCAAACTGTTCAATGATTTTTAAGGGGCGCATATCGAAGTTTTCAATAACAAGCTTTGCAAGCTTTTCATCGCTGATAACGCCTGTCCCGAAAGTATCAACAAAGACAGAAACAGGGTTTGCAACACCGATTGCGTATGCAAGCTCAATTTCGCATTTGTCGGCAGCACCCGAAGCAACGATGTTTTTGGCTATGTATCTTGCCATGTATGCCGCACTTCTGTCAACCTTTGTCGGGTCTTTTCCGGAGAAAGCACCACCGCCGTGACGGGCAAAACCGCCGTAGGTGTCAACTATAATTTTTCTTCCCGTAAGTCCGGAATCACCCTGCGGACCACCGATAACAAAACGCCCTGTCGGGTTGATAAGAATTTTTGTGTCTTTGTCAACATACTCTTCCGGCATGACGGGGAGAATAACATGCTTTGTAACAGCGTCGCGTAGAGCATCAAGTGAAATTGTGTCATAATGCTGTGTTGAAACAACAATCGTGTCACAACGCTTAATCTTATTGTTCTCGTATTCAAATGTTACCTGAGATTTTCCGTCGGGGCAGAGAAAATCAAGCTCACCTGATTTTCTGACATCGGCAAGACGTTTTGTCAGCTTATGGGCATATGTTATAGGTGCAGGCATAAGCTCGCTTGTCTCGTTGCAGGCATATCCGAACATCATACCCTGGTCACCTGCACCGATTTTGTCAGCCTCATCAGACGATGAGCCTTTGTACTCGAATGAGTTGTCAACGCCGAGAGCGATGTCTGCAGACTGTTCATCAATAGAGGTGAGAACGGCACAGTTGCGTGCATCAAAGCCGATAGCGGGATTGTTATATCCTATTTCATCAATTGTTTTTCTTACCGTTGCAGGAATATCAACGTAGCAGTTTGTTGATATCTCACCCATAACAAGAGCCATACCCGTCGTAACGATGGTCTCGCAAGCAACCCTTGCGTTTTTATCATTTGCAAGTATTGCGTCAAGAATGGCATCCGAAATCTGGTCACAAACCTTATCGGGATGACCTTCAGTAACAGATTCTGATGTAAATTTGTAAAACGACATTTTATAATTCTCCAAACATAAATTATTATCCAATAGATATAATAGCAAAAAAAGAGTAAAAAAGCAATATTTTATCTAAAAAATCAAAAGATAGTCAATGCGAACTTGTTTGAGTAAATTAAATATGTTATAGTATTAGCAATAAAAGTGAGTTGTATGGAGGTGATTCTGTATGGATATTCTTGTCGGTGACATTGTTGAACTGAAAAAAGCGCATCCGTGCGGAAGTCGGCGTTGGGTTGTGACAAGAATCGGTATGGATATTAAACTTCGCTGTGAAGGCTGTGGACACGAAATAATCTCAGAACGCCATAAAATAGAAAAGAGTATAAAAGCAGTTTTAAAAAGGGAGGGATAGGCATGCTTAAAGATAATAAAACGGTTAAATACCATATAGGATGCACGGCAGATGATATCGGCAAATACTGTATTCTTCCGGGCGATCCCGGCAGATGTGAAAAAATAGCGGCATATCTTGATAATGCACAGTTTGTAACGTCAAACCGTGAATATACAACGTTTACCGGATATCTTCTGGGTGAAAAGGTGTCTGTGGTTTCTACGGGTATTGGCGGCCCTTCTGCCGCTATCGCTGTTGAAGAGCTTGCAGCTCTCGGCGCGCATACATTCATAAGAATAGGAACCTGCGGCGGAATAAATACAAAAGTCTGTGCCGGCGACGTTGTGATTGCTGCATCTGCCGTGCGCTGTGACGGAACAACGCGCGAGTATGCTCCGGAATGTTTTCCGGCAACTGCTGATTTTGATGCTACATGCGCACTTGTCAAATCAGCACAGAAGCTTGGTATCTCATATCATGTCGGTACGGTTCACAGTAAGGATTCTTTCTACGGTCAGGCAGCTCCTGAAAATATGCCTATGTCGGAGTATCTCACAGAGCGTTGGAACGTATGGAAGCGCCTCGGTGTTCTTGCAAGTGAAATGGAGGCATCAACACTTTTCGTTGTGGGTGCGGCGAGAAACCTTCGTTGTGGTGCATGCTTTAATGTGCTTTGGAATCAGGAAAGAGAAAAACAAGGCATTCACGAGGAAGAACACCACGACACAGATCGCGCAATACGAGTAGCGGTCGAGGCGATTAAAGAAATGATAAAACAAGATAGTGTGTAAAATTGAACTGCTTTGGTTGTATATTTTGAAAAAATATGATATAATTTAGCTTGGTATGCAAAAAGATTATTGGAATAATTTGACGAAAGATTAGAGGTAGACTTACTATGAAAAAAGTAATGGTAGTTTTCGGAACAAGACCGGAGGCAATCAAAATGTGTCCGCTTGTAAATGAGTTAAAGAGCAGAAAAAGCATAGAAACCATTGTTTGCGTTACGGGTCAGCACCGTCAGATGCTTGACCAGGTGCTTGATGCGTTCAACGTCGTTCCGGATTATGACCTTTCCGTTATGAAAGAGAAGCAGACTCTCTTTGACATAACAACCAACATCCTTATGAAAATCAAGGATGTTCTTGAAAAGGTGATGCCTGATGTCGTTTTGGTACACGGCGACACATCCACTACATTTGTAACTGCGCTTGCTTGCTTCTATCTGCAGATTCCCGTAGGACACGTCGAGGCAGGTCTCCGTACATATAACATTTACAGTCCGTTTCCTGAGGAGTTTAACCGTCAGGCAGTTTCTATTGTTTCTAAATACAATTTTGCACCTACAGAACAGTCAAAGAAGAACCTGCTTGCAGAAGGTCGTGACGAGAATACGATTTATGTAACAGGAAACACGGCGATTGACGCACTTAAAACAACTGTTCGTGAGGATTATACTCATCCTGAGCTTGAATGGGCGTCAGACAGCCGTCTTATCATGATTACTGCACACCGCCGTGAAAACCTTGGCGAGCCTATGCATAACATGTTCCGTGCCATTCGCAGAATTATTGATGAGAACCCGGATGTCAAGGCGATATATCCCATTCATATGAACCCTGTTGTCCGCAAGGCAGCCGATGAAGAACTCGGAGACTGTGACCGTATTCATATTATTGAGCCGCTTGAGGTTCTTGATTTCCACAACTTCCTTTCAAGAAGCTATTTGATTCTCACGGATTCCGGCGGTATTCAGGAGGAGGCTCCGTCGCTCGGAAAGCCGGTCCTTGTCATGCGTGACACAACAGAGCGTCCGGAGGGAATTGCGGCAGGTACGCTGAAGCTTGTGGGAACAGATGAAAGTGTAATTTACGATAACTTCAAGCTTCTGCTCGAAGACAAGTCGGCATATGATGCAATGTCGCATGCAAGCAATCCTTACGGTGACGGTTTTGCAAGTAAACGAATTGCAGATGCACTGGAAGCTGAGTGAATTAAATTTCCGGGGTCAGGTATGAAAAAAATAAATTCTCTCGCAAAGCTTGCTCTGCTTTTGGCAACGCTTATCTGGGGAACGTCTTTTGTGATAATAAAAGATGCGGTAAATCTTATTTCTCCAAACTATCTTATGGCGCTTCGTTTTACCGGAGCAGGGCTTCTTCTTTCGATAATATTTTCTAAAAGACTAAAAAACATCGACAAAGCGATGCTGTGGCAGTGTGGCATTATCGGGGTGTTTTTGTATCTTGCATATTTCTGGCAGACGGTAGGTATAATGTACACAACGCCGGGTAAAAATGCTTTTCTGACAGCCTTTTACTGTGTGCTTGTCCCGTTTTTGACATGGCTTGCAAAAGGCTCAAAACCCGACCGCTGGAATCTTATCGCTGCATTTATGTGTATAACGGGTATAGGGCTTATTTCTCTTAACGGAGATTTCGCGATGGGAAAGGGAGACTTTTTCACGCTTGTCGGAGGTTTCTTTTTCGCATGCCACATGGTTGCTGTTTCAAAGTTCGGAAGTGACCGTGACCCGATAGCTGTCACGATTTTACAGTTCGCTTCCGCGGCGGTTTGCTTCTGGATTACAAGCTTTATGAGTGACGGTGCACCTCGTCCTGTTTCGGCAGATGTTTTGCTGTCTGTTGTATATCTTTGCTTGTTCTGTACTGCGGCAGCTCTCTTGCTTCAGAATTTCGGACAAAAGCACACGGCACCGTCTGCGGCGGCACTTATCCTCAGCCTTGAAGCGGTATTCGGCACATTGCTGTCGGCAGTTATGGGAAGGGAAGACTTGACGGTAAGAATGGTAGTCGGGTTTGCGATAATTTTTCTTTCTATTGTCGTGTCGGAGACTAAACTCTCTTTTTTGAAAAAGAAATCAGAGGTTATTAAATGACATTTATCGAAATAATAGACGGTTTTTTGCCATGGATATTTGATAAGATATCAAATCCTTTTCTTGATGCAGTCATGGTGTTTTTGACAAAGCTCGGTGACGGCGGTATTCTATGGATTTGTCTTATCGTTGCCATGCTTGCTTCAAAGAAGTACCGCAGGCTTGGGATTGTCTGCGCCATCTCACTTACAATCTGTTTTTTTACGGGAAACTATATACTCAAGCCGCTTGTCGCAAGGGTGAGACCGTGCAATTTAAACTCCGAACTTCCGCTTCTTATTCCGAGGCTTTATGATTTTTCGTTCCCGTCTATGCACACCGCAACGGCTTTTTCTGTTTCTGCAGTAGTTTTTTCTGAGTATAAAAAATGTGGCACATGGATGCTTTTTCTTTCGTTTTTTATAGGGCTTTCCCGTGTTTACCTAAATGTGCATTATACGACAGACATTCTTTTTGGTGCGCTGTATGGTGTACTTGTGGCATATCTTGTAAAACTTTTGCTGAAAAATGCAAAATTTAGTAGCAAAGGCTATTGAATTTAGATTTAAAACATTATATAATATACAGTAAATAATAAAGTTAGGAGAATACATATGATTAAGGAAAATATTGAGTTTCTTAAAGAATACGATTCTGCCCTTGGTCTTGCTGTTGAGTCTGAGTATAACAGACAGCGCAGTAACATCGAGCTTATCGCTTCTGAAAACTTTGTAAGCCCTGCAGTTCTCGCTGCAGCAGGTACGGTTCTTACCAATAAATATGCCGAAGGTCTTCCGGGCAAGCGCTATTACGGCGGATGCGAATGTGTTGACGTTGTGGAAAAGCTTGCACAGGAGAGAGCTCTTGAGCTCTTCGGTGCTGACCATGTCAATGTTCAGCCGCACAGCGGTGCATCTGCAAACATGGCAGTATATTTCGCCCTTGTAAAGCCCGGCGATACAGTTATGGGAATGAATCTCAGTGAGGGTGGTCACCTTACTCACGGAAGCCCGGTCAATATTTCCGGTTCATACTATAACATTGTTCCTTACGGTGTTGACCCCGAAACACACCGCATTGACTATGATAAGCTTGAAAAAACAGCTAAAGAGTGCCAGCCTAAAATGATTATTGCCGGTGCTTCTGCATATCCGCGCATTATTGATTTTGAGCGCTTTGCTCATATTGCAAAGTCGGTCGGTGCATATTTCATGGTTGACATGGCTCATATCGCGGGTCTTGTTGCTGCCGGTGTTCATCCGAGTCCGATACCGTATGCAGATGTTGTTACAACAACAACCCATAAGACGCTTCGCGGTCCGCGCGGCGGTATCATCATGTGCAAGGAAGAGCTTGCAAAGCAGATTGATAAGGCTGTTTTCCCGGGTACCATGGGCGGTCCGCTCATGCATATTATCGCAGCTAAGGCTGTATGCTTCGGCGAAGCACTCAAGCCTGAGTTTACTGCATACCAGAAGAAGGTTGTTGCAAACGCTTCTGTTCTTGCCAATTCACTTCTTCAGTGTGGGTTTGACCTTGTTTCCGGAGGTACGGATAACCACCTTATGCTCGTTGACCTCCGCAAGTTCGGAGTTACGGGAAAAGAGCTTGAGCACCGTCTTGACGAGGTTGGAATCACTCTCAATAAAAACTCTATTCCGAACGATCCTGAGAAGCCGTTTGTCACAAGCGGCGTAAGAATCGGTACACCTGCTGTCACAAGTCGAGGCTTTGGTGAAACAGATATGGCTGAGATTGCTCGCCTTATTCACCTCACTGCAACAGCATTTGAGACCAAAAAGGATTATATCCGTGATTGCGTAAAGGCTCTTTGCGATAAGTATCCGCTTTACTAATATATAAATAATTTGGAGGCGCAGTATGTATAGACCGCTTGCGGACAGGATCCGCCCTGACAGCATCGAAGATGTATTCGGGCAAAAGCACATTTTGGGCGAAAACGGCATACTGCGCCGTATTATTTTGACGGGGCAGATTCCCAATATGGTGTTCTACGGTCCGAGTGGAGTAGGTAAAACAACCGTTGCCGGAATTATTGCAAAGCATACGTCCCGTGAGTTTAAAAAGCTTAATGCCACAACCGCTTCTATAAATGACATTAAGGAAATTGTGGCAGGGCTTGATACGTTGCTAACTCCAAACGGAGTGCTTCTCTATATTGATGAGATACAGTATTTCAATAAGAAACAGCAACAGTCACTTCTTGAGTTTATGGAAAACGGGAAGCTTACCATAATAGCTTCAACTACCGAAAACCCGTATTTTTACGTATACAGTGCGATTTTATCGCGAGCGACCGTGTTTGAATTCAAACCGATTGAGCCCTGTGATGTCCGTCTTGCAATAGAACGGGCTCTTACAAAGCTTTCTGACGAAGCTGTGTTTGAGGACGGTGTGGCAGAGCATATTTCCAATGCATGCGGAGGGGATATCCGCAAGGCACTCAACGCAGTTGAGCTTTTATATGACAGCGCAAAACGTGAGAACGGCAAAGCGTTTGTAACACTGGATGACGCAAAAATCGTCACACAACGCAGTGCGATGCGTGCTGACCGTGATGGGGATGCACATTATGACATTATGTCAGCACTGCAAAAATCGATAAGAGGCTCTGACCCTGATGCGGCGGTGTATTATCTTGCGCGCCTTCTTGAAGCAGGGGACATGCTGTCAGCTTGCCGAAGACTGCTTGTAACAGCGAGTGAAGATGTCGGTCTTGCATATCCTCAGGCGGTTACCATTGTTAAGTCATGTGTTGACAGTGCACTGCAGCTTGGTATGCCAGAGGCAAGAATACCGCTTGCCGAGGCGGCTATTCTTCTTGCGACATCACCAAAGTCAAATTCTGCAATATGCGCCATTGATGAGGCGTTGTCTGATATAAGAAACGGAAAAGACGGGGAAGTGCCTGTGCATCTTCGGGATGCTCACTATTCAGGTGCAGCAAAGCTTGGGCGCGGTCTTACATATAAATATCCCCATTCGTATGAGAATCATTGGGTAAAACAGCAGTATTTGCCTGATGAAGTTAAGGATAAAAAGTATTATCACTACGGCGATAATAAGATAGAAGCAGCAACACAAAAATATTGGAATGAAATCAAAAAATAGCAGTGGCAGATATGTATTTGCCACTGCTATTTTTAAAAATGTTTGAAACTAACAATTTTTTTTATGTTTACTATTGAAAAAAGCATAAGTATAGTATATAATATATGTGTTTGGAAAAATTTTTGTTAAAATGTAACGGACTTTTTGTTAGAAACAAACATTGAGGTGTTTTGTATGAACGATAGACAGAAGCTTGTGAACGACTACATACAATCAAACAGTGAAGTTTCGCTTTCTGACTTAAAAGAGCTTGTTCCTAATGTGTCGGAAATGACCATCAGACGTGATCTTGAAGCACTGGAAGCTGAGGGGCGCATTGTTCGCATTCACGGCGGTGCAAGATCGGTTAAAGCTATAAATATGCTTGTTGAGGATGTTTTTTCAAAACGTTTCGCAACCAATGTTGACAAGAAAAGGCAGATTTGTGAAAAGGCACTTAAATACATAGAAGATAACCATTCGATATATATTGATGCCGGAAGCACTACCATGATGCTTGCAGAAATTCTTCCTGATAAAAACCTGCTTATATCTACGTGCGGTATAAATATCGCGGCAGAACTTCTTAAAAAAAAGAACTGTATGGTAAACCTTATTGGTGGTGAGGTCAATAAAAACAGCATTTCCACATACGGTCCTGCGGCAAAAGCCGCTCTTGAAAATATCAACCTGGATATTGCGTTTGTAGCATCAACTGCTTTTTCTGCAAAAAACGGGTTTATGTGCGGAAATGTGCACGACTGTGAAATCAAGCGTGAGGTGCTCAGTCGCGCAACCACTCGCATAATGCTCATGGACAGCAGTAAGATAGACAATATGATGCCCTATACGTTTGCACGTCCTGAAGACATTGATGTCCTTATTTCCGATGACGGAATAGCGGATGAACTCCGAGACTTTTTTGCCGATAACGGCACCTTAGTATTGTAAATTCGAAAGGAGCAATAATATGAAAACCAAGGCGTTAAGACTTTACGGGAAGAACGATTTAAGACTCGAAGAGTTCGAGCTTCCCACAATAAGCGATGATGAAATACTCGCTGAAATTGTTACTGACAGTATATGTATGTCAAGCTACAAGGCGGCTGTGCAGGGAGGAGAGCATAAGCGTGTTCCGGATGACGTCGCCGAAAATCCGATTATTATAGGTCATGAGTTCTGCGGAATTATCCGCGAGGTGGGCGCTAACTGGAAAAACAAATTTAAAGAAGGTCAGAAGTTTTCCATTCAGCCGGCTCTCAACTACAGGGGTAGTCTCGCGGCTCTCGGATACTCCTATCAGAACGCAGGTGGCTGTGCTACATATGTCGTCATTCCTGCAGAGGCTATGATTTGCGATTGCCTTCTTGACTATAACGGCGATGCTTTCTTCCACGGCTCCTTGTCTGAGCCTATGTCATGTATAGTCGGCGGCTATAACGCAATGTACCACACAAAGGTTGGTTCCTATGAGCATGAAATGGGTATCCGCAAGGGTGGAAACCTCATCATAATGGCAGGTGCCGGACCCATGGGCATGGGTGCTATTGACTATGCTATCCACGCTGACCGCAAGCCGTCTCTTCTTGTCGTAACCGATATTGACGATGTTCGCCTTGAGCGTGCAAAGAGTCTCCTCACTCCCGAGGATGCGGCGGCAAACGGAGTAAAGCTTGTTTATGTCAACACAAACAGCGTAGAAGACCCAAAGCAGCATCTTTTGGATTTAACTGACGGAAAAGGCTACGACGATGTTCTTCTGATGGCTCCCGTAAAGCCTGTTTGCGAGCTTGCAGATGCGGTTTTGGGATATGACGGCTGTGTCAACTTCTTTGCAGGCCCGACAAACCATGAATTCTCCGCTACCATCAACTTCTACAATCTTCACTATAATGCCGCACATTACATGGGTACGTCCGGCGGAAATACTGAAGATATGAGAGAGTCTCTCGCACTTATGGAAGCCGGCAGACTCAATCCTGCCGTTATGGTAACTCACGTCGGCGGTATTGACAGCGCAAAGGATTCAACTCTTAATCTTCCGAATATCAAGGGCGGTAAAAAGCTTATTTATACGCACATCAACATGCCGCTTACCGCTATTGATGATTTTAAAAAGCTCGGTGAAACAGATCCGTTCTTCGCACGTCTTGCAGAAATCACAGAAAAGAACAACGGTCTCTGGTCTGCCGAGGCAGAAAAATTCTTACTTGAAAATAAATAACTGAAAGGGGAAACATAAATGGCAACACCAGTAATCATGCCGCGTCAGGGACAGTCAGTAGAAAGCTGTATTATCTCCAAGTGGCACAAAAAGGTCGGAGACATGGTCGCCGAAGGCGACACACTGTTCTCCTATGAAACCGACAAAGCAAGCTTTGACGAGGTTTCAAAGGTATCGGGCAAGATGCTTGATATTTTCTATGAAGAGGGCGATGATGTAGAGTGCCTTCTCAATGTCTGTGTCATCGGAAACGATGGTGAAAGCACGGCAGAATTCAATCCCAACGGTTCTGCAGCTCCTGCAACAGAAGCACCTGTTGCGGCTGCGGCGCCTGTCGCAACGGCTCCGGCAAACCCAACTGCTCCGGCAGATGCAGGAAACGCAACACCGGTAATCATGCCGCGTCAGGGACAATCAGTAGAAAGCTGCATTATCTCCAAGTGGCACAAAAAGGTCGGAGACATGGTCGCCGAGGGAGATACACTGTTCTCCTATGAAACCGACAAAGCAAGCTTCGACGAGGTTTCGAAGGTATCGGGCAAGATGCTTGCTATCTTCTTTGAAGAGGGCGATGATGTAGAGTGCCTTCTCAATGTCTGTGTTATCGGTGAAGACGGTGCAAATGCAGAAGCATTCAATCCGAATGCCGCAGCGGCACCCGTAGAGCAAGCACCTGCAGCAGCTTCAGCTCCTGTTTCTGCGCCGGTACAGAATGTTGTATCAACTGCAAGCAAAGCCGACGGTGACCTTAAGATATCACCGCGTGCCAAAAAGCTTGCTGATAAAGCTTTTGCTGATATCTCTCTTGCTGTTCCGACAGGTCCGAACGGCAGAATTATCGAGCGTGACGTTGAGCGTCTTATTTCTGAAGGCAAGGTTGTTACTCCGGCGGCTTCCGAGGCTCTCGGTAAGGGCATAGTCGGTACAGGTCTTGGCGGAAGAGTCACAACAGCTGATATTGCCGCGGCGGCATCTGCACCTGCCGCAAATGCAGACAGTACAGTAGCAGCTTCCGTACCTGTTGCAGATTACGAAGAAGTTCCGATGACAAACATCAGAAAGGTTATTGCAAAGTCAATGTCTGCATCTCTTACTGAGATGGCTCAGCTTACGCTCAATACATCTTTCGATGCAACGGCTATCCTTAATTACCGCAAGGTTCTTAAAAACAAGGGCGAAGCTTTCGGTATGGAAAAGGTTACACTCAACGATATGATTCTCTATGCTGTTTCCCGTGTTATTCTTAAGCACAGAGATATTAACGCACACCTTGTTGACAATAAGATGAGACTCTTCAACAATGTTCATCTCGGCGTTGCTTGTGATACTGCACGCGGTCTTATGGTACCGACAGTATTCAATGCAAATAAGATGTCCCTCCGTGAAATCTCTGCAGAGTCCAAGCGCGTTACGGGCATGTGCCGTGACGGTGCTTGCAGTCCGGATCTCCTCAAGGGTGCTTCCTTTACAATTACAAATCTCGGAAGCCTCGGCATAGAAAGCTTCACACCCGTTATCAATCCTCCGCAGACAGCTATTCTCGGTGTTTGCGGTACCGAAACAAAGATTCGTGAGAAAAACGGTGAGATTTCCACATATCAGGCTATGGGTCTCTCGCTCACATTTGACCACAGAGCAGTTGACGGCGCTCCGGCAGCTAAGTTCTTAAAAGAGCTTTGTGAAGCACTTGAGAGCTTTGATATGCTTCTTGGTATGTAATTCGGAAAGGAGAATATGCGCTTATGTATGATTTGGTGATTCTTGGCGGCGGCCCTGCAGGTTATCTTGCGGCAGAGCGCGCCTCAGCTGAAGGTATGAAGGTTGCGTTGATTGAAAAGCGTTTTCTTGGCGGCGTTTGCCTTAACGAGGGATGTATCCCCACAAAAACGTTTTTGAATTCCGCAAAGATTTATGACCATACCGTTCACGGTGATAAATTCGGCGTAACTGCAAGTGATATCAAGATTGACCACAAGGCAGTTGTTGCTCGCAAAAACGATGTCCGTAATAAGCTTGTCTCAGGCATCGCGGCAGCTCTTCGTGCAGGTAAGGTAAAGGTTGTTGAAGCAGAGGGTACAATCATCGGCAAATCCGAGGGCTTTGACGTAAAAGCAGGCGATGAGGTATATTCCGGCAAAAAGCTTCTTATAACAACCGGCTCTGAGGCTGTTGTTCCGCCTATTCAGGGTCTCCGCGAAGCAATTGACGCAGGCTTTGCAATGACAAACCGAGAAATTCTCGATATGGAAGATGTTCCTGAAACTCTTGCTGTTATCGGCGGCGGAGTTATCGGTCTTGAAATGGCTTCTTATTTCAATTCAATCGGCTCAAAGGTAACCGTTATTGAAATGATGCCGAAGATTGCAGGTCCTACAGATAATGAAATATCTGAAATTCTCCTCAAAAACTATACAAATAAGGGTATAACGTTTGAGCTTGGCGCAAAGGTTACATCTTTTGGCAACAACACTGTTGAGTTTGAAAAAGACGGCAAAAAGACGGTTCTTACTGTTGATAAAGCTCTTGTTTCAATCGGTCGCCGTGCAAACACTGCAGGCATCGGTCTTGAAACTATCGGCGTTGAAACAAACCGCGGTGCAGTCGTCACTGATGAATTCGGCAGAACAAACGTTCCGGGCGTATATGCCGCAGGCGATGTAAACGGAAAGAGTATGCTTGCTCACACTGCATACCGTGAGGCAGAGGTCTGCATTAACCATATGACAGGCAAGCGCGACCGCATGCGTTACAACGCTATTCCGGCTGTTATCTATACAAACCCCGAGGTTGCAAGTGTCGGCGAGACCGAAGAAACTGCAAAGGCAAAGGGAATTGCATACAAAAAATCTACTGTCAGCATGATGTACAGCGGAAGATATATGGCTGAAAACACGGAGTATGACGGCATCTGCAAGGTTCTTGCCGATGAAAAGACAGGTAAGATTATCGGTGTTCATATGCTCGGTACATATGCATCTGAGATTATCTTCTCGGCTGCAATGATGGTTGAGTGTGAGATGCGTGTTTCCGATGTAAAGGAATTCGTTTTCCCGCATCCGACGGTATGTGAAATTGTCCGTGAAGCAATATTTAAGATGAAGTAAGAAAAGGAGTGTAAAAATATGCCTAAGTCACAATTTTTAGATCCGAAGGAAGTCAGAAAAAGCAGCTTTATTACGTTTAATGACATTCCTGTAAACCAGTACAACAAAACAATCAAGGAAGAGAGCAAGAACTACTCTAAGGAAGATTTTATGCGTATTTACCGCGATATGGCAATCATCCGCGAGTTTGAAACAATGCTCTATCAGATTAAGACAACAAACCACTATAACGGCGTTGACTATTCAAACCCGGGTCCTGCGCACCTCTCAACAGGTCAGGAGGCATCTGCGGTAGGTCAGGCATACATTCTCGGCGTTGATGACTACATCTTCGGTTCCCACAGAAGCCACGGTGAAATCCTTGCAAAGGGTCTTTCGTGCATCCAGAAGCTCTCCGATGACGAGCTCTATAAGATTATGTCCGACTTCTTCGGCGGTGATATTCTCCGCGTAGTTGAGGGCAAGCAGAACGACAAGTCCAACGTCAAGGCACTCGCTATCGACTTCCTCGTATACGGTGCACTTGCAGAAATCTTTGCTCGTACAACGGGCTTTAACCGCGGTCTTGGCGGCTCAATGCACGCCTTCTTCACTCCGTTTGGTATTTACCCGAACAATGCTATCGTCGGTGGCTCCGGTACAATCGCACTCGGAAGCTCACTCTTTAAGAAAGTTAACGACAAGAAGGGTATTGTTGTATGTAATATCGGTGACGCATCTCTCGGTTGCGGTCCTGTTCTTGAAGCTCTTAACATGGCAGGTATGGATCAGATCCGTCAGCTTTGGGACGAAAGCCACAACAGCGGACTTCCGGTTCTCTTCAACATCTTTGACAACATGTACGGTATGGGCGGTCAGACCTTCGGTGAGACAATGGCTTACGGCATGCCGGCACGTCTCGGCGCAGGCTTTAGCCCGACACAGATGCACGCAGAGCGTGTTGACGGTTACAATCCGCTTGCAGTTATTGACGCAATGAAGAGAAAGAAGGAGATTCTTGAAAACGGCGACGGTCCGGTTCTTCTCGACGTTCTCACATACCGCGTAACAGGTCACTCTCCGTCCGATGCTTCCAGCTATCGTACTCAGGAAGAAATCGATGCATGGATTGAACAGGATGTTCTTAAGGCATACAGTAAAAAGCTCATTGATGCTAAGGTTGCTGAACAAGGTGAGTTTGACGCTATCCTCGACGATGTCAAGAACCTCATCACTCGTTCCTGTGCTCTTGCTGTTGATGACAGTGTTTCTCCGCGCATGGATCTTAAGAAAGAGCCGGATATGATTGAAAAGCTCATGTTCTCAAACCTCAAGGTAGAGAAGATGGAAGATCGCAAGCCCGACGTTCTTATGCCGAAGGAAGAAAACCCGAGAGTTTTACAGATTGCAAAGAAAGAGCGCTTCGGCTTCGATGCATCCGGTAAGCCCGTTTCCAAGAACAAGGTTTACCAGCTCCGTGACGGTCTCTTTGAGGCAATAATTGATAAATTCTATGAGGACCCGACTCTCGTTGCTTACGGTGAAGATAACCGTGACTGGGGTGGCGCATTCGCTGTTTACCGCGGTCTTACCGAGGCACTTCCGTACCACCGTTTCTTCAACGCCCCGATTTCCGAGGCAGCTATTGTAGGTAGTGCAGTAGGTTATGCAATGAGCGGCGGTCGCGCAATCGTTGAGCTTATGTACTGTGACTTCCTCGGCCGTGCAGGCGACGAAATCTTCAACCAGCTTGCAAAGTGGCAGTCAATGAGCGCAGGCATCCTCAAGATGCCGGTTGTTCTCCGTATCTCCGTCGGTTCCAAGTACGGCGCACAGCATTCTCAGGACTGGTCGTCCATGATTGCTCATGTTCCGGGACTCAAGTGCGTATTCCCGACAACTCCGTATGATGCAAAGGGTCTTATGAACACAGCTTTAAGCGGTACTGACCCGGTTATCTTCTTTGAAAGCCAGCGTATCTACGATGTCGGTGAGCAGTTCCACGAGGGCGGCGTACCCGAGGGCTATTATGAAATTCCGTTTGGTGAGCCGGATGTCAAGAAGGTCGGTTCTGATGTAACAATCCTTACAATCGGTGCAACTCTTTACCGTGCAATGGATGCTGCTAAGATTCTCCAGGAGAAGTACAACATCTCCGCTGAAGTTATTGACGCGAGATCAATTGTTCCGTTCAATTACGATAAGGTTATAGAATCCGTAAAGAAGACAGGCAAGCTCGTTATTGCATCCGATGCATGTGCACGCGGCTCTATCATCAAGGATATGGCACAGACAATCACATCAACATGCTTTGACTATCTTGATGCACCGGTTGCAACTGTCGGCGCACGCAACTGGATTACTCCGTGCTATGAGCTCGATGCTGACTTCTTCCCGCAGGCTGACTGGATTATCGACACAATCCATGAGCGCATCATGCCGATTCCGGGACACGTTCCGACAAACAACTTCTCAGAGAACGAAGAGCTTCGCCGCTCAAAGCTCGGTGTATGATTTTTCATATCAGTAAAAGCTCTGACCCATATTTCAACCTTGCGTTAGAAGAAGTTTTTCTCCGTGAACGTGACGATGATGTGTTTATGTTGTGGCAGAACGATAAAACAATCGTTGTCGGCAAAAACCAGAACACGCTCGCCGAGATTGACAGTGACTACGTAAAAGAAAACGGTATACGCGTCGTCCGCCGGATAACCGGCGGCGGCGCGGTATATCATGATTTGGGCAATTTAAACTTTTCGTTTATCACAAAGCACACGGGCGAGTGGAACGAAAACTTCTACCGCTTTGCCGAGCCGGTAATTCGTGCACTCCAAAAGCTTGGTGTAAGGGCAGAGCTTTCCGGCCGCAACGACATAGTGGCTTCGGGAAGAAAAGTTTCAGGTAACGCACAGACCGTTGTGAACGGACGCATCCTTCATCACGGTACGCTGCTTCTGAATACCGACGTAGAAGTGCTTTCAAAAGCACTTATTCCCGATGAAGATAAGATAAAAAGCAAGGGCATTAAGTCTGTTTCTTCGCGCGTTGGCAATATAAGCGATATTGCAGGGAAGTGCGTAAAACCCTTGGAAATATGCGAGCTTATACTATGTGAGGTTAAATCACTTTACAACGCAAAAATGTATGAGCTTACCGAAAGTGATATGATTTTAGCAACAAAGCTTCGTGATGAAAAGTATGCAACATGGGCTTGGAACTACGGCTATTCACCCAAGTACACTTTTACCAAGAAAAAGCGGTTTTCCGCAGGAGGCATAAACGTCATGCTTTCTGTCGAAGACGGAAAAATTTCTTGTGCTAAAATTTACGGTGACTTTTTCGGCATGCTCGATGTATCTGATATAGAAAACGCTCTTTGCGGCGTTTCACATTGTGAAGCTGATATAAAAAATATTCTTGAAAACTTCAATCTGACTGATTATTTTGGGAAAATCACGAAAGACGAAGTGCTTGAGGTTCTTGTGTAAGGAGGACGTACATATGAAAGCAGTAATGTACGGGGCAGGTAATATAGGTCGCGGCTTTATCGGCGAGCTCTTTTCGCTTTCCGGATATTCCGTTTCCTTTATTGATGTCAACAAAGAAATAATCGGCGAGCTTAACTCTCGCGGTGAATACATCGTTGAAGTGCTCTCAAACGACAGCAACGAAGAAATTACGGTAAAAAACGTCTGCGGAGTTGATGGCATGGATGCCGAAGCTGTCGCAAAAACAATCGCTGAATGTGACGTTATGGCAACTGCGGTCGGAGTAAACATCCTTCCGAGAATCGTCGGAAACATCGCAAACGGCTTGAAGCTTCGCTGGAAAAACGGTAACAGGACACCGCTTAATATAATCATATGCGAAAACATGATAGATGCAGATAAGTTCGTTGCCGAATCGGTAAAGAATCTTCTTGACGATAACGAAAAGAAGCTCTTTGATGAGCTTATCGGTACTGTTGAGGCATCAATCGGTCGTATGGTTCCTATCCAGACACCCGAAATGACAAAGAACGACGTTCTCCGTGTGTGCGTTGAACCATTCTGTAACCTCATCGTTGATAAGGACGGCTTCAAGGGTGAAATTCCGGAGATTACGAACATGTCGGCATTTGCACCTTTCCGCCTTTATATTGAGCGCAAGCTCTTTTTGCATAACATGGGTCATTCGCTTACGGCATATCTCGGAAATCTCAAAGGCTATGAGTATATCTGGCAGGCGATTGAGGACACGGAAATTGAGGTTATGGCAATGCGTGCAATGTGTGAATCCGCACTTGCTCTGTCCATTCGCTATGACGTTCCGTTCAAGGACCTTTATGAGCATGTAGAGGATCTTCTCTTCCGCTTTACCAACAGAAAGCTCGGCGATACGGTCTTCCGCGTAGGTCGTGACCTTAACCGCAAGCTTTCGCCCGATGATAGAATCGTCGGCGCAATTCATTCATGCCTTGAAGCAGGGGTCAAGCCCTATGCGCTTTATGCGGCATATGCGGCGGCACTGAAGTTTGATGCAGATGATGTATCAAAGATGGCGACAGAAGATGTTATGACCAACATTTCAAAGCTTGATAAGTCATCGGAAGAATATAATGAGATACTTGAATTTGTATCAATTCTTGAAAATGGCGGAACAGTCCGTGATATGATAAGACTTGCAAAGTCAAAAATGGACGCATCAAAGTAAGGTAATAAAATCATAAAAAGCGTTTGGGCTAAAACCCAAACGCTCCAGCGTGTCGATAAACCTATCGACACGCTGGGAGACTGTCCAAAAAGGTGTGAGATTGCCCGAATGGAACCCGAAGGCGTATGTGTATACTCCGAGAGGTGACATTCGGGCAAAATAAGCGGAAAATCCCTTGAAGTTCGACACTTCAAGGGATTTTAAATATGCGTGCATTTGCTTTTGACCAATGTTTGTTTTACG
>JAFQSU010000030.1 GCA_017409405.1 Oscillospiraceae bacterium | reverse complement strand
GGCATCATCAAGGGAACAAGTGAGACCACCTTCTCACCTGCAAACAATATAACACGTGCTGACTTTGCAATACTCCTCGTTCGTGCATTCGGTCTTGAGTCGGACAACACCGAAAACTTCGCAGACGTCAGTGAGTCCGACTACTTTGCACGAGAGCTTGCGGTCGCCCGAAATTGTGGCATTGTCGGCGGTATCGGCGATAATAAGTACGCACCTCGCAACACCATAACCCGTCAGGATATGATGGTAATAGCATATCGCGCGTTATCCTCCACCCTTGTAGGGGAGGGTCTCCGCGCCCTCCCTCTGACGGATGAGGTGTCCTACCCCGACTTCGACACCGTCGCAGAGTACGCAAAAGAAGCGGTAACCTTCCTCATCTCCGCAGGTCTTGTCAACGGCAAAAACGGTCGCATTGCCCCGACGGACTACACAACACGAGCAGAGGTAGCGGTGCTCGTAAAACGAATACTTGATTATGTAGAATAAAAAAGGAGAGATTAAAATGAAAAAACTTATCGCCCTGACCCTTGCAACAGTTATGCTGTTCGCGCTCTGCGCATGCACCGGAAACGAAGATGTACATAACGGTGAAAGTGTTAACAACGCCCCTCTTACAAAGGACGATGTTATCACAATGACAACTCTTTCCAGTGGAAGCTGGCCGTATAATGAGAACTGGATAGTCTGGGATTACATCGAAGAGGGAACAGGAGCAACACTTGAGATTAATGCAGTTCCGGATGTAGACTACAAAACAAAATGGTCTCTTATGTATGCAAGTCCGGATTCGCTTACAGATATTGTTCTTTTTGATGTAAAGCGTGACTCGGACAAATATGCAAACCAGGGCGCGTTTAAGTCCTTTGAGGAAATGGCACCGTACATGCCGAACTACAAAGCTTTTGCGGAGTCTTTGACGGAAGAACAGTACGACAAGATTGTAAACGTCCGCAAGGCATATGACGGTCAGATTTACTACAGCCCCGGTACGGGGCGTGAAACGACCCGAAGCATCCGCGCATGGCTTTACCGCAAGGACATCTTTGATAAGCATGGACTTGCTCTGCCTACTACTTACGATGAGGTATATGAAGTATCGAAGAAACTCAAAGAGATTTATCCTGACTCATATCCGTTTGCGGCTCGAGGATTTACAGCACTCGATTCTGCCGGCTCAAACTGGAAGGAATATTGGGTTGCTGAGGCGTACTACGATTATAATGCCGGAAAATGGTGCTATGGTGCGGCAGAGGATGTTGCGCTTGATATGTACACCTGGTACAATAAAATGCTTAAAGAAAAACTTTGCACACCTGATTTCTTGACGATAAATACACAGGCATGGCAGGAGATTATGACGACCGACCGCGGTTTCCTTATGCCCGATTACCTTACCCGAATTGATTTCTTTAATCCCATTGCAAAGGAAAACAATCCTGAATTTAACCTTACTGCTTTTGCTCCGCCGATTGCAAATCCGGAAACCGGCAAGTCGCAGATGACAACTTATAATTATGAGTCAGTAGGCTTTACAATCAGTAATACCGGTGATGAAAAACGAATGGCAAATGCTGCAAAGTTTGTTGACTGGTTCTACTCTGACGAGGCAATGGAGCTTGTGTCATGGGGAAAAGAGGGCGAAACTTATACGGTTGAAAATGGAGAAAAGGTTTATATTTTAGATGATACAGGAACACAGGTAAGCTCGCTTTACGGATTTACAACACACGGAACCTTTACCCGTGTTGACCCTAAAGCCGTAGAGTCGATGGAAACTAAAGATATTGCAGCTGTTCGCGATATGGTTATAGAGCACAGTGACCCGAACTATAACCCTGCAAAATACCTTGCATTCAATGACGAGGAGCAAAAGGTTGTTGATGAAACCTACTCTACCTGCCGTACATATGCTCAGGAGATGATGACAAAGTTTATTCTCGGTCAGGAGCCGCTGTCAGCCTTCGATGCTTATGTCGAAACTATTAACGAAATGGGTGTTGACAGACTTCTCGCAGCATACGAGAGCGCATATGACAGAATAAAATAATATTTCCTATAACCCAACAGCCACGCAGAAGCCTCTGCGTGGCTGTTGTCGTGTATGAATTAACGGTGCAAAGCGTTTTCAATAATCTCAACTATCTTAAACTTAAATCTGTACTGCGGTTCGTCGGAGGTGATGAGCTTTATATCCTCGCAGCTCACTCCGGCATCTGAAAGCTCAGCTTCGACCTCTGCGGCAGAAACGCAAAGCGGAGGAAAGAGAACGCACCACCAGTTTTTGCCCTGTCCCGTGCCGAGGTGTATTCTCAGAGCATCATAGTTTCCGGCAGGGAGAGAAAATGAGTCGTATACGCGAGTCGGAAAGTAGACATTTGAAAGCTCAGCACGTGAGGTGTAGCCAAATCCGTTTTCGGAAATTACCGAATCGGCGATGCGTTCAAGCTCGCTGAGATTTTTTGAAATCACATGCTTTGCTTCATCGATATTTTCACAACTTTTTGTAAGGTCAGAAACGTATTCAAGGATTTCGTCGCGGACACGGAGCTTTAACGCCTGATCCTCGGCTGAGTCGGAATTTGCAATAACGTGAAGACGAACAAGCTTTTCTGAAATATCCTCGTGAGCTTCGAGTGCAAGTGCCCCGATGACGAGCGACACTGCAAGCCCGATTGCAAGAGATGCTTCAAATAAATATTTTTTCATAAAAGTAAATCCTCCGGTTGAAGTTCTGATAACTTTATAACCGGAGAATTTATCTTTTAAACATATTATTCGTTGTTTTAATCAGAATCTGCGATATGAATGCCGTTAAAATACCTGTAAGCACTGAAGATAGCAGCAGAAGCGGAAGATAAAAGATTGCCGAAAAAGAACCGAGCATGACACACGCCGCAAGTATCTGACCGATTCCGTGAGCGGCGGCACCGCCTATGCTTGCGCCGTATATGGAAAGATAGCGGCACCTCTTGCACAGCTGCATTACACAAAGGGCGAAAATACCGCCCGACAGTGAAAACATAAGGGCTGTTATCCCGCCGCTGAAAAGGGATGCGAGAAAACAACGGCATATAAGTATGATGAGTGCAGGACAAAATCCGAGTGAGTACAGTGCGAAAATCGTGACTGTATTTGCAAGTCCGAGCTTGACCCCGGGGAGCGGAATCAGTGCGGTGGGGAGAAAGCTCTCAAAAAAGGAAACTGCAAGAGCGAGAGAAGTGAGAAGCGCAAAAAGCGCAATATCAGCCGTTTTCAGTTTCATTTTTTACATTGTCTCCGTTTAAAAAGTCGATTGTACGCTCGATAGAGTTTTTCGCATCGCCCAGAGGAATATCACGGAACATATAGTTGTAGCTGTTGCAGAATTTGGTGACATCGTCCGAAAGACCTGCAAGGATTTTTTTTGTAGCAAAAAAGTGGTCGTCAAGGAATGCGGAGTAGCTTCTTTTTGAAATAAGCGGCTTTGCAGTTTCTAAAAGAAGTGAAAGATGCTTTGGACAGAAATATTCCTGTGCACGCGTTTTTTCACGAAACTCCGGTTCGCTTTCCCATAAATATACTATGTTTCTTGCATATAGTCCGAGCTTTTCGCGGACTCTTTCGCAGATGAAGCAGCTTTCCGAGGATTCATGTATTTTGTGAGATATAGCCTCAAAATCACGTTTGGATACATGGGTAAGGTTGTCTTTGAATCCGTGCTCAAGCAAATCACCAAGATAGCTCTGGAGCATAAGAGCGAGACTCAAGCGGTTTTTCATTGTAAGCATTTCCGAAAAATGCCTTGAGCAAAAACCGAGACGGTTGGTCTCAATTCTAACATCGGGCTCCATCATGGCAGCGCCCATAACATATTCACGTGACTCAAGGTCAAGCTTTTTTTCGAGCCTGCACACGGGACAGCCACATTTTACATCATATGCATCATTTATCGGGATTGTATAAATAACTTCTTTCATATTGTTTCACCGCCGGTTTTGTAGTATAATAACCTTAATAAATATATTTTATCAGTAATAACTTTTTTGTCAACCCAAATAAACTGAAGTGAGGTTACACATGGCTTTGGAAACCTTTGAAAAAATATATATAGAAAACTGTGATGATTTCTCGCCGCAAGGTATTTTCGAATGCGGCCAGGCTTTTCGTTGGAATGCCGATGAAAACGGCAGTTATACGGGAATAGCTTTTGGCACCGTCGCAAAGGTACATAACGAAAACGGCAGAATTTGTATCGAGTCATCCGACGGAAGCTATGAGAAGGTCTGGCACGCCTATTTTGATATGGAACGTGACTACGGTGAGCTTCGCCGTGAGATAAGCCGTGAAAAAAAGCTTTCTGCGGCGTGTGAGTTTGGAAAGGGAATACGCATACTCAATCAGGAACCGTGGGAGGCGCTGTGCTCCTTCATAATTTCGCAGTGCAATAACATTCCGAGGATTAAAGGAATAGTAGAAAAGCTCTGCATGCTGTGCGGTGATGAGATTGAGTTTATGGGTAAGACATATCATGCTTTTCCTGCGGCGGAAAGCATCGCGGCATTGAGCATGAAAGAGCTTGACTTACTGCGCTCAGGGTATCGTGCGGCGTATATATCGGAAGCGGCAAAGGGTGTTGCGGACGGTAGCATAAATCTCAAGGCGATAAAAAGCCTGCCGACAGATGCGGCAAAGAAAGAGCTTTTAAAAATACCGGGTGTCGGTGAAAAGGTTGCAAGCTGTACGCTTCTTTTCGGACTCGGCAAGCTCGATGCGTTTCCGGTTGATGTATGGATGAAGCGCGCAATTTCTGAATTTTTCGGAGAAGAGAAGTTTGATTATCGCAGATTCGGCAAATATGCAGGGCTTGCCCAACAATATATGTTCCACTATATGAGAAACGGAAGATAATATTAAATATATAATAAAAATAACTGGACATTTGTGCTAAAAACGATTATTATATAAGAAGAGTATTTTTATATCGGGAGGGATAAATTTTGAGCAGTATAAAATATAAGCGTATCTTGCTCAAGCTCAGCGGTGAGGCACTTGCCGGGAGCAAAAAAACAGGACTTGATTTCAGTGTGATAAATTCCGTCTGTGCGACGGTAAAAGAATGTGTAGAGCTTGGTGTACAGGTTGGTATAGTCGTCGGCGGCGGTAATTTCTGGCGCGGCGTTAAGGACGGCGGCGGTCATATGGACAGAACCCGTGCAGACCATATGGGCATGCTTGCTACCACCATCAACTCACTTGCTGTTGCAGACGTTCTTGAACAGCTCGGTGTTCCGGTTCGTGTTCAGACAGCTATTGAAATGCGTGCATTTGCAGAACCGTATGTCAGAAACCGTGCAATCCGCCACCTCGAAAAGGGAAGGGTTGTTATCTTCGGTTGCGGAACGGGTAACCCGTTCTTCTCTACGGACACTGCGGCAGTTTTACGTGCGGCGGAAATGGACGCTGAGGTTATTATGAAGGCAACAAATGTTGACGGGGTATATGACTCTGACCCACAGAAGAATTCAAATGCCGTAAAGTTTGACGAGCTCTCATATGATGAGGTTCTGGCACGTCATCTTAATGTTATGGATACAACAGCTACATCTCTTTCAATGGATAACGATATCCCGATAATCGTCTTTTCGTTGAAAGACAGCGAAAATATCAAACGAGTAGTACTTGGTGAAAAAATCGGTACAGTAGTAAGAAAGGATGCTTAAGTTATGAGACCTGAAGTAAAAGAATTTGACGAGAGAATGCAAAAGAGTATCAGTGTTGTAGGTGAAGAGTTTGCCGCGGTAAGAGCCGGACGTGCAAATCCTGCAGTTCTTGATAAAATCACAGTTGACTATTACGGTACACCCACTCCGATTCCGCAGATCGGTTCTGTCTCCGTACCCGAACCGAGAGTGCTTCTTATCCAGCCGTGGGATGCCTCCGTCCTTAAGGGCGTTGAAAAGGCTATCCTTGCCTCTGATCTCGGCATAACACCTGCAAATGATGGCAAGTGTATCCGTCTTGCTTTTCCGCAGCTCACGGAAGAGCGTCGCCGTGACCTTATAAAGCAGGTCAAAAAGATTGGTGAGGACGGAAAGGTTGCAGTCCGCAACATCCGCCGTGATGCGCTTGATAAGTTCAAGGGCATGAAGAAAAAGTCCGAGATTACTGAAGATGACCTTAAAGCTCTTGAGGAAGAAGTTCAGAAGATTACCGATAAGAGCTGTAAGGACATTGATGCTATGACCGAAAAGAAAGAAAAAGAACTTCTTGAGTTTTAATTTCTGAAAGCGGCACGGGTTATGTCCGTTGCAAAAAAGGAGCCGTTTTATGGGTATTTTCAAAAGAAAACCGAAAGAAACTTCTGTTGATTTCAATGCTCTGCCTGAGCATGTTGCGATAATACTTGACGGAAACGGACGCTGGGCTAAACGGCGTGGCATGCCTCGTACGGCAGGTCACGCCGTCGGCAGTGAAAATTTCCGCAAGGTTGCCACATACTGTAATGACATAGGTATAAAATACCTTACCGTATATGCGTTTTCTACAGAGAACTGGAAGCGACCGGATGAAGAAGTCGGCACAATAATGTCGCTTCTTGAAAAATATATTATAGAAGCGATAGAAGAAGTCAGAAAGAAAAATCTGAAGCTTCGTTTCTGGGGCTCCCGTGAAGGTTTGAGTGACCGCATAAAAGCTCTTATGGAACGCGCAGAAGAAGAGTCTGACAATATGACGGGTATGCAGGTTAACGTCTGCCTTAATTACGGTGCCAGAAATGAGATAACCAATGCTGTTCGCCGGCTTGTGCACGATGTGGCAGAGGGTAAAATCAGTGCGGAGAGCATATCTGAGGATGATATCGACTCAAGGCTTTATTCGGCAGGCACTCCGGCTCCCGACCTTCTCATTCGTCCGGGCGGAGAAATGCGCCTTTCGAATTTTCTGTTGTGGCAACTTGCATACAGTGAGATGTATTTTACCGACAAGCTCTGGCCTGAATTTGATGAAAATGAACTGAATCGTGCCATTGCCGCATTTCAGAAGAGAAACAGAAGATTTGGTGGTGTATAAAAATGCTTACCAGGATTATTTCGGCAATTGTTGCAATAGCCCTTTTTATTACAGTGGTATATTTTCTTCCGCCGATTTGTTTTGCAGTTGCAGTTGCGGTTATTTGTGCGATTGCAGCATATGAAATCACTTGGCGAAGCGGCATTGTAAAAGTGTGTGCGTTGTCGTGTGTTGCGTGCACATGTGCTTTTGTAATGCCGTTTTTTGTAGCTGACACAAGTTTAAGTATATACATTTTTGCACTGCTTTTTTTGGCTGTTCTTATTTTGTTTGCTACATGGCTTTTCAACTATGAAAAAACCTCGCTCGTTATGGTTTTAACTTCGTTTTTTGGCGGAGTAATATTGCCGCTTATGTTTTCACTTGTTCTGCGCATACATGCCGCGGAAAACGGCAAGCTGTGGATTCTGTTCCCGTTTATTGCGGCGTGGATGACGGATACCGGCGCATATTTTACCGGTGTCTTTTTGGGAAAGCATAAGCTCTGTGAAAAAATAAGCCCCAAGAAAACTGTTGAAGGCGCAATAGGCGGTATAGTTTTTTGTGTTATTTCACTCATTGTATATGCTTATGCAATGAAACTTGAAGTGAACTATATCGCAGTTTTCGTTGGTGCGGCGGTGCTTTCTGTCATTGCGCAGATAGGTGATTTGTCATTTTCGGTAATAAAGCGTGAATATAATATAAAAGACTACGGAAAACTGATGCCGGGTCATGGCGGCGTTCTTGACCGCTTCGACAGCACGATGTTCACTATTCCGGCATCATATATTTTACTTATGATAATCGGTGGTATTTTGTAATGGTTAAAAACTTGTCCATACTTGGGTCTACAGGCTCAATAGGTACGCAAACGCTTGATGTTGCGAGGTCTCTCGGCATTAAGGTTTCGGCTATTGCAGCCAATAAGAATATCAAGCTTTTAGAACAGCAGGCGAGAGAGTTTTCTCCGTCTGTTGTTGCCGCAGCGGATGAAAACAGCGCCAAAGAGCTAAAGCTCTTGCTTGCAGATACTTCCTGCAAAGTACTTGCAGGGTCAGAGGGGATAGAAGCGGTCGCATCTCACGGGGAAGCGGACACTGTTATGTCGGCTCTTGTGGGCATGGCAGGAATACGCCCCACTCTTTCTGCTATAGAAAGCGGAAAAACAGTTGCACTTGCAAACAAGGAGACTCTTGTCTGCGCAGGCTCATGCGTTATGAAGCGCGCAAAAGAAAAGGGTGTTAAAATCATTCCGGTTGATTCGGAGCATTCTGCGATTTTTCAGTCGCTTCATGCTTCAAGCGCTCCGAAGCGTGAGCTCCGCAAAATTCTGCTTACCGCTTCCGGCGGACCGTTTTTCGGAAAAACAAGAGATGAGCTTAAAAATGTAACCGTAGAACAGGCACTAAATCATCCTAACTGGAGCATGGGTGCAAAGGTCACGATAGACTCGGCAAGCCTTATGAACAAAGGACTCGAATTTATCGAAGCAATGTGGCTTTTCGATGTCAGCCCGTCCGATATTGAGATAGTCGTTCATCGTGAAAGCATAATTCATTCAATGGTAGAGTTTTGCGACGGCGCGGTTATTGCACAGCTCGGCACTCCCGATATGCGAACACCGATTTCGTTTGCACTGACTTATCCTGAACGCATGGATTTTGGTGGAAAGTCGCTTGACTTTACACAGATAAAAAGCTTTTCGTTCGGAATGCCTGATGCAGACACCTTCCGCTGTCTGGCTCTTGCGCTTTCTGCGGCACGCCGCGGCGGAACTGCGGGAGCGGTGCTCAACGGTGCAAATGAAGCTGCGGTTGATTTGTTCCTTAATTCCAAAATAAAATTTCTTGAAATTGCAGAATATATAGAACGTGCAAATGAGGCTCTGGGTGTTCGTGACAACCCTTCGCTTGATGAGATAATTGCGGCATCAGAAAATGCACGTGATGTTGTTTACTCAATGGTTTAATTTCTGATATTTTAGAGGGTGATTCAAATTTATATAGTTCTTGCGGTTGTTTTGTTTGGTGCTCTTGTGGCGGTTCATGAATTCGGTCACTTTATAACGGCAAAGCTTTCCGGAGTGCGTGTAAACGAGTTTGCAATAGGCATGGGTCCGGCGATACTAAAAAAACAGTTCGGAGAAACGCTCTACTCATTGCGCATTCTGCCGTTTGGAGGCTTTTGTGCAATGGAGGGTGAGGATGCAGTGTCCGATGACCCACGGGCATTCGGATCACGACATGTTCTTTCGAGAATACTCATTGTTACCGCAGGGTCTTTAATGAATCTGATTTCCGGCTTTCTTTTACTTTCACTTGTTTTCGCACCTGTCCGAAGCTGGTACACACCGACTGTTGAAAGTGTGGAGGCTCCACAGCTTTCAGAAAATGCGCTTCGTGCAGGAGATACGATTAAAGCAATTGACGGCTATAACGTATATTTGTACAGTGATATATTTGTAGGAATGTCACGTGGCGCAGAGGACGGCGTATATGATGTTGAGGTTTTGCGCGACGGTGAAACGGTTCTTCTTGAAGACCTCGCATTTTCTGCATCTGAGGGAGAAAACGAAGATGGCTATGCGATAAATTTCGTCGTAGAAGAAACAAGCTTTACCGGTAAGCTTAAATACACTTTACAAAACGGAGCTAACCTGGTTCGTCTTGTGAAGGTCGGACTTTTTGATTTGCTTTCGGGAAGTGTTTCAAAGGATGACCTTTCCGGTCCCGTAGGGATAGGGAAGATGATGGCAGATACCGCTAAAACCGATATGTCATCGCTGTGGTACCTTCTCGCCTTCATTTCAATAAATCTCGGAATTATGAATCTGCTTCCGATACCGGCGCTTGACGGAGGAAGACTTGTATTCCTTCTGATAGAGCTGATAAGAAGAAAACCGATTGCACCTAAGTATGAGGGATTTGTCCATGCGGCAGGGCTTGCACTCCTTATGCTTCTGATGCTGTTTGTAACATATAACGATATAATCAAACTGTTGGCATGGTGATAGAAATGAACAGAAGAAAAACTCGCAAAATTCAGGTTGGAAATGTAACAATCGGAGGAGACGCACCCGTTGCTGTGCAGTCAATGTGCAACACGGATACAAGAAATGCAGAGGCTACACTGGCTCAGATTGAACGACTTAAAAAAGCCGGATGTAAAATTGTGCGTGTTGCCGTTGTTGACAAGGATGCCGCACACGCAATAGGAAAAATTGTTGAAAAAACGGATATACCGATTGTTGCTGACATTCACTTTGACTCAAGACTTGCGGTTGAAGCGGCGGCAGCAGGTGCTTCGAAAATCCGTATAAACCCGGGAAATATCGGTGACGACGAAAAGGTGCGTGATGTTGTAAACGCATGCCGCGCAAGAAACATTCCTATCCGCATCGGCGTAAACGGCGGCTCTCTTGAACGGGAAATACTCGAGAAGTACGGAGTTTGCGCACGGGGTATGGTTGAATCCGCAAAAGGGCATGTAAAGATTCTCAATAGATTTGATTTTGATGATATCTGCATATCGGTAAAGGCGTCTTCTGCAGCTCTTACGGTTGATGCTTACCGCATGCTTTCGGACGAGCTTGACTATCCTCTCCACCTCGGAGTTACGGAGGCAGGAACGGTTCGTATAGGAAGACTTAAATCAGCAATAGGCATAGGCTCACTTCTTCTTGACGGAATAGGTGATACGATAAGAGTTTCGCTTACCGATGACCCTGTTCTGGAGGTCGAGACTGCGTATGACATACTGCATGCGCTCGGAATGAGCGAAAACACCCCGTCGCTTGTGTCGTGTCCGACGTGCGGCAGGTGTATGATTGACCTCATACATATAGCAAAAGAGGTTGAAAACCGTCTTTCTGAAATTAAAAAGCCCATCAAGGTTGCGGTTATGGGCTGTGTTGTAAACGGACCGGGAGAAGCACGTGAGGCGGATATCGGTATGGCAGGCGGAAAGGAAATGGGTCTCCTGTTCCGTCACGGTGAAATTGTAAAAAAAGTGCCGATGAACGAAATAGTAGATGAGCTTATGAAAATGGCACATGAAATATAAAAGTGGGAATTGTAAAGGAAACTATGGACAAAAGCAGTATGAAGCCGTTTGGTGAAGTGTTTAAAATCCGCGGAGAAAAATGCCTTGACGTATTTATGCAGACAGCGCACGTCAGGGCTCTTTCTGCTGATAAAACCGAAAATAAAATAGTTGCACGACTTTATTCTGAGCGCATATTCGACTCGTCTGAGCTTCGTGAGGCAGAAAGGGTAATTGCAGAGCGCTACCGTTTAAACCGTGCCGTGCTTATACCGGGATATCCCCGTGAGCTTTTCGGCGATGAATATTTCCTCGTGCTCGGCAAAAGATTGCGCGAGGAGTTTCCGTCTGCAATAGGACACTTGAGCGGAGCAGAATGGAGATATGACGGACAGGGAGTCCTGACGCTGAGACTTAGAAGCGGCTTGAACGGCTTTTTCAGCTCGTGCGTTAATTTTATCAAGGCTACCGTTGAAGCAGAGTTTACAATGCACATAGACGTGGAAATAGAAAACGCAGATGAGAGCGACCATGCGGCGGAGGAGAGGCTTGAGGCGCTTAAAAAGCAAATAGAAGAGGACGCCAAGATATCGGCTTCAAAACCGAAAGCTGCGCCTGCTCCGGTATCCGAGCCTGCGGCTTCAGCACCGAAGGAAAAGTTTCGGCGGTTTAAAAAGCTTAACGAAGAACAGGGAGAGGTAGTGCTCGGCAAGTCCGCCTTCGGCGAATATATAGACATAAACACGATAGAAGAAGCTTACGGTGACATTTCCGTAAAGGGCGAAATTTTTGCCACAGAAACACGTAAGTTTGAAGAACGCGGAGTTGCGATGCTCAGCTTTGATATGACGGACTTCAAAGGCTCTGTGCGTGTTATAGTCAGAAATATCAAACTCGACAACCTTTCTGAAGTGGAAGGAAAGCTTAAAAAAGGTGCTTTTGTTCATGTTTATGGCTCAACCCAGTATGATACATACTTGAAAGATACCATAATAAGACCCCGTAATATTGTTATAGGAAAAGCGAAGCAGCGCGAGGATACAGCCGCAGAAAAACGTGTTGAGCTTCATATGCATACCAATATGTCCACTATGGACGGAATAACCCCGACGGACAAGCTCTTAAAGCGTGCCGCAGAATGGGGGCATAAAGCAATAGCCATAACTGACCACGGCGTTGTTCAGGCATATCCGGATGCGATGAATGCCGCACCGAAAGCAGGCATAAAGGTTCTCTACGGAGTTGAGGCATATTACGGCGGCAACCGAAAAACCTCAGTTGTTACGGGAAATTTAGATTCCGGCTTTGACGGAGAATTTGTCTGTTTTGATATCGAAACAACGGGTCTTTATAAAAAGACCTGCAAAATAATAGAAATCGCCGCCGCAGTTTTGCGTAACGGTGAAATATGCGAAAAGTTCCAGACATATGTAAACCCCAATTGCGCGATCCCCGAAAAAATCAGCGAGCTTACGGGGATTACAAACGGCATGGTGGCAGATGCCCCGACAATAGATAAGGCGCTGAGGTCTTTCCTTGATTTTGCCGGAGATCGTCCGTTTGCGGCGCACAATGCCGAATTTGATATAGGGTTTATTGCCCAGGCATGTCAGGAGCTCGGAATAGAGCGTGAGTTTAACTATATCGACACGCTTGAGCTTTCACGAAAGCTTCTTCCCGATACAAAAAACCACAAGCTTGATACCGTTGCAAAGGCTTTGAAGCTGCCGAAGTTTGAGCATCACAGAGCTCTTGACGATGCGATTACGGTTGCGTTTATTTTAAGAAGTCTGTTCACAGAGCTTTCTGAGCATCATAATGTGAATGAGGTATCAAAGCTCAACGGTTTTTCGCTCGGCTCAAAAGAGGGTGAAAAGCTTAACCGTTTTCATATGATCATCATAGCGAAAAACTATGTAGGACTAAAAAATCTGTATAAGCTTATCTCGATTTCACATCTTGATTATTTCGACAGACGCCCGATTATACCGCGTCATGTCCTTGAAAAGCACCGTGAAGGACTCATTATCGGATCTGCCTGTGAAGCCGGTGAATTGTACGGCGCGATAGTTGAAGGGAAGAAATACAGTGAGCTTTTAAAAATTGCAGATTTCTACGATTTCCTTGAAGTACAGCCGGTCGGCAACAATGCGTTTATGCTTAGTAACGGCATCGCTTCGTGTGAAGAGGATATACGCAACTTCAACAGAACTGTTGTAAAGCTCGGTGAAGAACTGAATATCCCGGTTGTTGCAACGGGTGACGTTCACTTCCTTGAACCTCACGACGAGGTATACCGCAGGGTTCTTATGGCAAGTAAAAACTTTTCAGATGCCGATAACCAGGCACCGCTGTACCTCAAAACAACAAATGAAATGCTTGATGAGTTTTCGTATCTCGGACAGGAAAAGGCATATGAGGTTGTTGTAAAAAACACGAATATGATAGCCGACATGTGTGAAGAAATCCGTCCCATCCCCGAGGGGCAGTATCCTCCGGCAATCGAGGGTTCAAAGGAAGAGCTTAAAATGCTTTGCTATAACAAAGCAAAAGAGCTTTACGGTGAGCCGCTTCACGAAACGGTGAAAGAGCGCCTTGAATATGAGCTTTCAAAAATCATAGGTCACGACTTTGACGTTATGTACATGATTGCGCAAAAGCTTGTTACGCAGTCGGTTTCCGACGGATATCTTGTCGGTTCTCGTGGTTCTGTCGGTTCATCCTTTGTTGCCTTTTTGTCGGGTATTACCGAGGTTAATGCGCTTCCTCCGCATTACAGATGCAAGAAGTGCAAGAACGTGGTATTCGAGGAAAGCGGAGAATATGCCGCAGGTGCAGACCTTCCTGACAGAAAATGTGATGTCTGCGGAGAAATGCTTGTCAAAGACGGCTTCAACATTCCGTTCCAGACCTTCCTTGGCTTTGACGGCGACAAGACCCCCGATATTGACCTTAATTTCTCCGGTGAATATCAGTCAACAGCACATAGCCAGGTTATAGACCTTTTCGGTGAGGGGCATGTTTTCAGAGCGGGAACAATAGGCACGGTTGCTGAAAAAACAGCCTTCGGTTATGTAAAAAAATATGCTCAGGAGCGTTCAATGAACATAAGCCGTGCGGAAGAAAACCGTATGGTGGCAGGATGTACCGGCATAAAGCGCACTACCGGTCAGCATCCCGGTGGTGTTATGATAGTACCCAAGGATAAGGAAATATACGATTTTACTCCTGTCCAGCATCCTGCAGACGACAAGGATTCGGATATCATAACAACCCACTTTGATTATCATTCAATCCATGATAATCTCTTAAAGCTTGATATGCTCGGGCACGATGATCCGACGATGATAAGAATGCTTGAAGACCTGACGGGTCTTAATGCTCGTGAAATTCCGCTTGATGACCCTGAGACAATGAGCATCTTTACTTCACTTTCAGCTCTCGGCATCGAAGAAGATGCACTTCTCGGAAAGACGGGAAGCGTTGCAATTCCCGAGTTCGGTACTCATTTTGTTCGCGGCATGCTTATTGATACACAGCCGACAACGTTTGACGAGCTTGTACGTATTTCGGGTCTTTCTCACGGTACGGACGTATGGCTCACAAATGCTCAGGATCTCGTACGAGACGGCACTGCAACTCTTAAGCAGGTTATCTGTGCCCGTGACGATATAATGCTTTATCTCATTGATAAGGGAGTAGAGCCGAAGCTTTCGTTTACAATAATGGAGAGCGTACGAAAGGGTAAAGGCTTAAAGCCCGAATGGGTAGATGAGATGCTTGCCCATGATGTGCCGCAGTGGTATGTGGATTCGTGCAAAAAAATAAAATACATGTTCCCGAAGGCTCATGCTGTGGCATACGTTATGATGGCGTTCCGCATTGCGTGGTTTAAGGTTCATCACCCGAAGGCGTTTTATGCTGCATATTTCTCCATACGCGCAAAGGCGTTTGATGCTTCTGTCATGACCAACGGAGATGCTGTTGTTCTGTCAAAAATTGACGAGCTCAACTCAATGGAAAAGATATCGCAGAAGGAAGAAAACATGCTTGTCACGCTTGAGGTCTGCCACGAGTTTTACAAGCGCGGCTTTGAGTTTGCTCCGATTGACTTGTATAAGTCGCACACAAAGAATTTTCTTATAACGGACAACGGACTTATACCTCCGTTTACGGCGATATCGGGACTCGGTGAGGTTGCGGCACAGAATATAGTCGAAGAGCGTGAAAACGGACGTTTCATGTCTGTCGAAGAGCTTCAGACGAGGTGCAACAGGGTATCGAAGGGCGTTATAGAAATGCTTGAAGCAAACGGGGTTTTGCGAGATGTGCCCAATACAAGTCAGGTAACTCTTTTTTAAAAAACTCATAAAAAACTTGCAAAAATAACCAAAATATGTTATTTTATATTAAATATGTATTGTGAGGTGAAAAATGTGCGTTTCATACCGATAAATCTTGATAATGTAAAAAATGCGGCAATGATGTTTGTCGGGATAGCAAACCGTGAGCCGTGGAACGGCAACTGGACCTATTCATCTGCATACGCACGCCTTTTCACTATTGCAAAGTCTATCGGCTTTACAGGGTTTATTACCATGGACAACAACGGCCTTCCGTGCGGATTTATAATGGGTAACACCAAAAACCGTGATGACGGCGGTCTTGATTTCATTATTTCTGAAATTTGCTATCAGAATAATGATATGGGTCACATGTATGCTCAGAAGACGCTTGACTATCTGGAAGAACAGCTCGCAATGCGTCATATTGTCCGCATGCTCTATATGGAAGAGGGCAGTGGAAGCGTTGCAAATTATTTTGCAAGTTTAAATTTCTCAAAAATTGAAAACATAGTAATGGTTGAAAAGAAAATCAATTAGAGGTGCAGGAATGAAGTTTTCGTTTTGTCACAATAATATCAATGTGCTTGACCTTGAAAAAAGTATGAGTCTTTACTTCATCGCAGATCCGGACGGATACTGGACGGAAATTCTGCCTGTAAAAAGATAATGTTAAAAATTTCGCAAATTCCTCTTGATTTTCTCGGAAAATATGGTAAACTAACATAAGTGAAAATTTTTAAGGAGATGTAATTATGCCACTCGTAACTTCAACAGAAATGTTCAAAAAAGCATATGAG
>JAFQSU010000029.1 GCA_017409405.1 Oscillospiraceae bacterium | reverse complement strand
TCTGTAAGTCACGTTTGCGGAATATTCTCCGCCGGAAAGCCCGGTAAGCTCAAACGCCGCCCATCCGCCGGTGTTCGTGCGTATGCAGGTATAGTAGTTGTCGTAATAGGACTCACCGTCGTCTCTGACTCCGGAAGATTCCAGATATCTCCACTTTCGTGCGCCGTTATTTCCATACGCCGTAATTGTTTTTATATCACTTACGTCTGCTGTTATATCCGTATCTCCGGCTGCATTGTTCTGTACATACCCGAAGTTAAAAACCATCGATTCATCACCTGCTGCCAATGCATTACCCGACGGCAGGATTCCGAAAACCAAGGAGACACACAGCAAGAAAGCCACACTTTCCATCATGCAGGACTTTACTTTTGTTCTCATTACATTTCCTCCTAAACACTGTTTTAAAAAAGAAGGGGTCGGTAAGCCTCCCCCTCCTGTTGCAGAACGTTCGTATTTGCACTCAATTTGGAATTGTCGTACTGAAGCTGTCAAGTCTCTGCGCTCTGTCTCCGTCGGCAACATCCGTGCTGAACAGCTGCGAAAAGCCGGAGGTTGTTATGACATCGCTGACATTTATCTCTAAAATTTCGATTTTCGGAGCTTCATATTTTTTCATCATCAATTTCCCCCTCCTACAGTAACGGTAAATTCATTTCCCCAAACTGCCGTGTCATCATTCTTCAGGGCATATGGACAGAATATAAGCTTTTTACCCTCAGCATCAGCAGAAGCAAGCTCTCTTTCGCCGATAAAAACATATCCGTCCTGCGAGCCGCCCTCAAAGAACCACGCCGCAGTCAAAGGCTCTCCACCGAAGTCCGGTGCATTGACCTGATTATACAGGGTATTTATCTCAACAAATGCCGCAGGGGAATTCTCAGCTTCTCCGTCGAGCATGATTTTAAAACCGATTTTTTTATAATCCAGGGACTTGATTGCAGAAAGAACATTTATCGTATATGAGGCATCGTTTTTCTTTTCGATATACGCTGCAAGCTCGCCGAAAGGACTTTGCGAAGCAGCCCCGGTCTCCTTGTATTCTCCGGTCGGCGTAAAGGTAATATCTGTCAGCTTAAATGTACCTGCCTTCACGGATGTTGAGGCAACAAGAACATACGTATTGCTCGCACTCGGCGCAAGCTGCACTCCCTCAAAGGTTCTCTCTTCGGTCTTGGAGCCGTCAAGTGAACCTGCCTTCACAGCCCTTCCGGATGCGAGATAGTCTTCAACCGTACCTGCACCAAGCTCCTCTACAGGGAAAATATACAGGTAAGCGTGTGCTATCGGGGAAGTAGCATATGCTGTATGATTTACGGTCATCTTATACTCTGCAGAGGCAAGCCCGGTAAGCTCAAATGCTATCCAACCGCCGGAATTCGTGCGTATCTGGGTGTAGTTGCCGTAGTAATAGGACTCATCACTTCTTAAATTCTTCGAGTCCCAATACTTCCACTTTCTTGCACCCTTATCACCGTAATCCGCAATGTCCGTTACAGTTTTACTTGCTGTTATATCCGTATCTCCGTCGGAAATGTTCTGATTATAGCCGAATTTAAGAGTCACCTCTACAGCAGGTGCAACATATTCCCCCGTTCGGGTAAATGTAATATTATTTATGGCAACCCTTCCGCCCTGAGCAGGAGTTGAAACAACAAGAATATACTTTCCGCTCTCGCTCGGCGCAAGCTGTACCTTTTCAAATCCCGCACTTCCTCCGCTCTCGCACTTGACTGTACCAAACGGAAGCTTACCTGATGCGAGATAATTCGCAATACTGCTTCCCGAAACAGCTTCCGCAGGGAGGATATAAAGCTCTGCGGTCGCAATAGGAGCTGCAACGGCTGTGTAAGTCACGTTTGCGGAATATTCTCCGCCGGAAAGCCCGGTAAGCTCAAACGCCGCCCATCCGCCGGTGTTCGTGCGTATGCAGGTATAGTTGTTGTCGTAATAGGACTCACCGTTGTCTCTGACTCCGGAAGATTCCAGATATCTCCACTTTCGTGCGCCGTTATTTCCATACTCCGTAATTTTTTTTATATCACTTACGTCTGCTGCTATATCCGTATCTCCGGCTGCATTGTTCTGTACATACCCGAAGTTAAAAACCACCGATTCATCACCTGCTGCCAATGCATTACCCGACGGCAGCAATGAAGCAACCACGCCCAGACATAAAATTATCGAGAACAGCCTGCTCATTTTTTTATTTTTCATATTAAAAATTTCCTCCTTATCGTTATCATTGTCAATATTATATATCCCCTTGGCAGACGCATTCAACACATTTCGGTTAGAAATCGGGCATTTTTTATCGTTGACTTTTTTGATATGCCATATTATTATATTCTTATCAAAGCTGAAACGGAGGCGGTTTAAATGAACTTTCCCTTATTTGATGAGGTCGCCTTTCTCAACAAAATTCCAATAAGAATTTCTTCGTACGCCGTGCGCGAACGCTCATTTATGTTCTCTTTTCATGAGGAATTTCAGATATGCTATGTTATGTCCGGCAGTGTTGTACACACCATCGGCGATAAGGAGTTTTCGCACGACTCCGGTTCTTGTGCTGTTTTCTCCCCTTATATGCTTCACAAGAACGACTCAACCGGATCGCAGGAGACTCCGTTGCTTATTTATATTGCATTCCGCAACAATATTTTTGAAAAAGAGGGTATTGATTTTTTCCCTTACGGTGGTGAGTGTTCTCATTTTGAAGGGTTTAAAATTCCGCATTTTTACAACTTCGGCAATAAACGAAGCAATTCTGATGCACTTGTCCGCGAAATGATAAAAGAATTTGATAAGGGAAGAGAAATGTCGGTCAAAAAGCTGACATTACTTATTGCTGATTTTTTTCGTCTTATATGCACAGAGCGTATTTCCGCCTTTCCTTCAAAATCGTTTATAAAGCAGACCAACGCCGTAAATCAGGCTGTTTTGTATATAAAACAGAATTACCAAAATAAGATTACGATTGATACGCTTTCAAAGCTTGCAGGCATGTCACGGCGCAAATTCACCGATTCTTTCAAGTCCATAACAGGCGTCAGTGTAGCTAACTTTCTTGTCTCCGTGCGCATCAAGCAAGCAATCCGGCTTATGCTTTCAACCGATATGCTCCACGATGAAGTCGCTGCCCGCACAGGACTAAACAACCACACCTACCTGTCATATGTTTTTTCTAAATATGTCGGGAAAACACCGCTTCAATATGTAAATGAAATTCGCCTCGCTTCAATGAAAGAATCGGAAATCCCCTTCAAGCAACGACATGCCTGGCTTCGGGATGTGTAAATTTATCTTTCGGAAAAATCTCCATATCTCCCGTAATCAGCTTGAACAAATTTTTCATTAAGCCGTGCAGGAATGCTGTCAGATATGAATTTGATAAAATATAAAAATAACAAAGATACACCGCACGAAAAGCCTGTCCTTTCTGTGGTGTATCTTTGTAGCGGTCCTTCTGTTTTGAGTATATATTTTGTTTCACATTCTCCCTTTAAATTTTCTGTATTTATTCGGCGAGACGCCCTTGCGCTTTTTAAACACATCTCCAAAGTAATTTGCATCGGAAAAACCGCAAATCGCCGCTATATCCGCGATTGATTTATTTGTATTAAGCAAAAGCTCATCTGCCCTTTTCATCCTTGTGCTGACAAGATATTCGCTGAAATTAAGCCCGGTGACGCTTTTGAACTTCTTCGAGAAATAGCTCTCACTCATATGAACATAGCCTGCAACCTTTGAAAGTGTTATGTCCTTATCATAGTTGTCGTATATAAATCTCGCCGCAGTCTGTATTTCTTTCTCGGGAATCTCTTCCGGAATATCTCCCCCTCTTTTGCGTTTGTTGTAGCGCAAAATGAAAACAAAAAGCTCTGATAAGTAATTCTTTATCATTGCATCGGCATATTTGTCACTCTTTCTCTCGAGATATTCTTCTTCAATCCGATCAAACAGGCTGAGGATATATTCTCTTCTTGATTCAGGTATGCTGATTACGGTCGTATCAAAAACGCTTTTAACCGATTTCTCTCCCATCTCCCGACAGATTGACTCTGCATACTCTTCCGAAAAGTTTATGAGATAGCGCGTGTGGGGGTTTTTTACTATAGCCGTGGTTTTGTGAATTGAACCCTTTGGAATGAGAATCAAATCACCCTTTTTCATGTCATAAATCGTATGATCGACAAACTGGCGCCGTGTTCCGGAAACAAGATAGTATATTTCGTATGTATTGTGATAATGCGAGTCAGACACAAAATGAACATCGGCTCGTTTTGCTTTACCGATAGAAAAATCGGGCTCGCCCGGAAAATAATATGCAGATGTGTCCATAAAACACACTCCTTTTCGCTGATAGAATAATTGTATCATATTCCAAGTCGGTTGTATAGCAAAAAAACAGTATTTTGCAAAAAAACAGCAGAATATTACCTTGTTATTACTGTGTTATTATTTTACAATAAGCTTACCAAATTATAAAAGGAGAAATTAAAAATGGAAGTAAGAATTTGTAAAAACCCCGAGGAGCTCGGAAAATCCGCAGCTATTCACACAGCGAATGTTATCAATGAATGTATCGCCAAAAAGGGCTGTGCAAGAATCGCACTCTCAACAGGCGCATCACAATTTGACACAATCAAAGAGCTTGTAAAGCAG
>JAFQSU010000028.1 GCA_017409405.1 Oscillospiraceae bacterium | reverse complement strand
GGCATGTAAGCGATAAGAATAAACTCAATACACATCACACCAATAATCACACTACCAAAAGAACAACACACCTTACGGGTTGACTTTTGGATAAAGTCAATGATACAATTATTTATATACCAAGGAGGATGGATTTTATGTCAAACAAAAATACTTATACTGAAATATTTGAGAATAAAATTGCAGAAAAACTAAAAGGTATGATATTACCACATAAAGATATTTTATCAAGGGATATTCATATTGAATGCGGTGGTTATCCAGGACCTAATCATCATATGCCGCAATGCTGTACGGCTATGTACAATATGATGTCAGGTGACGATGAGGTTTTATCAGCTCCGCCAAGTGGTAAAGGCGCGTATGTTAAAATAAGATATTATAAAAGAAATCATAGATAGCAAAAAGCGTGATGACATTAAAATCATCACGCTTTTTTGGCGGAGATGAGACGATTTGAACGCCCGCGCCGGCATGACCGACCTTTCGGATTTCGAATCCGACCCCTTCAACCACTTGGGTACATCTCCAAATTTATATAAACTTTTTTCAAAGTTTAAAGCAAATATTAAGTTTTATTAGAAATTCCATTAGAAAAGAATTTTTGTTTTGTCAGCACCGATTGCTGAAAACCGCACTGTTACAGGGTTTGCGGAGAATTGTGTCCCAACAACTTCTAAAAGTTTGAAACGATTTCGAGTCAGCCCCGTTATGACCACTTCGATACCTCTCCATATTTCTGTCCATATGAAATGAACAAAAGTTATTATACAACAGATTGAACAAAATTTCAACTGTTAACCTCAAAAAAGTTTACTTCTGTCTGTCCTTACCCATATTAAGCATTGCGGCGGCGGAAATTATAAGCGCTATTCCGAGAACGGTAAATAAATCGGATGCTTCGTTAAACACGAATATGCCGATAAGTGATGCGACTACGGGTTCTACGGTTGCCATTACCGCGGCATGTGACGGATTGACCTTTGACAGACCGACAGTATACAGAAAATACGGAACTGCACCGGAAATTATACCAAGTGAGACTGCCCACAGGATTCCCGAGGGAGAAGCGATAATATCAAAGGTTTCTGCCGGCTTTCCGATAATCAGTGCCGCAACCGTGCCGAAGAGAAATGTATAGAAGGTAACGGTCAGCGGCTCGTATTTTTTAAGCGCGTATGTACTGAAGATGCTGTACAGCGCATATGTAAAACCCGAGGCGAGACCGATGAGAACACCGCCCGTTGAAACCTTGCCCACACCGCCCGAAGCAAGCCCTGAAACAAGAGCGCAGCCTCCGACGGCAAGCACGAGACAGAACAGCTTCTTCCCTGTCATCTTTTCACGGAAGAGAATGCAAGACATCAGTGTTACAAAAATAGGTGACGTATAGAGAAGCACGGACGAAACGGCAACGCCGACCGACTTTATTGCGACGAAGTAGCAGTTATTGAAAAGAAAATAGCTTATAATACCGGTGCCGAAAAACATCCATAAATCACGCAGTCTGATTTTAAAAAGTCCGCGGTTTTTAAACAGTATAAGACATGTTATGAATATGAGAGAGACAAGCGCACGCAGCATTGCAATCTGAACGGTTGTAAGCCCGATGGCGCTCAGCCCGTTTACGAAAACGCCCATAGTTCCCCAGAGGGCTGCGGCAAGTATTATGTAAATATAGTTTCTGTTCATACTTTCTATCTCCTTTGTGCACTAACGATTATACACCGACGGACAAAGATTTTCAATGCTTATTTAAAGATATAAGTATCTCTTCTGCAAAGTGATAATTGATTGATTTTACCCAGGCATCAAAATACGCATCTATGTTATTTGAATATTGTGAGCAGTACGCATGCTCCCACATGTCAAGGACAAGAACAGGAGTCATCCCCATCACAAGTGTAGTCTCATTGTTCGGACACGGAACAACACGCAGTCTGCCGGTACTGTCTGCCGCAAGAACAACCCAACCCGAACCGTGGAGTGAGGTGGCTGCAGCTCGCATCCCCCGAAGCACATCATCGAAGCTTGCAAATGATTTTTTGGCGGCTGTTGACAGTACTTTGAACGGGGCGCCCTGCGAATCGGGCGTCATTCCGTAAAAAAACATATTATGGTGAAACACGGCTCCTGCGTGGTATCGCACATCACGACGTATTTTATCGGGAAGCCGGGGAGAGAACATGATAAGCTCACGAAGTGTTGCTCTGTGATATGTTTTATATGGCGCAAGAACGGCGTTCAGCTTATCGACATGAGCCCCGAGGCAGTCGGTGTAGTGAGCGGAAATGAGTCGTGAGCTCATTCCGGGCTCGAGAGCGGCAGGGGAATAAGGCAGAGGTATCTGTAAAAACTCATATGTGGACTTCATGCAAAATCACCCTTTCTCTGTATTATATTTAAGAAAAGGTGAAAGAGTCATAAATGGCATGTAACAAAATGAATTTCGTTACATGCCATTTATAATAACTATTTTCTTCTCAAAAAACCGAAAAGCTTGGAAAGACCGGACCCTGCGGATTTTTCTGAATTAAACCCGACGTTTTTCTGTTTGGGGAGAAGCTCTCCGCAGTTGGGACAAAAGTTCATATAATTCTCATTAAAGGCCGTCTTACACTTTTTGCAGTTTACCATCTCATAACCCCTCTTTGTATGTACTGTATAAAACATAGCATAAAACGGGAAATTTGTCAAATAAAAGAGTATTTATAACACATTTTAATTGTCTGCATAGAATGAGATGATGGAAAAAACGTTCTGATTGTGTTATACTGAATTCGGGAGGTGGCATTTTTGGCAAACTCATTTGATTATCTTATGTGGCGCGGAGACATTCCCTTTTTCGCAAGTCCGTTTAATGAGGTCGATGCGATGCTTCTTTCACGTCTTGCATATGCGCCGTTTGAGCTTGTAGGCAGAGAAAAGGCAATAACGGTAGGCAAGGTATGTAAAGCATTGCTTGAAATTGAAAATATCGAAGACAGGCTTCTTATGCGCGACGATAAGAAGCTGTTAGAGCTTATGTCCGAAAGCGAAAGATTCAAAAACCTTGTTTTGTTTGAATATGTAAACCGTATCGAGGAAACGAGCGAAACTCAGTTTTCGGCAGTTGCCGTTCAGCTTGCACGACGGGAGTTCTTTGTCGCTTTCCGCGGAACAGACGAAACCCTCATCGGCTGGAAAGAGGATTTCAACATGAGCTTTCAGACGCCTGTTCCTGCACAGACGCTCGCTGTCGAATATTTCGAGCGCATTGCAAGAAAAATAAGAGGCAGATTCATTCTCGGCGGTCATTCAAAGGGCGGAAATCTTGCGGTATATGCCTCAGCTTTCTGCAACACCGCACTGCAGGGAAGAATTGATAAGGTGCTCAACTTTGACGGTCCCGGCTTTAATGAGAAGGTGCTTAAAACCGTCGGGTATCAGAATGTGAAGAACAGAATAAGCACATTTGTTCCTCAATCGTCCGTTGTAGGACTTCTTCTGGGACATGAAGAGGAGTACACAATCGTACAGAGTACAAATACGGGACTTCTTCAGCATGATACATACTCGTGGGAGGTTCGGCGTGACCGCTTTGTGTATCTTGAAACCGTTACCGATGCAAGCAGGTTTCTCGACCATACCCTCAAGGAATGGATAGCAGAGATGTCGGCGGAGAAGCGCGAAAAGCTTGTTGATACCATTTACATGATACTTACGGAAACAAATGCAAAAACGGTAAAAGAGCTTGGTGAAAACTGGATTTTAAGCACCGCTTCTGCGCTTCGCACAATAAGGAATCTCGACGATGAAACGCGGAAGGTGCTTATAGAGGCACTGCGTGCTCTTGCAAAAGGTGCAAAAAAGGTGTTTGTTGAGAATCTGCAGAATAAAGCTTAAAAAGGAAATACCCGAAAAGGGTATTTCCTTTTTTGCTTCTTGGTGAGTTATACTATCAAGTGCAACACTTGAAAAAGTTGAAAGTTCATACGAATCTCTGGTAGAATAAAGTTACCACACCATAAACTACAGGAGGAGAAACGTATGAACTATAAACATCTTACCATAGAAGAACGCTGT
>JAFQSU010000027.1 GCA_017409405.1 Oscillospiraceae bacterium | reverse complement strand
GATTTATTGTAATAAATCCGCTTGCGGGGTACACCCCGAGAAATTCAAAAAGAAAGGAATGAACATTATGCAGAAAAGAATCCACCGAGTAACCGTTTGCCTTACAGAAGAAGAACACCTCAGACTCAATGAGATGTGTAAGGCAACCGGACTCACAATGTCAAAGCTGATAAGATTTCTGCTCAGCGGCTATTTACCTGCACAGGCTCCTCCTGCCGAGTATGCTGTGCTAATAAAAGAACTGCGTGCAGTCGGAAACAATCTTAATCAGCTTGCAAGAATCGTCCATTCGGGCGGTTATCTCAACACTGCCGAGCTTGATAAAGCCTGCAAAAACTTCAATGAGGTTTCACAAAAGGTTGACGAAGCCTTTGCACCCAAAAGAGCATGGCAGTAACTAAAATATTCCCCGTAAAAGGCAGGATTGGCAAATGTATCAACTATGTTATGAATCCCGAAAAGACAGTTGAAGCTGACGGGTGGATGTATGTTGACGGCATCAACGTAACTCCCGAAACAGCGGAGAAAAGTATGATGTCAGTTAAGCACCGCTACGGAAAAGAGGACGGAACAATGGCTTATCACGTAATTCAAGCTTTCGCACCCGGTGAGGTTACACCCGAAACGGCACACGAAATCGGAATCAAGCTCGCCGAGAGAATGTGGGGCGACAGATTTGAGGTTGTTGTTTCAACGCACCTTGACCACGAGCATATCCACAACCATTTTGTTTTCAACTCCGTATCGTTTGTTGACGGCAAAAAGTATAACGATGACAAAAGGAATCTTTACAGGCTGCGCGAGGTATCCGATGAGCTTTGCAGGGAATACAAGCTGTCGGTTGTTTTAAATCCGAAGAAGTCAAGAGATCTACCGTATAACGAGTATATGAACGAAAAGAATATGAAGCTTACCAAGAATGCGATTATCAAAACCGAGATTGACGAAACGATACTCACATCAATAAGCCGAAAGGACTTTTTCAATTAGATGAAAAAGAAGGGCTACACCTTTAATTTCACAAGCCGATATTCAACGGTTTATCACCCTGCGTTCAAAAGACCGACAAGGCTTCTGACTCTCGGTGATGACTATGTTCCCGTGAATCTGATAAAACGCATTGATGAAAGCTGGCGCAGATACCCTGTTGATATTCCGCCGCAGGATAATCTCTACAGACAGTATATTGGTGATGATCCGATTGTTGGTTATGCACAGACCTATGTGCGGTTTATAACCATTGTTGAAGCGGTGAAAAAAAGACCGGACAACAACAGAGTTGCGGTTAAATACCTTGCTGATGAAATACGCAAGCTTAACAGGCTCGTTGAACAGCAAAACCTTTTGTGCGGTAACGACATTGAAACCGCCGAACAGCTTGAAGCATATAAGCAGGGCTGTAAGGATGAGCTTGCAGAGCTGAGCGAGGCGAGAAATATTCTTCGAAGTAAATTGAAAACTGCTCAGAATCACGGCGATGAAAATGAAATCCGTGAGCTTAAGGGGTATATTTCAGATCTTACCGGAAGGATGAAGATACTGCGAAAGAATATTACCGTCTGCGAAAGGATTGAACAGAAGAAACCCGAAATAGACGAGAAGCTTCAGGACATCAAAGAAATTTACCAGCCAACCAGAAATAAAAATTATGAAAGGAGCCGTTAATATGGCAAACAGAAAATCAAAATCTGCGGTTAACATACCGCTTGAGAAAATCCGTCCCTTTGAGGGGCACCCCTACAAGGTTATTGATAATGAGGAGATGAACAACCTGATTGAAAGCATACAGGAGCAGGGCATTCTCTCACCGCTTATCGTCAGACCGCTTGAAAACACAGAGGATGAATACGAGCTTATCTCGGGACACCGCAGACTGAGGGCGGCACAGAAGGCAGGGGCAAAAAATGTTCCTGTCTTTATTTATGCTGTCAGCCGTGATGAAGCCGCAATAATGCTCGTGGACAGTAATCTGCACAGAGAACATATCTTACCTTCCGAAAAAGCCTTTGCTTATAAGCTTAAGTTGGAGGCACTTAAACATCAAGGTAAAACTTCGTGCCAACTTGGCACGAAGTTGAGAACGGACGAAGAAATAGCGGAAGACACAAACGATAGTGCAAGACAAGTTCAGCGCTATATCCGTCTGACATATCTCATCCCCGAGCTGCTTGACCTTGTTGACGAGGGAAGAATTGCTCTCACTCCCGCAGTTGAGCTGTCTTATCTTACCGAAGAACAGCAGTATTCTCTGCTCGGCACTATTGAGGTCGAGGACAGAACACCGTCACTTTCGCAGGCAGTCCGCTTTAAAAAGCTCAGTCAGGCAGGTCAGCTGACCGATGAACTCATCGACTCGATAATGCAGGAAGAAAAGGCAAATCAGCGTGAGATGTTCCGTATCCCGATGGAGCGTTTGCTAAAGGCTGTGCCCGATTTGAAGCCGAGTCAGGTTGAGGATTTCATCATCAAAGCCATTGTTTACTATCAGAAACACTTGAACAGAGGAAAGGACAAGGGTGCGAGATAATCCGCACATTTGTAAAGGAGGTTTGTAATGAGTAATATTGATATAAATAAAATAAGCGATGACCCCGAATACTGTTTTGCGGCTTTGAAGCTCATTGAGCAGTTATTCAGGGACGGCAAAATACCGGAATATATGTTTCACAATATTCTGAAAGATTATGCGGATATTGTGGACGAAAGCAAGTTCATCAAAGGAAATCACAATCAGACAAAGGAGG
>JAFQSU010000026.1 GCA_017409405.1 Oscillospiraceae bacterium | reverse complement strand
GTGACATTCGGGCAAAATAAGCGGAAAATCCCTTGAAGTTCGACACTTCAAGGGATTTTAAATATGCGTGCATTTGCTTTTGGTCAATGTTTGTTTTACTAAAAAACTTTCCTTTATCTTTTCTCCGCTTATGTTCTCGCGCCTTTTTCGACAGTCTTACATCCCTGTCATTTCAATATGACAGGGATGTAATTTTTGATTTTATGCGCGCTTATAAGCTTCGTATACCTTCTTGAATGCGGCACAGAGCTCATTTACGTTTTCGTCTGTCCATGTCTCGACGGGATAAATCATAAATGTGTCATCAAGTGTTTTGCTGATAACCGGAAGGTCAGCGAGAGAATATCTCTTTTCCTTATCGCCCTTATATTCGGGAGCCGCCCAGGGATATCCACTGTTGCCGAAAACAACGCTCTTGCGATACCATTCGCTTGTATAAGGAGTTGCCATGTAGTATGTGTTTATACGGTCAACACCCTCTGCCACAAGAGCATCACAGAAAGTCTTTTTATCAACAGTAACTGCATCTTCGTTGAAGAGGATTCTGAGGAACCAGAAGGACGGGTCTGAGTTTTCAGAGATGGGAGTGAAGCTTACTGCAGCAACGTCGGCAAGACCTGCCTTGATTTTTGCAACAACCTCACGACGCTTCTCGGCAATCGGGAACATCTTCTGAATCTGAACGCGACCGATTGCAGCATGCATATCATCCATGTTGTAGTTAAGAGAAGCGCAAACATTGCCGTCTGCATCCGGTGCACCGTAGGGCTTACCGCGGTCAGCAGCCTGACGTGCACGGTAATAAGCCTCTTCTGTGCGAGTCCATACAAGACCGCCCTGACCACCGACACAGGTGTGCTTTCCGAACATCATCGAGAAGCCGGAAGCGTCGCCGAATGTACCGACAGGCTTTCCGTTGAATTTTGCACCGTGTGCCTGAGCACAGTCTTCAATAACCTTGATGCCTTTTTCTTTGGCGAATTCGCAGATTGCTTCAATGTCCTCACATGGCTCTCCTGCGATGTGAGCAACAACGATTGCACTTGTTCTTTCGGTATATGCTTTCTTGACGCTCTCGAGGCTCATGTTGAAGCTTCCGGGGATAGCGTCTGCAATTACGGGGATGCAGTTCATCATAACTATCGGCATAAGACCGCCCGGATCGGTGATAGGTCCGCAGATAATCTCAGTAAAGGGCTGAATGTCCTGAGAGCGAAGTGCAACATAAACAGAGGTTGTGCCGCTGTTTACACACTCAGCGTAACCGCCGCCGAGAAGAGCTGCAAATTCTTCGCCTAAAAGACCTCTGTCGGGACCGTTGTAGCCCGGAGCAACGCCTTTTGCAATTGCCTCATCCATTACTCTGTTGCATGCTGCCTTTTCTTCGGCACCGAAATGGTGTCTTGCAGGAAATGCAGTTTTGACGGTTTTTTCTCCGCCGTTTATTGCCAAATTATTCATATCCAAAACCTCTCTTTATGTATTTTTTTCTTGCGTTGTTTTGATTATAACATCGGACAATAGGACAAACAATGGATGATTTTGCGAAAAACATGTGTTTTTTTGCTTGTTTTGAGCAATTTCTCCCTCTATATAAAAAAGCATTCTGAGCAATATTGTCAGAATGCTTTGCTTGTTTTTTATATGTTGTACAGACACACTGCAGTTTCTCCGTCCACCTCGTCGAGCAGAACAGAAACGAGCTCGGATTTTGAGGTGGGTATGTTCTTTCCCACAAAATCGGGTCTTATCGGCAATTCGCGGTGACCGCGGTCTATAAGTACTGCGAGCTGTATGGATTTGGGTCTTCCGAATTTAAAAACAGAGTCGATTGCAGCTCTTGCCGTTCTTCCGGTATATATGACATCGTCAACGATGATGATATTATAATCACTCACATTGCACGGGATTTCACAGCCTTCTGAGGTGGGGAGAGGATCGGATTCGGATAAGTCATCACGGTATAATGTGATATCGGTGTGACCGAGAGGAACGTCTATGCCTTCGAATTTTTTTATGTTATCACGAAGCATTTTGGCAAGCGGAATCCCTCGGCGCTTGACACCTAAGAGGCAAATACCTTCGGCACCACGGTTTTTTTCAATTATTTCATGCGTTATGCGAGCTACAGAACGGTGGACTGCCGACTCGTCCATTATTTTAGCTTTCAACTCCATTGTGTTAACCTCTCAAAAAAGAACTTATAAAGATTTCAAGACCGATAAATATAAGAATGGCTCCGCCGATAATACCGGCTTTGTTTGCAAAATGGTCTCCGAACTTCTTTCCTATATAAACTCCGGAGAAACAGATGAGAAAAGTAACCGCACCTATTATTGTGCATGCAGACAGCGCCATTGAAAAGCTATAGGTTGAAATTGTAAAACCGACCGACAGTGCATCTATTGAAGTTGCAATTCCCTGAATGAGTATAGAGCCGATATTGGCTTTAGTGTGCTCAATAGTTTCGTTATCATGCTTTTTGATACTGTCAAAAAGCATGTTGCCGCCGATATAGCACAGGAGAATAAGCGCAATCCACGGGATGAACTTTTGAAAAGAACAAAAGTGTTCAGCAACGGTATGTACACAAGTCCAGCCGATAAGTGGCATGAGAAACTGCGCTATTGCAAAAATGCCGGAGATAAGAAACATTTTGTGAAAAGACATCTTCGGCTCTGAAAGTCCGTTGGCAACGGATATGGAAAAGGCGTCCATGGCAAGTCCGATACCCAACAGCGCATTGGTGAGCAAAAAAACAAAGTCTATATTCATTATGAGACCTCTCGTTCAAAGAAAATCAGTTGTATAATTATATCAAATCAAAAACTTTGAGTCAAGAAAAGAATGCTGCAATATGCCGATATTGATAAAAAGCGCAGCAGCCACAAGACTGCTACGCTGTACCTTTTATCGTTTGTGAGTAAAAACTTATTTTTCGTTTTTGTAAATCTCTTTGAAATACTTGTATGTATCGACCTTCAATTCGCCGCAGGCATCCTCGTCGCAAGCAATGATGCCGCACGGATGCAACTGAAGTGCACTGATGGTCCATGCATGGTCAACACCACCCTCAACACAGTGGCGAAGAGCACGTGCTTTGTTGTGACCGCTTATGAGAAGAAGAACTTCTTTTGAGTCGCATACCGTGCCTACGCCGACAGAAAGTGCAGTTTTAGGGACCTTGTTCGGATCATTGTCAAAGAAACGTGAGTTGACAATCAAAGTATCCTGAGTCAAAGCACGGACACCTGTACGTGAGGTGAGTGAAGTAAAGGGCTCGTTAAAAGCAATGTGACCGTCTACGCCGCTTCCGCCGAGGAAAATGTCAATGCCGCCGTAGGATTTGATTTTGTCCTCATAACGCTGACATTCAGCTTCGAGGTCCTCTGCCATCCCGTCGAGAATGTTGATGTTCTCACGCGGAATGTCAATGTGATTGAAGAAGTTGTCGTGCATAAAATACCAGTAGCTTTGGTCGTGCTCTTTGGGAAGACCTACATACTCATCCATATTGAAGGTTACCACGTTTTTGAAAGTAACCTTGCCGGACTTGTTCATTTCAATAAGTCTTTTATATACACCGAGAGGTGACGAACCGGTTGGAAGTCCGAGTATGAAAGGACGGGCTTCCTTGTGGTTGTTTATTGCATCTGCAATATGCTGTGCCGCCCATGCGGACATTTCGTCGTAATTGTTCTTGATAATAAGTTTCATTTTCAATCACTCTCCAAATTCTGAAATTAAAATTCTTAACTCATATTATACACTGTTTTTTCGAGTTTGTCTATCAAATTTTTCCGGGATATGCCTAGTATAATAAAAGATTATATAAAAATTGATTTTTGCTATGTTTTATGCTATAATCAGTAAAAATAGATTGGATTCATGACGAGAACAGCATATGGACTTTTAACAGTCAGGAGAGAAAATATGTTTGACATATCAAAGGTCGATAAAAATTTCACAGTAAAATCTCAGATAGATAAAAAGGATATTAAGTTTTACTCAATTGACCGGGCTCCGTTCAAAGTTCACGGAGTTTTTAAGGAGAACGGTAAATTCAGGCGTATACCCGAAAAGGTTGCAAGGGCGGTCAGCGACGGAGTGTTCCGTCTTCATGCAAATACCGCCGGAGGCAGAGTGAGATTTGCCACAGACAGTCCGTATATAGCTATTAGTGTTGAAATGGACAGTGTGGGCAAAATGCCGCACTTTGCCCTGACGGGGTCTGCAGGCTTTGATTTGTATGCAGATAATGAATATGTCAAAACATTCGTTCCTCCGTTTGATATTGAAAACGGATATGAGGGAGTAATTGAATTTGAAAACAGCGCCAAAAGGCAGATAACGATTAACTTTCCCTTGTATTCGGATGTAAAGGAATTATATATAGGACTGAAGGAAGATTCGTTGTTGGAGAGACCCGAACCGTATAAAAACAAAAAACCGATTGTGTATTACGGGTCCTCAATTACGCAAGGCGGATGTGCATCAAGACCGGGCATGAGCTATCAGGCAATTATTTCGAGAACCTTCAACTATGACTACATAAATCTTGGCTTTTCCGGAAACGCAAAAGCAGAGGATGAAATAGCTGAATATATTAAAAAATTGGATATGTCGGTTTTTGTTTATGATTATGATCATAACGCACCGTCTGTTGAGCATCTTCAAAAAAGCCATGAAAAAATGTTTAAGACAATAAGAAATGAAAATCCGATTTTGCCGGTGATATTTATGTCACGTCCAAAATACTTTTTGGACGAAGAGGAGAACATCCGACAGGGCATAATTGAGGCTACATATCTGAATGCAGTTTCTTCGGGAGATAAAAATGTGTTTTTTCTTGACGGGAGAAAGCTGACTGCTTTGTGTAAGGATTCAGGAACGGTAGACAACTGCCATCCGACGGATTTTGGATTTGCATCTATGGCACAGGCGTTGACAGAGGTGTTTGCCGGCATCAGTATTTAAAGAGAAGACCAAATATAGAATTATATAGGAGAAAAATATGAGAAAAAAGCTTCAGGATAAAATGTTTGAGGTGAGCTATCTTATTGAGCTTGCCATATCGGTCATAGTCGGAATAGCAATTGTCGTACTCGGGATACGCCTTGTGCTGGATACAATTTCTGTGTCGATGAATTTGAGCGGCGTTGATGCCCTCGTGAAGATTTTAGACGATGCCATTATTCTGGCAATCGGGGCTGAGCTTATAAAGATGCTGTGCAAGCACACTCCTGAAACGGTGATAGAGGTTCTTGCCTTCGCACTTGCAAGACAGCTCATTGTCGGACATGCAAAGCCTTGGGAAAACCTTGTTACGGTGCTTGCTATAGCTATTCTTTTCGGAATAAGAAGATTCTTGTTGATACGGCAGGATATGGTAGAAACTCCGGACGGACTTGTTGAAATAGAAGACAAACAAGAAGTAAATAACTGATAAAAAAGTAAGGGGATAGGGGTATGACTAAAAAATCAGGTAAAGAAATGCTGATGTTTTTAAAGTTTGTGTTATTCTCAATCAGTGCCGGCGCAATTCAGATTATTTCCTTTACATTGTTAAACGAGCTTGCGCAGTGGAACTATTGGGCGTGTTATCTGATAGCGCTTGTTTTGTCTGTTGTATGGAACTTTACGCTCAACCGTAAGTTTACGTTCAAATCGGCAAACAATGTGCCGATTGCCATGCTCAAAACGCTTGCATATTACGCCGTGTTTACTCCGCTTTCAACGCTCTCGGGGGAGTATCTTGCTGAAACACTTATGTGGAATGAGTATATAGTTACAATATTAAATATGCTTGCCAACTTTATAACAGAATTTCTTTATCAGAGATTTTTTGTTTTCGGAAAGAGCATTGATACGATAGAATAAAACAAGGCTGTGGTTTTCCACAGCCTTGTTTTATTATGAGTTAGTCACCGTTTTTATCATTCTTGCAAGGGTGTCAAAGGTCAGCTCTAAATCAGATTTTGCACGGTGCTTTGTTTCAGAAAAGTCTTTTGCGACACGGTTTGTACTGAGAACAAAAGAAACACCCATATCATACATCGAGTCAATGTTATCACCAATGTCACCGGCAATAACCGCAACGGGGACACCAAGCTTTTTTGCACGCTGTGCAATTCCGGAAATTGCCTTGCCGCCTGAAGTTTGTCCGTCGATGCGCCCCTCACCCGTAATGATGAGGTCAGCGTTTTTGCAAAGCTTATCAAAGTTACACAGGTCAAGTACCGTATCAATTCCACGACAGAGCGAGGCATTGAGAAAAGCAACTACACCGGCTCCGGCGCCTCCTGCGGCACCGGCACCGGGGATGTCTGCAACATCACAACCGAGCTTGTGCTTTACAACTTCGGAAAATGCACGGAGATTATCGTCAAGTAAACGAACCATGTTTCCGTCTGCGCCTTTTTGCGGTGCAAAGACATATGCCGCTCCGCTTTCGCCGTAAAGAGGGTTGTCAATATCACACATGGCTTTTATCTCGATTCCGCAAAAGCGCTGTTTCGCATCTGAAACATCGATACTTTCTATATTTTTGAGAGTAGCACCGGTTGGAATGAATTCTTTTCCTTTATCATTGAAAAAACGGACTCCGCAGGCTGCGGCAATTCCGCAAGCCGCGTCGTTTGTACAACTTCCGCCAAGAGCCAGAATAATCTTTTTGGCACCGCGCTCTATGGCGTCACACATAAGCTCTCCGACACCATAGGTGGTGCTTTCTCCCGGGTTGTTTAAGGGGCCTGCAAGGGGAAGGCCGGCAGCTGCGGCAATCTCTATTATTGCACAGTTGTCTATCAGTGCATAGCTTGCGTTTGTTTTTGAAAAATCGGGTCCTGCAACAACTTTTTCGCAACGTTCTCCGCCGAGTGCGGCGAGAAAACAATCCGAAGTTCCTTCGCCGCCGTCTGCTATGGGAAGTGTACTTATGACGGCATCGGGGATAATACGCTTTATGGCATTTTTACCTATTTCACATATTTCGGTTGCGCTTGCGCTCCCCTTAAAAGAGTCCGGTGCAATAACAAATTTTCTCATATTATACACATCCTTGAAAGTAAGAATTATATTATAAATAATACCACACCTGTCGTGAAAAGTTAAGAGCAAAAATATTATACCGAATATCTTTTTTGAATTTTCTATTGAGTTATTCGCAAAAATAGATTATAATATATAATAGTTATATAATGCCATGAAATATATTTGACCTAAGGAGGACTTTATATGATAATAAATAACGACAAAGGTTCAATAGAAATTACAAATGATGTTTTTACGGTCGTAGCGGGCGATGCCGCAACAAATTGCTTCGGTGTCCGCGGTATGGCAGACCGCAGTGTGAAAGACGGCATTGTCAGACTTCTCAAGCGTGAAAACATGTCAAAGGGTGTTAAGGTTACATTTGAAAATGATAAGGTAAATATAGATGTTCACATCATCGTTGAACACGGAGTGAACATCACTGCAATATGCGAATCGATAATCAATGAAGTTCGTTACAATGTTGAACGTGTTACCCGTGTCACTGTGGGTAACGTAAACGTAAAAGTCGATTCTATTATGGCAGAATAACGGAGGTGCCGATGTTGAAAGAACAGATTACTGCTGCAGAATTCAAGCGAATGGTTATATCTGCTTCTGCAGCCATAGATAACAATAAACAAAAACTCAATGAGCTTAACGTTTTTCCTGTTCCGGACGGTGATACGGGTACAAATATGTCGCTTACCGCACGCGCTGCGGCAACTGCGCTTGCGGCTTCTGAGCCTGAGACGGTAGGCAAGGCTGCTGAGATTACGGCATCTGCGCTTCTCCGCGGTGCCCGAGGTAATTCCGGTGTTATTCTTTCGCTTCTTTTCCGCGGTTTTGCAAAGTCTTGTGTAAATGAGACTGAGCTTTGTGCCGCTTCTCTCGGTAAGGCACTTTCCTCGGGCGTTGATGCGGCATATCGCGCTGTTATGAAGCCGGCTGAGGGTACAATTCTCTCTGTTTCACGCAAGGCGGCTGAACGTGTCTGCGAGGAGGCAGAAAGCGTTTCTGATGTCATAGCACTTTTTGATTCGGCAATAGATGCGGCAAGGTCTGCACTGGATGAAACTATGGAGCTCAATCCCGTTCTGAAAAAGGCAGGTGTTGTCGATGCCGGCGGTGCAGGTTGGCTTCTTGTTCTTGAGGCTATGCGTGATACGCTTTTAGGAAACGATGTAAAGCTCCTTTCCGGAGAAGAGGTTGCATCTTCATCCGCTGCATCCTTTGCTGATATAGATGAAGACATTACATTTGCTTATTGCACTGAGTTTATTGTCAACATCAGCCGCGAGGGGAAAAAGCTTGATGTTGCAAAGCTTCGTGCATATCTTGAGTCTATAGGTGACTGCGTTGTTGTAGTTGATGACGATGATATTATAAAGGTGCACGTTCATACCAATGAGCCGGACAAGGCTTTGGGACGCGCACTTACCTACGGTGAGCTTACAAACATTAAGATTGACAATATGCGCTACCAGCACAACGAAAAGGTTGTTTCCGAACAGAGTACAAAAAAAGAAGAACCTAAAATAGCTCCGGCAGAGACAAAGTACGGCTTTGCGGTTGTCGGTGCAGGTGAGGGAATAATGAGCGCTTTCCGTGACCTTGGCGCAAACACGCTTGTCGAAGGCGGACAGACCATGAACCCGTCCACCGACGATATTCTCGAGGCGATTAACTCAACTCCCTCTGAAATCGTTTTTGTTCTTCCTAACAACAAGAACATTATCATGGCGGCACAGCAGACCGTTGAGCTTACCGAAAAACAGGTTGTTGTTCTTGAAACAAAAACCATGCCGCAGGGTATTTCTGCGATGCTTGCCTTTGACCCCGATGCAGAGGTTGGGCAGAATGTTACGGCTATGATGGAAGCGGCTTCCAACGTGTCAACAGGCTCAATAACCTATGCGGCGCGTGACAGCGAATTTGACGGACACACAATAAAGGAAGGCGAATATCTCGCTCTTAACGAGGGTAAGCTTTCTGCTTCGGGACGTGACCTTTCCGAGGTTGCAAATAAGCTTGTCTCTGACATGGGAATAGAAGATAAGGGCTTTGTAACCGTATTCTACGGTCAGGGTGTTAAGCAAGAGGATGCTTCTGTTGTTGAATCCATTTGTCAGGAAAAAGCATCTGATGCTGAGGTTATGCTTCTTGACGGTGGTCAGCCGGTATATTATTATTTGATTTCGGCGGAGTAAATTCGTATGATGAAGTCTGATTTGAACACGGGAATACGCTATCTTAAGGGTGTCGGTGAGAAAAGAGCCGAAGCTTTTGCAAAGCTCGGCATTTACACCGTTTCTGACCTTTTGAACTATTTTCCGCGTGACTATGAGGACAGACGTAATACTCTCCAAATATCAAAACTACGCGCCGGTGACAAGGTGTGTATAAACGCATGGGTTTCATCCGACATAAAAACAAGAAGTCCGCGCAGAGGGTTTTCTGTAACGGAGTTTCGTGCTGTGGATGAAACCGGTGGTGTAAATATAGTTTTTTTTAATCAAAAATACAGCGTGGAAAAGCTTCGTGCCGGCAACAGATACTTTTTCTTCGGTAAGGTGGAAGAGAGAAACGGCAGGCTTTCCATGACGAATCCGACGTTTGAAAGCGATGACGGTACCCGTCAGAAGACAGGTGCCATTCTTCCGATTTACGGCCTTTCGGCAGGGCTCAGCGCCGATATGCTGCGTTCTGCCATGCGCATGGCGTTATCGGAGTTTTCTGCGCACATTCCGGAGACTATTCCCGAGGATATCCGCAGAAAGTATAAGCTTGCACACGTCGGATATTCTTATCGTGAAATTCATTTTCCGCAGAGCTTTGAAGAGCTTGAAATTGCAAAGAGACGGCTTGTGTTTGAAGAACTTTTCATCCTGTCTTTAGGGCTTATGCATCTTCGGGGGCGACGTGACAATGAACACGGAATAGCTATGAAGGATACCGATTTTTCCGCCTTTTCAGACTCACTCCCGTTTAAGCTGACTAATGCACAGCTGCGTGTTGTCGGCGAAATTGCAAATGATTTAAAGGGTGTGCGCCCCATGAACCGAATTGTTCAGGGCGATGTCGGTTCGGGTAAGACGGCAGTTGCGGCTGCTGCGGCATACCTTGCACAAAAAAACGGATTTCAGTCTGCTCTTATGGTTCCGACTGAAATCCTTGCGGAACAGCATTATCTATCATTGCGTGATGAGCTTGCAAAGCACGGAATCACATGTGAACTTCTCTGTGGAAGTATGAAAGCCGCAGAAAAGCGCAGGGTCAAGGAGCTTTGTAAGAGCGGCAGTGTTGACCTTCTTATCGGAACTCATGCAATCATCAGCGAAGATGTTGAATTTAAAAATCTTGCACTGATGATAGTTGATGAGCAACACCGTTTTGGTGTGCGGCAGAGAGCATCTCTTGCGGCTAAAGGTAATAATCCGCATCAGCTTGTTATGTCAGCAACCCCGATACCTCGCTCATTAGCACTTATTATGTACGGCGATTTGGATATTTCGGTAATCGATGAGCTGCCTCCGGGGCGTTTACCTGTTGATACGCTCATAGTAAACGATTCAAAACGTGCCGATGCGTATGGATTCATAAAAAAACAGCTTGATTCAGGGCATCAGGCGTATATAGTCTGTCCGCTTATAGAAACGGAAGAAGATGATGATACAGAGCTTCGCTCTGTCGAAAAATTCTGCGATGAGCTTTCAAAAACTGCTTTTGTTGGCAAAAATGTTGAGTTTTTGCACGGTAAAATGAAGCAGAAGGAGAAGGATGCAGTTATGCGCAGGTTCGTCTCAGGTGAAGTTTCTGCCATCGTTTCGACAACCGTCATAGAAGTCGGAGTGAACGTGCCGAATGCAACTGTTATGGCGATTGAAAATGCGGAACGCTTCGGGCTTTCTCAGCTGCATCAGCTTCGAGGCAGAGTTGGCAGAGGGAAAGAAAAATCTTATTGCATATTGTTTTCAAATGTTACAAGGTTCAGTACGGCAGGGGAAAGGCTCTCTGCACTCAAGGCAACGAGTGACGGCTTTAAGATATCTGAAGAAGACCTTAAGCTCCGCGGACCGGGAGACTTTTTCGGTACCCGTCAGCATGGACTTCCTGAGCTTCGCATTGCAAGCTTTATGTCGGACATGAAAATTCTCGAAGCGGCAAAAAAGGAAGCCGCAAAAATCGCAGAAGAAGACAGGGGGCTTGAAAATCCCGAACACATACGTCTGCGTGAGCGCATTGTCAGCATGTTCAATGTGGAAGAAAACAAAAACTCATTCAATTGAATTACAAAAAGGCTGTGGTGATATTCACCACAGCCTTTTTGTATATATTTCTTACGGATTAACTGAATAGTTAGGTGCTTCTTTTGTGATGTAAATATCATGCGGATGGCTTTCTTTGAGACCTGCACCGGTGATTTTTATAAAGCGACCGTTTTCGCGCAGTGCTTCAATATTCGGAGCACCGCAGTAACCCATACCTGCACGGAGACCGCCGATAAGCTGATATATGGAATCTCCTGCCGGTCCCTTGTAGGGAACACGACCCTCAACACCTTCGGGGACGAGCTTGCGGTTATTGTGCTGGAAGTAACGGTCACGTCCGCCCTTGGCCATTGCACCGAGAGAACCCATACCTCGATAGACTTTAAAGCGTCTGCCCTGATACATTTCAAATTCACCGGGAGACTCATCGCAACCGGCAAGAAGAGAACCGAGCATTACGACTGAAGCACCTGCACAGATGGCCTTCGGAAGGTCGCCTGAGTACTTGATGCCGCCGTCGGCAATAACGGGAATGCCGTACTTGTCAGCGACTTCGGCAACAGTCATAACAGCTGTAATCTGCGGAACACCGATACCTGCAACAACACGTGTTGTACAGATTGCACCCGGTCCCATACCGACCTTAAGAGCATCTGCACCTGCGACGATAAGGTCTGCCGCAGCTTCAGGTGTCGCGATGTTGCCGGCAATGAGTTCAACATTCGGGAATGCGTTCTTTACTTTTGCAATAGCGTTTCTGACACCTATATGATGACCGTGTGCGCTGTCAAGTACAAAAACGTCAACTCCTGCATCCGCAAGAGCCTTTGCACGGTCAAGGACATCATCGGTGTTACCGATAGCACCGGCAACAAGAAGACGCCCCTTGTCATCACGTGCAGAGAACGGATACTGCTGTGCTTTTTCGATGTCTTTGATTGTGATAAGACCGCGGAGTGCCATGTTCGAATCAACAATGGGAAGCTTTTCTATCTTGTTTCTGCGGAGAATTTCGGTAGCATCCTCAAGTGTGGTGCCAACGGGAGCCGTAACAAGATTTTCTTTCGTCATGACCTCACAAATAGGACGGTTGTAATCCGTTTCAAACTTCATGTCGCGGTTTGTGATAATACCGACAAGCTTGCCGTTATCACAAATCGGAACACCTGAAATGCGATACTTTGCCATAAGGTCATCTGCATCGCCGAGGGTGTTTTCAGGGCTTAAAAAGAAGGGGTTTGTAATAACGCCGTTTTCTGAGCGCTTTACCATATCAACTTCGTTTGCCTGGTCTTCGATGCTCATGTTTTTATGTATAACACCGATACCGCCCTCACGAGCCACAGCAATAGCCATGCGTGATTCGGTGACGGTGTCCATAGCGGCACTCATAACCGGAATGTTCAGTTTGATCTTTTTTGTAAGACGGGTAGAAACGTCAATATCAGCAGGTAAAATTTCACTTTTTGCGGGGATGAGAAGCACATCGTCAAATGTCAAGCCTTCGCAACAAACCTTTTTAGTAATATCCATAATCCGCAACGCTCCTTTGTTATTTTATTTAAAGATAATAATACACCAAAACGACTTGATTTGTCAAGCAATTTTCAGCTTTTTTCGAGGTCAGTCGTCCTTTTTTCTTATCGAAAAATCCTTGTTGAGGAAAGACCCCTTTATCATCGAATCATGTCCGAATTTATTTCGTATTTTATCTATCGTAAGCTCTACGCTTTCTTGCTTCTCAGAGGATTTGTTATCTCCGAAAAGCGAAAGCTGTCCGCTGTCCGTCAGAGCGTCGTCGATAAGGTTTGAAACGGTTACGGTAAGCATTCGTACCGGAATTGATTTTTGAGAGTAGGACTCATTGTAAATATCAATGCAGGCACCCGTAATTTCACTTTCAAGATGTGTCGGTTCAGATAACGTTTTCTGCCTTGAGGTTGTCTTAAAGCTCGGGTCGCGTACCGTAAGTGAAACAACCTGCGCCTTTAGCCCCTTTTTTCGAAGCCTTGAAGCAACATCATCAGAAAGAACCGAAATTCCCGTTTTGATTTCGGAAAAATCTGTCAGGTTGTGAGGGAATGTGATTCCGCGACCTATTGATTTCGGGTCACTTTCCGCAAATGCCGATGCAACAGGGGAGTCGTCGATTCCGTTTGCATAATCGTGGACAAGCTCTCCTGTTTTTCCGAGAAGAGATGAAATTGCTTTTCGTGAGCTTTTTGCAAGGTCTCCTATTGTGATTATTCCGAGCCTTTCAAATGTTTTTTTCGCACTTCTCCCGACAAAAAGCAGGTCTGTTACCGGAAGAGGCCATACGATATCCTTATAGTTTTCACGGGTTATAACGGTTGTTGCATCCGGCTTTTTATAATCGCTGCCGAGTTTTGCAAATGCTTTTGTAAAGGAAACTCCTACGGAAATTGTAAGTCCCGTTTCTTTTTTTATAACATGCCGAATTTCATTGGCAATCTGCTCCGGTGTTCCGAAAAGATGTGCAGAGCCGGTCACGTCAAGCCAGGATTCGTCAATACCGAAAGGCTCTACAAGGTCAGTGTAACGGAGGTATATGTCGTTGACGATTTTTGAATAACGTGAATATTCATCATAGTGCGGAGGAACGAGAACGAGATTCGGGCATTTTTTCTGTGCAGCCCAGATAGTTTCGGCGGTTTTAACACCGAAAGCCTTTGCTTTTTCGTTTTTTGCAAGTATTATTCCGTGACGGTTTTCGGGATTTCCGCACACAGCAACAGGATACGCCCGAAGCTCGGTGTTACGAACCTCTTCAACTGATGCAAAAAAAGCGTTCAGGTCACAGTGCAGTATAAATCTGTCGTTCAAATCACTTACCCTCTTTATCGTACTTTTATGAGTAATGCTCTGCCGCTTTTTACTGAAACTTCTGCTGTTTTTCCGGGAAGAACCTCGTTACTTATCCCATACTGATATTCTGTCGTAATCTCTGCGTTTTCGATAGGAAATTTTACATTTTTTTGTGTAACACCCGAGCATTTTCCGTCAATGTTGATGAGCGAAAAATAAGAGAAAGAGCCGTCAATGAATTTTACATTTCCGTCAACGATTTCCATCTCGGAGAAGTCGTCAACGAGTTTTGCAAAAAAGCCTTTTGAGTGAAGCATCAGGAGAATGGAGAGGTTTCCGAGTGTGTGGTCAATTCTTCCTCCGACAGCACCGATAAGCAAAAAATCAGTAAAGCCGCGGCTCATTGCTTCTTTTACGGCAAATACGGTATCGGTATCATCCTTTTCTCTCGGAAGTGTTATTGTTTCAATATCCGTATCCGGTTTTTCGTGCGAATCAAAATCGCCGACAATCAGATTGGGTAATATTCCGAGTTTTTCAGCATGATACAAACCGCTGTCACAAAAAATATTAAAGTCATCTTTTTTGAGATATTTTTTTACGGCGTCAATGTTAGTTATTTCCGCTCCGCCGATTATTACACATCTTTTCATGAAGATTACCTCTCATAATCAAGTTTGCAATGACACACAGCAATCCTGTAATTACAATGTCAGGCAACGTGCTCCCGATTATTATATCATATTTCATAAGAATACGATAGACCAAAAATCCAATTACCCATATAAAAAGATTTAATAAGTTAATTTTCGAGGAGGAGTGGGTTTTCTTAAAAATGAAAAAGTCAACTATCTGAATAGCAATCATCGGAGCAAATACGGAACCGATAAAATAAAGAAAATCAGTTATATCCGAAGGGGATAGAAAAATAGCGAACAGCATACCTGCAACGGTTACGGAAACAGCAAGCCATTTGGAATTGATTCTCTTGGAAAGTGCTTCTCCTGATACGCCTGCAGAATATGCATCGAGAAATGTTGTGGTAACGGTTGAAAAAACTATTATTAAAAGACCGCATATTCCGGCACCGGCTTTTTGCATTATATTTGCTATATCGGTATCCCCGACATAAATTGCAGCCTGCATGCCGATTATATACATCCAGCAAGATACTGTTCCGTAGGTCAGAACGCTTGCACCGGTCGCTTTTACGGGATTTTTTGCTTCACGCGTATAATCGCTTATAAGCGGTAACCATGAAAGCGGCATTGAGACCGAAAGCTCTACTGCCGTGCCGAAGGTGATATTTTCATGAAGTACATATGCTACATATGTGTCTTTCTTAAAAACAACAAAGCTGAGAAAAACAGAAAGGAGAAAAAGTATAATCATTGAAATCGTATTTAATTTACTGAGCCTTTTTATACCGGTAACAATCCATATAACGATAAGCAGTGAAATTATGATACACCAAAACCATTTTCCTGCCGCCCAAATGTTGTTTGCAGCGAGTGCGCCGTCAAAAATCATAATAGAAGTCCAGCCTAAAAGCTGAATGATATTCAGAACAGAGAACAGTATAACACCGTATTTTCCAAAACTTATTCCGACGGTTTCCATGGAGCTTTTGCGAAGCTTACCACCGATAAGTCCTGCAAGAAAAAGGAGTAAGCAACCGATTATGTGACCGATTATTATAGATAGAAGACCTTTAGAGAAACCGAGTGGAGCTAAATATGTACCGGTAATAATTTCGGCGATTGAGACGGCGGCGCCGAACCAAATAAGAGCGTTTTCAAATACAGATGTGCGTTTTTCCATTTAGTCATATCTCCTTTGTATATTTATCGCACAAATCAAATGCATGATTGAGAGGGCCTCTTCCGTGTCCGAGGTTTAGCTGTGCGGAAAGGGCACCGGAAATATATTTCTTTGCACATTCCACCGAATCTTCCGTTGTAAACCCTTTTGCGAGGTTTGCGGCTATTGCGCTTGAAAGGGTACAGCCGGTACCGTGTGTGTTGGGATTGTCAATGCGTTCGCCTGTAAACCAGATGTGCTTGCCATGAGTGTAAAGAAGGTCATTTGCGTCATTTATACTGTGTCCGCCCTTGAGCAAAACCGAACACCCGTATTTCTCTTGAAGCTGTTTTGCTGCAGATACCATATCCTGCCTGTTTTTTATGGTATTACCTGACAGGATTTCAGCTTCGGGAATATTCGGTGTTATAATCGTTGCGATGGGGAAAAGCTGCTCAGTCAGTGTTTGTATGGCATTCTCATTTATCAGTCGCGCACCGCTTGTAGCAACCATGACAGGGTCTACTACAATGTTTTTGGCTTTGTAGTGATAAAGGGCTTTCGCAATAACTTCAATAAGTTCATCCGAAGAAGTCATTCCGATTTTTACGGCATCGGGGGAGATATCGGAAAAAACAGCATCGAGCTGGTGCTTTAAAAAATCGGGAGTAACCTCGTGGATTGCAGATACTCCGAGTGTATTCTGAGCGGTGAGTGCAGTAATAACACTCATTGCATATACACCGTTCATTGTCATTGTTTTAATGTCCGCCTGGATTCCTGCACCGCCGCACGAATCACTTCCGGCTATTGTCAGCGCTGTTCTCATAATGCTCGCACCTCATTTCTCGTATTTTTCTGAGCAGCTTTTCGGCTGTCTGCTTTGGAGTGTCCGACTTCATTATTGCCGATACTACACATATGCCGGAAACTCCGATTCCGTTCAGAATCTGAAGGTTATCTGCATTCAATCCGCCTATTGCATTGACGGGTATGGGAACCGCCTTGCATATATCATCGAGTGTTTTTGTGGGAGTGAGTACGGTTTTTACCTTTGTCGTTGTCGGATAAATTGCTCCGACTCCGAGATAGTCTGCTCCGAGCTTGTACGCTTCCGTAGCTTGCAACACCGTTTTTGCGGTGGCGCCTATTATTTTGTTTTCACCGAGCATCTTTCGTGCAATATCAACAGGCATGTCGCTCTGACCGAGATGTACTCCTTCTGCATTAACGGCATATGCGACATCGGCTCTGTCGTCAATTATAAGCGGCACGTTGTATTTCCGAGATAATTCGTGTACCTTTCTTGCAAGATAAATATATTCGCGTGTCGTCTTTTCCTTTTCCCGAAGCTGTAAGAGCGTTACGCCTCCGAGCAGGGCAGCTTCTGTGATTGCGAGAAATTCATCTTCGTAAAACCCGGAGCTGTCAGTGATAAGGTATAGCGAAGTGTCAAATGTTTTCAAGTTGAAAAACCTCCGTTCTGAGATGTTTTTTAAAATCCTCATCCGTCAGTGTGGAAAGATAATCCAAAAGCTTTACCGTATATGTACCGATGCCGTTATCGGTTTCGGAAAGCTCTCCGCAAATGCCGAGAAGGGCACATGCACAGACGGCCGCTTCAAGGCTTTTGCTTACTGATAAAAAGCAGGCACAAAGTGCTCCGAGCATACATCCCGTTCCGGTGACAGAGGCAAGCTTTGGCGTTCCGTTATATATTTTGATTAGCTTTTTGCCGTCGGTAATAATATCCGTTTTTCCGCTTGCGACGATTACAGAGCTGTAGCTTGTGGCAAGCTTTGGCATGATTTCACATATAAGCTCTTCGGTGACGGTATTATCCGCATCAACCCCGGATATTACATAATCAGAATTTGAAAATGCGTAAATTTCCGAATAATTACCCTTTATAATATCGGGAGATGCTATTTTGTAGATTTTGTGTGCGAGTTTTCTCCGGAGCGGGGAACAGGCAATGCCGACCAAATCGAGAACAAAAGGTATTTTTCTGTGCGATGCTTCTCTTGCGGAAATTTTTATGGATTTAATTCTCGCATCCGTTATGTTCCCAAGATTGAGGAGAAGAGCATCGGCAGAGGAGGTTATTTTGGAAACCTCATTCGGATGCTCTGCCATAATGGGCCGTGCACCTGCCGCAAGGCAGGTGTTTGCACATTGATTTATTGATATGGGGTTTGTGATGCAGTGTATAAGCGGATTGCTCTCACGAAGCTTTTTTTGTATAGAATTCAGATTTTCAGGATTCATTTTTGTTTCACAGCTCTTTTCTTAATCAGATATATAACTGCCGCAATGATGAATAAAGCGAGCAGAGAGAATGCTATGTATGTCCAGATAACGGATTCCATTTTGAAGATTCCTGTGAGGATTTTTGTGACTGTATAGAAGATTACACCGAGTGCGGCGATTGCTGCAGCATTTTCATAAACTCCGCTTATGTCGGAATATGCTTTTTCGCCAAGCTTTGTCTGAAATTGTGTAAGCAGACCTGAGTTTGACAGCTTTCGCAAAAGCAGGTATGCAATGCTTCCGCCAATAAGCGTACCGCAGATAAACGACGGTACATAGAACAGCCAGCTGAGACCGTCTTTGCCCCAAAACAGTGTCATTACCGGATAGGAAAGAATTGCACCGATTATTCCTGTGCCGATGATTTCGCCGAGAACGGCAAAGATAAGCTTGCCTTTTGATAAGCGGTACAAAAGTCCGGAAAAGTATGCTCCGAATATGGCTCCCGTTATTGCAATCGGCGGTATACCCATCACAGTCATCCTGATAACCCCGATAATCAGAGCACAGAAGAGCGATGCCCACGGCCCCATAAGTACAGAGCATACGATGTTAATAAGATGCGCCATCGGACACATGCCCTCAAATCGCAGTATTGGGGATATTACTACACCCAATGCGACGAGAACCGAGAGAACAACAAGCTTTAACAGATTATATTTTTTCATTTTATTTTCCTCTTTTCATAAAAATACGGATTATAAAAATCCGCCGGTCGAGACTTTTTTGCCTCCTCTCACCACGAAACACGTGTTCCCATCGCATTATATAAGTCAGGATATCAAGCGCTCCCTTGCTATCCCCGAAAACCTCCTTTCCGACAAAATAAAAAACGGATAATCCCGATGGACTATCCGTTTAAGGCTGAGTAACAGCAATCCCTACGTTGGCATTATCCAAATCAGGTTATAAGGGTCGAAGTTGATTACTTCCTCTCAGCCTGCACACAAGCTCCCCGATATTCAATTATGCTGACATTATAATACATCCAGTCAGAAAAAGCAAGAAAAATTTGAAAATTTAATTAGTCTGAATATGCCCGTGTTTTATAAATAAATTTAAAAAACGTCATAAAGCTGCTCTTGTCTCAATATACTTTACTAAAAAAGTCAAAAAGGAGAGAGTGTAATGGAATTGGGACTTGAGAAGAAGATAATAAACCGTTATGAAACGGTTTTCTGCGGAAGCACGGTACATGAGGAAAATACTGAAATGATTGTTCCGGATCACAGCCCGGATATATTAAGAATAGTAAAGGGAAGTGCAAATGCATTTTTAAAGGACAAGAGCGCGCGTGACGGAAAGCTTGATGTGAGCGGAACAATAAAGGGCGCTGTGCTTTATGTGGCAGAGGGAGAGAAAAACGTCCGCAAGCTTGATGTAACCATGCCGTTTGCTTATGTTATAGACGCGGCAGAAATTACTCCCGAATCGAAAATACATGCACATGTTGTTCTTCGTGCGCTTGATATTCGTGAGATAAATCCGAGAAAGGTATCCGTGAGAGCAAGTGTAGAGGTTAATGTGAGTGCATTTGAGGAGAAAAACTTTGAACTGTGTGCCAATATAGCAGACAGTGAAAAATACGGTATTTGCATGCGTAAAAAGGCTGTTTCGGCATACCGTCCGGTAATCGTGCGTGAAAAAGCATTTTCTGTGAGTGATGATATTGAGCTCTCTTCGGCTGAAAGTGAAATGAGCGATATTCTGATTGCAAATGTGTCGCTTACTCCGAGTGACACCAAGGTTATCGGGAATAAGTCGATTTTAAAAGGAAATGCAAACATCAGCTTTGTTTATGCGCTTCCGGACGGACATCTCGAATGCGGAGAATACGAGCTTCCTTTTTCACAGATTATTGACATAGACGGAATGGAGACGGAAAACGACTTAAAAATCTCACTTTCAGTCTCGGGATTTGAGCTTGAGCCTCAATATGATGCAAGCGGAAAAGCGAGGTACCTGACTGTATCGGCAGTTGCAGATGCATCTGTTATTGTTCTTGCTGCTGACACCTTTGATGTTATCGATGACGTATACAGCACAAAGCATGAAATGTCAGTTAAGCATGATACGGTTAAGTGCACACGGTTTTATGACAGGTGCGAAAAGCGTGTTGCAATAACGGAAAGTGTTGAGACGGGGGTTGGTATAAAGCAGGTGCTTGATGTTGAAGTCAACCTTATGCCTCCGGTTCGTCGCCGTGAAGAGGGTGGTGAAGTCCTCGCGTCTGATGCCGCTATTTCCGTAATGTATGTAGGGGATGATGACGGAATATACAGCGCGTCACGCCGTGCGGCTGTTGTATGTCCCGTACCTCTGAACGGAGCACACAGCTATGAAGCAAGCTGTGATGTTCGGGGCAAAAACTTTTCAATAGGGGCAAATAACGAAATCAATGTACGGTTTTTCACTGATTTTGATATTACGGAAACTGAGGAGATAACTGTTCCGGCAATTCTGCAGATTGATGCCGATACAGAAAATGTGCGCAGCAGCTCAGATTCTCCGAGTATAACTGTGAAACGTCTCGAAAAAGAACGAGATATCTGGTCGCTTGCAAAAGAGTATGCGACAACTGTTGAAGAAATCAAGCTTGCAAACAATATATCTGATGAGGCTTGCCTTACTGTGGGAAGGATGGTGCTTATACCTAAGGCACGATAAAAAGATGGCGGCGTGATGATTTTTCATCACGCCGCTTTTCATATAACAAATTATAAATCAAGCTTTAAGTCGCCGTCTTTAATCCAGCCGATTTTTCTGAAGAAAAGACCGAGTGCCCAGCAGAGAATAGCAGGCAACACAAAGTGGACGAGGAGCATACCGAGCCACTGGAAGGCACCGATTGAAATGCCGTCGCTTACCCAGCCGGTATATGTGCCTATCTGACCGACAAGACCGCAGGTACCCATACCGGAAGAAACGGGCGCACCGTTCATCTCCATCTTGAATATGCAGGTAGAAACAGGTCCGACTATTGCGGAGGTGAGAATTGGTGCTGCCCAGATTTTTGGGTTTTTAACAATGTTACCCATCTGAAGCATGCTTGTTCCGAGTCCTTGTGCTAAAAGACCGCCCCACTTATTTTCACGGAAGCTCATAACAGCAAACCCTACCATTTGAGCGCAGCATCCGGCAAGAGCCGCACCGCCGGCAAGACCGGTAAGAGAAAGTCCGGCACAAATTGCGGCACTTGAAATAGGAAGTGTAAGTGCGATACCGACAACCACAGAAACGATAATACCCATAAGGAACGGGTGAAGTGTTGTCGCATACATGATAAGCTCGCCGAGAGATTTTGCCGCAACACCGATAGGCTCTGCAATAACCATTGCAGAGAGGATACCTGAGCATATTGTGACAATCGGAGTGACAATTATATCAAGCTTTGTTTCCTTGCTTACGGCTTTGCCGAGCTCTGATGCTATAATTGTTATTATAAGAACGGCAAAAGCACCGCCTGCACCGCCAAGCTCATTTGCGGCAACGCCGACAGAGGTGAGGGAAAAGAGAACGAGTGGCGGACACTTGAGCGCATAACCTATGGCAACCGCCATAGCGGCACCCTGCGCACCTTTTGCATATGTACCAACCGTGACAAGTGACTCTATTCCGAACTGCTGTCCGATTGTGGAAATGATTGTACCGATGAGAAGAGAAGCGAAAAGACCCTGCGCCATAGCACCGAGAGCGTCGATGAAATAGCGTTTGAAGGAAAACTCAATGTCTTTTCTCTTTAAAAATGCTTTGAATTTCTGCATAATAAAGCCTCCTGTAATTTATTAAAGAATATTTTATCACACTGATACAAAAAGTCAAACGTAAAATAGTACAAAATCATGTTGCAATCACGGTCAATGTTTTATATAATTATACATATCGATTTTAGAGGTGATTATTTGTGATTGTAATAGGTGAAAAGCTTAACAGCTCAATACCGTCGGTATTCCGTGCATTTGATGCCCGGGATGAGGCGGCGGTGCGTGAGCTTATAAAACGTCAGCTTAACGGCGGTGCAGAGTATCTTGACGTTAATGCTGCAGCATGTATGGAGTGCGAGCTAGACACGCTTGTATGGGCGGCAAAACAGGCTCTTGCAATGGGTGGAAAGGTGATGATTGATTCTCCGAATGCTGATATAGTAGAAAAATCTCTTTCCATTCTTGACCTTCGTGATACAATTATAAACTCTGTTACACTTGAAAGCGACAGGTTTTCAGGAGTTATGGCGGCAGTGAAAAAATATAACACTCGCATTGTCGCACTTCCGATAGATGACAGCGGAATTCCTGATACCGCAGAGTCAAGAACCGCACTTTCGGTTGAGCTTATTGAGAAAATTCGTGAGCTTGGCGTGCGCGATGAAGACATCTTCCTTGATGTCCTCATTCAGACTCTCGGCACTGACAGCAATTGCGGCAAGGTTGTGCTTGATACGATAAGAAATATACGCGCAAAATATCCCGACATACATATAATCGGAGGGCTTTCAAACATATCCTTCGGACTGCCGAAACGGGCGATATTAAACGGGGCATTTCTCTCTGCCGCAATTACCTGCGGTCTTGATTCTGCAATTATGGACAGTGCAAATCCGGAACTGCTTATGAGTATGCGTGCGGCACTTCTTGCAAACGGATATGATGAGTATTGTATGGACTATCTTGATGCATACAGAGCTTTTTATGAAGAATAACAAAAATGGAGTGCAGATGATGAAAAGAATGAATCGTGGCACGGTTATTTATTTAGCTACCGTCATATTTTCCGTTTTGTTTGTGCTTGTCGGCAATCTTGTTTGCCGTCCTCAGATTTTCAACGAGGGCGAAGAAGATTATCACCGTGCAACTGTAATCAAGATAGGGGATATAACAGAGGATCAATACAGTCTTGATGACGGTGAAACGATGGTTTCAAACAAGCGCATAACCTTTACGGCAAAAATGAAAAGCGGACCTTATAAGGGTGATACGGTAGAGGTTGTGCAGGATGTTGACGACATGTATGCTTATCAACCGCGTGATGTAAAAGTGGGGGATAAGATTCTTGTTTCACGTCCCGGGTACGATACCGAGGGCGAGGTCAACTGGGTTTTTATAGAGCATAACAGAATCGGTACTATTATATGGCTTATAGCTATTTTTCTGCTGTTGATTGTTATAATAGGCAGACGAAAGGGCATATCTACCATAATTTCCCTTATCTTCACCGTACTTGCTATTTTCCTTGTATATATTCCGTCGATTCTCAAGGGCTATAACATTTACCTTATGACCGTGATTGTAAGCGTTTTTACAATATTTATGAGTCTCATACTCATAAGTGGGTGGAGCTTGAAAACTCTATGTGCAATATCGGGAAATGTGATGGGAATTGCAATTTCCGGTATTCTTGCCGTTGTAATGAGCAATATTCTCGGTCTCACCGGTATGATTGACGAGGACTATGTGCTTCTCACGCTTATGGATACGCCGGTAAATCTGCGTGCAGTTCTCTGGGGCGGCGTTTGTATAGGCGCGCTCGGTGCTATTATGGACGTTGCGATGTCGATAGCCTCAGCGATGAAGGAGCTTAACGACACAATGAGCGACAAGTCCTTTTTCCGCATGCTTCGCTCGGGTATGAACATCGGACGTGATGCAATCGGCACAATGACAAATACACTCATTCTTGCGTATATCGGCGGCGCTCTGGCTACAGTTTTGCTGCTTGTTGCGTATAATAAAAATATGTACTACCTGTTTAACATGGAAATGATAATGGCGGAAATTCTCTCAGCCATTGTCGGAAGTATCGGCATCCTCGCCGCAGTTCCTGCAACTGCAATAATCTCGGCATATGTGTTCAACAGATGGGAAGAAAACTGAGTTAAAGGATGAATTGTCAAACTAAGTGCAACACTTAGACAGAGAGAATTCAAACAAATCAGCTGGTTTTTGATAATGTAAAACCTTCTTGGGCCTGGCGTTGATCAACGCCAGGTTCTTTTTTAATGTAGCAGGACTAACTCT
>JAFQSU010000025.1 GCA_017409405.1 Oscillospiraceae bacterium | reverse complement strand
TGATGAGCATATGTCAAAATGGAAGTTTTTAAAGGAAGCAAAAAAAGAGGGGATGATGAAAGCGGCAGGATACTTCCTCGCAATCGCGTTTCTTATCAAAGAGCGTGGCTATCTTGCTATCTCGCTCAAAGATGTTGACGGTATGAAAAAGCTTTTAGGCTTTCCGCCTGCACCGATATTTATGCTCCTTTCCGATGTTCTCGGTGTTTCGACAATCCCTGAAAATGACAGCCTCGGCAACGTCACACAGACGATGATAAAGCTTCTCACGGGTCAGTGCGGCGCATATCTTGAGTTCTATGAATTCTTTACCGACCGTGTTCTCGCAGGTGTTCCGGACTATGTTCCGGCAGAGATTACAGACGGAGAGACAACTGTTATGCCTGCGGCATTCGGTGAGCTTTCTGAGGGCATACTCAATGTATCTAAGGTAAAGACGGGTGCGCTCACAATGTGCCGTCTTGTCTATACCAACGGCAAATACTATATGCATATGGTAACGGGCGAGGGTATTACTCCGAGAAAGTGGGAGGAATGCGGCTGGACTCAGCCTGCACCACAGCTTCCGGGGCTTGAAATCCTTCTTCCGGACACAGAGAAGTTCTGCGACAACGTCATGTGTCAGCACTACATAATTTCTTATGGCGATAATACGCAGATAATCCGCGACCTTTGCGACATTCTCGGCATTGAGGTAATGTAAAAAAGAGAAGAGGAAAACCCATTTAACTGAGTTTTCCTCTTATTTTTATCTTGTAAAGGGTGTGAGAGTAATAATTTCCGGGGAAATTAGCTTCTTACCTTCACGGTGCGCCACAGAAACAACATAATCATTTTCCGCAAATGTATTGATATGGTAAGATGCTCCGTCAAGCTCGACGGGGTCATCAATTACGAAGAACATGGAAAGAGGATAGGAAAGCCCTGTGCCGTGAGCCTTGAGAATACTCTCTTTTCTCGTCCAGAGCTTTAAAAATTCAAGCTCTTTTTCTTCTGCGTTATTTATATACATCTGCTCGGTTTTATCAAAAAATCTTTCCGCAATTTTAAGGTCAACATTTCTTGCTGCTTCAATATCGACGCCGATTTCGGCATTTGAAAACGCAGCCGCCGCATATTTACCCGAATGTGAAATGCTGAAGTAGATTTTTCTTTCTTTCTCGTAAGGCTTGCCTGTGCGTGAAATGAGTATGCTGTAATCAGTGATTGAGTTTTTTTTCATACCGTGGGATATAAGTATTTCGGCACCGAGAGAAAGCATGCGTGAGCTGTGCTTTTTGCATGCGTCAATTTTCGATTTTCGGTATGTGGGGCATTTGTCGTAATAAGCCTTAAAAACAGAACTGTTTTCAAGAGGGGAGACATCAAGTAAATATAAGTCCATAAAACACCTCGTTTCAGATGATTGCGGAATTGTTAACTGACGTTGTAAAAAAATCCAGTGAGTAAAATAATTCCAAAGGTATTGTTATTGGAGGTTAAATCATTTATAATACTAACACAAAGTCATTTCGGAGGAAAAATAAATGTCTGTAAAGTTTGAAAGAATAATAGATGATCTAATTATGCGAAGAAAGAAATTGGGCATTACGCAGCTTGAACTGGCAGAAATGGCAGAGCTTGCCCAGCCTGCAATCTCGCGTCTTGAGAGTAAACGTACTGTTCCTCAGCTTGATACGCTGATAAAGGTTGCGGATGCGCTCGGGTGCGAGTTAAAAGTCATGCCCAACGGTACCAAATAATTAGTCGGTTAAAGGGAATGTAAAAAACGAGTTTTTTACATTCCCTTTTGTGTTAATCGAGAAAATCGGAATCATTCGTAAACGGTTTCGACAGGTCAAAATACGCGTATCCGTAACCTTCGTTTCCGTCAATAAGAATCTTGACACTGTTAATCATCGGAAGCTCTGTGACTGTATTTACGACTGAATACAGAGCAAGTCCTTCCTCTGCTTTGGAGTGCCCTATATTGGTTATAAACGCCTCAGAAAAATCTATCACGCAAATACCCTCGGAGACATATACGTTATTCAGAACGGTTCCCTGAGGAATGGCAGATTTCATCTTATCGGAATCTGCCCCCTCGAGAAGTCTTGAAATAACAGCGTGCTCAAGTGTTGTCCCGGGAACAAGAGAAATCTGTTCGGTATCGCAGAGCAGTCCGTCAGAAGAACTGCTTGAAAAATAGAGGTTTACGGAGTATGTATCATAATACGTTCTTGGTGAGTTTGTGATAAAATCATTTTCGCTGAATTTATAATCAGCATTTTCGCAGGAGATAACGATGCTGTCAACGAATGAAAAACTGCAAAGAGTTTTTGTAAGGCACGCATCGAAAATGGTTTTTGATGCCGCAGAAAGCCTGTGGTATCCCGGGGAAAGCTCAAGTCTGCATATTCCGTTTTCTACTGATGCATCAAGAAGCTTTACGCTTTGCGAAATTATGGGTTTAAGATTTTTTTTCGGAGAGACAGAAAGGCTTTTAAATGCAGCCTTTACAGAAGCCTCCGGTGATTCTGCGTTTATGACCTCTGAGACTGATATTATTGAATGTCCATGGGCTTTGTCGAAATAAAGAAGCGTACAGCTCTCATTACCTGCGCGGTTGTTTTCGGTGCAGGAGACAAAAAGGAGTAAGATAAGCAATGACAAAAGATATTTTTTCATCAGTCATAAACCTCCTCGTCTGCAGTAAGACTGGGGAAGACAACGGTGAAACGGGTTCCGCCGCTTACTGAATCTGACACGGAAATCGTGCCTCCCAGAGCTTCTACATTGCGTTTTACAATAGCAAGGCCGAGACCGCTGCCGCCTCTTCCGTCGTGTTCTCGTGATTTATCCACGCGATAGAATCTTTCAAATATGTGCTCGCGAAATTCGGGGGCAATACCGATGCCTGTGTCATCGGTTATAAATACGCAGTTGTCTTTTTTTGTAAACAGATATATACGAAGCGTTCCGCCAATATTGTTATATTTTATAGCATTGTCGATTAAGTTTCCGACAATCTGGTTTGTGCCTTCGGTGTCACCTGAAATAATGCAGTCGTCCTCGATATAGCTTTCTATAGTGACACTTTTCGCTTCAGCTATGGGCTCGAAGGCTGTGATGAGCTTATGTACGACATCCGAAAGAGAAATCGGAGCAAAGACTGTGCGACTGCCGCTGTCAAGTCTCGACAGGACAAGGAGCTTTTCTGCCGTATGTGACATTCTGTCAACCTCGAGGATTATATCCTCCATAAATTCGCGGGTGGTTTCGGCATCAACATTTTCTGTCTGCGTTATTGATTCGCACAGCAGACGTATTGCGGCAAGGGGAGTGCGAAGCTCATGCGATGCATCCGATACAAAAACCTGCCGCATTTGCTGGGTATATTCGAGCCTTTCGTATATGTCGTTGATTTCGGTGATAATCGGAGTCATCTCATCGTGGTAGTTGACAGGGATTTTTTCGATAACTTCACCCTCCTGTGTCTTCCTTACGGAGTTCAGTATTCTCGATATTCTGACCATCAGCACCGAAACTATTGCTATGGCAAGGAGTATCAACACTATTATTATAAGTATGTCAATAGTAACTACCGCAGTTTTAAATGCATTGAACACATGCTTGAGGCTGAGATCTGTTTCAAATATACATACAGTTCCGATTATTTCGCCGTCAGAAATTACGGGAGAAGCAACCGAGCTTTCCATTATCAGGTTGGATGACTTAAAATCAAAATATTCGTCACCGTAAATTGCACTTATCGCAGGGGATAAAAAGATGTTCTTTCCCTCATTGTTTTCGATATCATAGCTGTCAAAAACAATATGCAGATTTTTGTCCGTTACTATTACACGGCGGTTGGTGCCCGAAAAATTCTGAGGTACATTTAACCTGTATTTTATTCCATTAACTGAAAGCGACGCCGAATATTCGGACGCCGCTGCTGTAAGCTCTGCATGCTTTACTGCTTCTGTTGAGTTCTCAATTCTGGTGATTATAAATGTTCCGCTGAGCAGAATCAGAACAAAAGCAGAAACGCAGCACAGAAGCACTATTCGGAAAGACATGCTGTCTTTGAATTTGATATTGTGTTTCAGACTATGCTTTAAAATAATATCCAACTCCCCATTTAGTGAGTATAAGCTCGGGATTTGCAGGGTCAGCTTCAAGCTTTTCACGAAGACGTCTTATGTGAACATCGACAGTTCTCATATCTCCGGGATATTCATATCCCCATACTATATTGAGAAGATTGTCACGGCTGTAAACACGACCCGGATTTCTCATCATCAGCTCTACGAGGTCAAATTCCTTTGCGGTCAGCTGAACGGGGTTACCGTCAATATAAGCGTTGCGCTGCTCTGTGTCTATGATAAGGGAGTCGGCAATGAGTCGGGTGTTCTTGAATTTTGATGTTGAGCCTCCGGAACGCCTGAGTATTGCGCGCACACGCGATTTTAATTCAAGAATGTTAAACGGCTTTGTGATATAATCGTCTGCGCCGTATTCAAAGCCGAGAAGCTTATCAGTGTCTTCGCTTTTTGCTGTCAGCATAATAATCGGAACGGTTGAAAATTCACGGATACGTTTGCAGGTTTCAAGTCCGTCGAGCTTCGGCATCATAAGGTCAAGTATAATGAGGTCAAGATGAACATTCTTGATGATTTCAAGGGCATCTTCACCGTTGTATGCGGTTTCAACATCAAAACCTTCGTTTTCAAGGTTGAACTTTATTCCCTTAACGATGATTTTCTCATCATCTACTACAAGTATTCTCATTTTGAAACCCCCTGTTAAAGTTTGATGTAAGCTTTTATTTTGTCAAGAGTTGACTGACCGATGCCGGAAACCCTTTTCAATTCATCAAGGCTTTTAAATGCCCCGTGACTGCTTCTGTATTCTATAATATTCTTTGCTGTTTTATCCCCAATTCCCTCAAGCATATCAAGCTCCTGCGCATTTGCGGTATTTATGCTTATGAGGTACGGAGAAGAGCTTTCGTTTGCAGGAATTGCGACAGTTGGCTCGTTTTTGTTATATACCGAGAAGAAAAAGACGAGAACGATAAACAAAATCGAAATGCCGCCGGCTATCTTCTCGTGAAGCAAGAGTCTCATGTTTTTTATCACCTGTAGGTTTTATTTGTGCTTGTTCAAGAAAAGCAATTGTGCTATAATACTATCACAAACAAAAAGTGAGGTTTGAATATGAAAAAAATAAGGGTTCTTTCTGTTGTTCTTGTTTGCGTTATATTAACGTCGTGCTTTGCCTCTGCCATAGAAGCTATGGATGTTAACTCAAAGGCATCTGTTCTGGTTGATGCGACCGATGGCCATGAGATTTATGGCGAAAATGCAGATGCCAAACAGTTTCCGGCAAGTCTGACAAAGCTTATGACGGCGTTGCTCGTAATTGAAAATGTTACTGACCTTCAGGAAACAGTAACAGCGCAGGAGTCGGCGTTTGAGGGCTTGTCCGAAGCAGGAAGCTCGGTTGGGATAAAACCCGGCGAAAAAATGTCTGTTGACAATTTGCTTATATGCCTGCTTGTCGCAAGTGCAAACGAGGCTGCCAATATATTGGGAGAACGTGTCTCCGGAAGCGTTCCGGCTTTTGTTGAGCTGATGAATAGCCGTGCAGCAGAGCTTGGACTTGAAGGAACTAACTTTATGAATGCAAACGGTTTGCACGATGAAAACCATTATACAACCGCAAGAGATGTTGCCAAAATCGCAATAGAAGTAAGAAAACACAAGAGGCTTCGTGAAATCTGTGCTATGGAAAAGGCGACAATCCCTGCCACAAATATAAGTGAAGAAAGATTTTTCTATACCACAAACTCGCTGATTTCGAGATATAAAGAGCTGGGATATAAATATTCGCACGCAAACGGGCTAAAAACGGGAAGTACAACTCCTGCAGGTCTGTGCCTTGCGGCAAGTGCGGAATATAACGGAACAGAACTGATTTCCGTAGTTCTCGGCGCCGGGCGAGATGCAGAAGGGAAGAAGGGTAGCTTTGTAGAATCAAAACGTCTCCTGGTCTGGGGCTTTGAAAACTTCAAGCGTGCAACCTTGCTTGAATCATCACAGCCTGTTTGCGAAGTCAAGGTGTTTTCTGCAAAGGACAGAGACTATGTTGTGGCACACACTCCAGAAAGCTATTCGGTTCTGATGCCGAAGGATTTTGATTCTTCAAAGGTGGAGCTCATCGCAGATGCAAAAGACGCCCTTGAAGCTCCGGTAAAAAAAGGAGATGAAATAGGAAGCGTTCTTATAAGGTATGACGGAAGAGATTACATAACACTTCCGCTTATTGCCGCAGACGATGTAGAACGCTCAATAATAGCTTATGCATTCAACTGTGCAAAGAAACTTTTAAAGAGTCCTGTTTCGTTTGTTATATTGGGCGTTATAATCATCGCTATAGTTTGTTATATCATCTATGTCATACAATATAACAAGCGCAAGCGTCGCCGCAGAAGAAGATATTATTGATATCAGTTATTGTTTTTACTATCGGCCTCCGCATCGTTTGCGGGGGCTTTTGTGTGCTTTTTTTGTTGCTTTCTGTGACATGCATCGCCTCTGGGGCACACCTCACATTTGTCAAACGTCTTAAGAGCAAAATCAGGAGCGTCATCAAGCTTAACACGAAGCTTTCCGGAAATAAGGCTTACGTCTGCAACCGTACCCGGACCTGCAGGCGTGTCGACCTCAGCCCCCGGTTTCGGAGTAGTGCGGATAAGGTCTTCGTATGCTTCTTGCTCATATTTAAGACAGCACATGAGACGGCCGCATGTGCCGGAAATTTTGGCTTGGTTAAGAGACAGGTTTTGCTCTTTTGCCATCTTTATTGATACAGGCTGAAAATCATCGAGGAAGCTTGCACAGCAGAACGGACGACCGCATATACCTAAGCCACCGAGCATTTTTGCCTCGTCTCGTACCCCTATCTGGCGAAGCTCTATGCGTGTTCTGAAAACAGCCGCAAGGTCTTTTACGAGATTTCTGAAGTCTATTCTGCCGTCGGCAGTGAAATAGAAGATTATTTTAGAACCGTCAAATGAACATTCGGCATTGATAACCTTCATTTCAAGGTTATGAGCCTCTATTTTTTCCTGGCAAACACTTATTGCTTTCTTCTCCCGGTCACGAAGTTCAAGAGCAGTTTTGATATCTGCTGCCGTAGCTATTCTCACCATACGGCGCAGGGGAGAAATGATTTCACTATCTTCAATCGCGTGGCGTTCATTGGCAACTACTCCGAGTTCAAGACCTCGTGCGGTTTCAACGACAACGCTTTGACCGAGATGAGGGTTGAATGATTCGGGGTCAAATGAATATATTTTTCCGCCGTCGCGGAAACGTACACCTATTATTTCTTTCAAAGCAGAATCTATCCTTTCGAAGCCGCATTTGCGGCGATATAAGCGAGTTTACATATGAGACTGCCGATTATGTGAGCAACACCGACATTTTGCATACATGATGCTTTGGCGGCAGTCAGGAGATTTATTATTTCACAGCTTGTCTTTGTGGAATATGCCGTTGCAAATCGGTCAGAGCATTGACGTCCGGCAAGTGAAATGAGAGAGCTTTCAGCCCCGGAAGAGATAACCAAAGCATCGCGTATAATTACCGTAAGCTCGTCAATAACACCCAAAAGTGTATCGCGGTCACGTTTTTCAAGAACAGCAAATTCACGGAATATTTTAAGCTCGTCGCAAGAACATAAAGCATTAGCTATGCTTTCGGCAATATCTGTAAATTCGTGATTTTTCTCCTCAATCAGAAATGAACATACGCCACCGCTTGTTTTAATAAGCTCGTCTCTCTTGTCAGAAGAAAGCTCGGGAAGCTTTTCTGCAATAACACGACCCATGTCGGCATCTGAAAGGGGAGACAAGGTGACGGGGGCGGTACGCGAAATTATTGTCGGGAGCAAATCACTTAAATTATAACACAAAATAATGAAAAAAGTAAATAGCGGAGGCTCTTCCAAAATTTTTAAAAATGCATCCTGTGCCTGATGCGTCATTGCCTCTGCGTGGTTTATGATATAGACCTTTCGCTCTCCGTCATTCGGACGCAGAAGCGCATCGCGCTTGAGTGCGCGTATCTCGTCTACTTTTACGGTATCATTGTCTCCTCCCAGACGGATGATATCGGGATGAGTTCCGTTTTTTGCTTTGTAACAAGAGTTACAGCTACCGCACGGTACGTCGTCGCCGGTGCATACGAGTGCGCGCGCAACAATATCGGCAAGCGTTTTTTTGCCTATACCACGCTCACCGGATATAAGAAGTGCATGAGGGAAGGAATGGCGCGCAAAAGCAGAGTTTAAATATTCTTTTGCGCGCTCATTGCCGTAAAATCCGTAAAAATTCATACGTTAGATTTTTTCGAAGCGCTCGACATCCATAACAAAGATGGTAGCACCGCCTACAGAAACCTCTACCGGGACTGTGTGAATCATGCCGATACCGAATTCTGATGTAGCAGGAACGAGCTGTTTTCTGCTATGAGAATGCTTGTTGATTATTGCGAGGACATCATCAAGTTTATCGTCTTCAACACCTACAAGGACTGTGGTGTTTCCTGTCTTGAGAAAGCCGCCGGTAGTTGCAAGCTTTGTGACTGAGAAGCCTGACTTTGTGAGATTCGAAACGACAGTCTGAGCGTCGTCTGCGTTGATGATTGCCATTACCATTTTCATAATTTCTTACCTCCCGGTATGTTTATTTGAAACGGAAAACTCCGTATTCATACATAGATTATTACACAAAGTCCCTGTATATGTCGGGGGAGACGTATATGGGGTTTATGTCAAATTCAGCCTTATCACCGATTTCACACGGAATATTTGTTATATCACAAACTGTATGAGTCATGCCAATGTGACCGAGAACCTTTGCGTGTCTGCCGTTTATTTTTGCATAAACGGTTTTTCGGGAAAGCACACGCTTGATGTCTGAAAGAATATAGAAGATGCCGTCACGTAATCTGTAGGTGTCACGGGCCTTTTCGGAATGGAAACCGTCTGAATAGCCTATGGGAATAACGGCTGTTTTTGTGGCGTGCTTTGCCTTGAAAGCGCCGCTGTAGCCAACCCTTGACCCCGGAGCCAGCCAATGTATTTCACAGATGTTTCCTTCAAGATACCCAACACGTGAAAGACCGCTTTTTCTGACATCACAGGCAATGCGGCCTGTAAATGCAGAGCCTATGCGAACAGCGTCGCCGAGCGGTGTGCGGAATCTGAAAAGATAAGACGAATTTGCAAAGTGAACGGTACCGCAGTTGATATTGCGAGATGAAAGCTCATCCCTTACAGAAAGGAGTGACGCAATCTGTCGTTCTGTTACTCTGCGGCTTTTGAATGCGGAAGTCAGATGAGTATAAAGACCGCAGGGAATAAGTGAATCAAAACGGCAGAAAACAGAAACAATTTGTTCTGTGTCGTCAGGGGAAAAGCCGTAGCGACCCATTCCTGTATCAATTTTTACATGGATACGGGCAGTAACCCCTTTTTCAGAGGCAATGCTGTTTGCATTAACAGCAGCTTCAATGCTTCCGACAGTGAGCATGATATTGTTTTCGATAAGTGCCGCAAGCTCATCGGGAAGTGCTGTTGAGCGGAGCATGAGGATTTCGATATCTTCAAGCCCGAGTTTTGCAATTTGAAGAGCATCTGAAACATCGGTAACAGCAAAATGCCGTACCCCACACTCGTGCAGCAGGGGAACGTATTCGTTTAAGCCAAAGCCGTAACCTCGTCCCTTTACCACAGCATATACTGTTGCATCTCCTGCGCGTGAGAATATCTCTGCAGCATTTGCTTTGATTTTTTCGCGTTCTATGATGAGTGCATTCATATTCTTCTCTTCTCTCTATTTGCGGTTTTTAAACATGAACAGCTGCTTGCGAAGCTTGCGGTAAGCAAGCTCACCCTTTTCTATCATAAAGTGGATGGGCTTATTGAATATATAGTCATATTCTCCCGTGAATTCTACGAGATCACCGTTGAAGCCCTTTTTGAATCGGTACAGTCCGTAGAGAGGGTTGTCTTCTGTAAGGTCACCCGATACTCCGCGGAAATCATATATCTTACAACCGAGTTCGACTGCCCACTGTATCATGTTCCACTGGAGCAGATAGTTTGGCATGAAGTTTCTGTATTTGTTTGAGGATGCACCGTAAAGATACCACACCTTGTCACCGTAATGGATGGCAAGAGTGCCTGCTATCGGGATATCGCCGGAATAAGCCATATATAAACGGCAGTTGTCACCGAGGTTTTTGAGCATGTTCTCAAAATACTCACGGTTGCGGACAACAAAGCCGTCACGAACACCGGTTTCAAGCATCATGTCTGAGAAATCACCGACAGCTTCACTTCCGCACAGACGGATATCAACACCTTTGCGCTCGGCAACCCTTATATTATAGCGGGTTTTTGAGTGGAAAGAAGACATAAGCTCTTCTTCACTTTTTCCGTCCACATTCAGACGGAATACAAATCTCGGCTGTATGCCGGAGAAGTTTTTGCCGGTATCACGGTGTCTGAATCCGAGATCGGTCATAATTTCGTGAAATTCGGTGTCGTCACAGGCTATGTCAGGATCAATTTTAAATACGTAGGCTCTGTATTTTGCGGCTATTTTTTTTGCACCCTCCAAAAGCTCGGAAAGAACCTCTTTGTCGTGTGTGTCGCAAACAGGAGCACGGGCACCGTACATGATGCTGTAGGGAAGAGACGGAGCTTTTCGTATAAGAACAGACATGGCGCCACGGATTGCTCCGTCATCGCCACGGACAAACATACCCTCCCACGTCCATTCGGGCTTTTGCTTGCTCCATGCATAGGACTGTAAGAAATGTCCCTTAGGGTGCGATGAAACAAAATCCTCGTATTCTTTAAGCGTTTCTTTGGTGACAAACTCAACCATAAGAGCCTCCGGTTAATATCTTAATAAATTGAACACAATTATTCAACAATAGTATAACACAAATATTTAGCGCACACAAGCATAAATAGCAACTAAGGCGCAAAAAATATAAAATTAGCTGTTGCGGAGAAATTAAATCTCCGTAACAGCTTTTTAGTCAATTATTAAAAATTATCGTTTGAATTTATGTTTTGGCATTGTGATTTCAGTGAGAGTGGAAGAGACCTCTGAGTGAAAGCTCTCACGCTGTGCTATGTCGGCGAGAGAGAGCATCCCTATCACCTTGTTGTTTTCAACGACGGGCAAACGTCTTATCTGCTCGGTAGCCATGAGCTTTGCGGCATAGGAGATTTCGTCGTCGGGAGCGACTGTGACAATGCCGCGTGTCATAATGTCACGGAGCTTTGTCTCGTCTGCAGGATTGTCGAAAGCGACACAACGCAACGCGATATCCCGGTCAGTAACAATGCCTCGAAGCCTTCCGTCCTCCGAACATACGGGAAGAACTCCGATGTTATGTCTCGCGAGCAGTCGTGCTGCTCTGGTGGCGGTATCGTCGGGAGTAAGGTAAACAACATTAGGGTTCATTATTCTTCTGACCGTCATTTCAAGCCCTGCCTTTTTAAGTATTACAGACATAATTATGCACAACTTTTGGAAGGCTTATACAAATACATGTTTGTGTTTTTTTACAATTTGTGGTATATTATAGGAAGCAAGGGGGAAAAGCCGATGTTTGAAAATGCCGCAAATGTAAGATTTATACAGAAAATAAACCGAGTAAAGGTTCTCGACTATATCAGAAAATACAGTCCGGTTTCAAGAAACGAACTGTCAAAGGCAACAGGGCTCAGTCTTTCCTCTATTACAAATATAGTAAGCTTCTTTATGGATTCCGGCCTCGTTACTGAAACAGGAAGAATTAAAACTGAGGGTGCCGGAAGAAAAGCTGTAAAAATAGAATTCACGGCAAATGCAATGTCGCTGATTGCAATAAATATAGAAACAGACGAAGCAACGATATCCCTGACGGATTTAAGTGGGGGAATAATCAGTAGTGAGAGTGTTGCTCTCTCAAACTCCGACAGTGCTAACAAAATTCTTTCTGCTCTTGAAAAGAGTGTTATTGATATTCTGAACGGGCGCAACGATGTAAAGGCGATTGGCTTTGCAGTATCGGGTCATGTTTCAGCAGACGGAAAAGTAAGCTCAGGAATAATGCATTGGGATTGTGTTGATGTTAAAGGACGTTTTGAGAAGAGTACAGGACTTGCTGTCTATATTTCAAACAACACAAAGACGAAAGGGCTGTGGACTCTTCGGGCACTGAACGATGAAACTCACAAAAATATAATTTTTCTCGATACGTCATCTGACGGTATAGGGATAATAAATGCCTATAACGGAGAGATAAACGATGCTGTTGCAGGTGAGTTCGGACACACGATTATAAGCGATATACCGAATAAATGCGTTTGCGGAAACACCGGATGCCTTGAAAGTGTTTGCAGTGTAAGCTATGTTGAGAGCAGATATAAAGAGCTTTCGGGAGAGCGCGCCGATATAGCACAGATAAACACGCTTGCACAAAACGGTGACGGAGCTGCTGTCTCTGTTATGGATGAGGCTTGCCGATACATGAGTGCGGCGATGAAAAATCTGGTTATGATATTTGAGCCTGACCTTATAATCGTCAATGCATCAGAGCTTTTTAACATAGAAGCATTGTACAATACGGCGACAGAGGCGGCGATTGAGCACGCAACAAGGCTTGCTATGAAGGTGCCGGATTTTCGAAAGGTAAATGTTGCATCATTACAGTCGGCACAGGGTGCGGCACAAATTGCCGCAGACAGGTTGCTTGGTATAGATGGTCCCGACGATATTTTATAAAAGTAAATGTAAAAAAGGATTGTAAAAAGTCTGCTGACTTCTTACAATCCTTTTTAAATATTAACTTAACTTGCTTTTTACATATTCGATTTGGGCTTCAACGGATTTTATGCTTGTTCCGCCTTCTGAAATGCGTTTTTCAACGCAGGTTTCGAGGCTGATTTCGTCATATAAATCATTTTCGAAGAGCTCTGAGAACTGTTTGTATTCTGAAAGCGTCAGTTCTTCAAGAACCTTTCCTTCGGCTATGCACTTTGCAACAAGCTGACCTGATATTTTATATGCACTTCTGAAAGGGAGTCCGTGCTTTACAAGATAGTCAGCAAGGTCGGTTGCGTTGATGAAGCCCTTTTGTGCGGCACGCTTCATGTTTTCGGGAAGCGGTCTCATTGTCTGAAGAATCGGGCAAAGAACCTCAAGGCACATTTTTACGGTTTCAACCGCATCAAAAATGCTTTCCTTGTCCTCCTGCATATCCTTGTTGTATGCAAGGGGGAGACCTTTAAGAACTGTGAGTAATGCGGTAAGGTCACCGTAAACTCTGCCCGTCTTTCCGCGGATAAGCTCTGCCATGTCGGGATTCTTTTTCTGCGGCATAATTGATGAGCCGGTTGTATAGGCATCGTCAAGCTCGATGAATTTGAATTCCCAGCTCGCCCAGAGGATAAGCTCCTCGCTCATTCTGGAAAGATGCATCATAAGAATGGACAGAACGCTTGCAAGCTCGACACAGAAGTCACGGTCGGAAACGCCGTCAAGACTGTTGAGTGCAATTCCGTCAAAGCCGAGTTCACGGGCTTCGAGACGTCTGTCGGTATCGTATGTTGTTCCGGCAAGGGCACAGGAACCGATAGGGGAAATGTTCATCCTTTTTCTGCAGTCGGAAAGACGTTCCAGATCACGCAGAAGCATCATGGCATATGCCATGAGATGATGACCGAAGGTTACGGGCTGAGCACGCTGGAGATGTGTATATCCCGGCATGATTGCCGCCTTGTATTTTTCTGCCTGACCGACGAGAGCACCTATGACATTTCTGATAAGTGCAGCTATCTCATCGCTTTCATCACGCAGATACATGCGAAGGTCAAGTGCAACCTGATCGTTTCTGCTTCTGGCTGTATGAAGCTTTTTGCCGACATCTCCGAGACGCTCGGTAAGAACAGCTTCGACGAACATATGAATATCCTCACAGGACATGTCAAATTCCAAAGCACCGGATTCAAGGTCAGATAAAATGCCCGAGAGCCCATCGATGAGAGTGTCGGCATCTGCTTTGCTTATAATTCCTTTTGTGCCGAGCATAAGCGCATGCGCCATACTGCCTGTGATGTCCTGTCGGTACATCTTGCAGTCAAAATGAATTGACGAATTGAAATCATCCGCTATGCTGTCAGTAATTCCGGAAGTTCTTCCGGCCCACATTTTGCTCATAAATCACAAATCCTTTTACTTTTTGCCGTCAACGAGTGCCTGGACCTTAATCGGGAGACCGTAAAGGTTGATAAAACCTGCACTGTCTCTCTGGTCGTAATCGCTTTCGCCGAAGGTGGCGATTTCTTCACTGTAAAGTGAATACGGGCTCCATACACCGGCGTTGATCATATTGCCTTTATACAGCTTGAGTCTTACCTTACCTGTGACCTTCTCCTGTGTTTTGTCAACAAAAGCAGAGAGAGCCTCGCGGAGAGGAGTGAACCACTGACCGTTGTATACAAGCTCTGCAAAGGTGATAGAGAGCTTCTGCTTTTCGTGAAGAGTCATCTTGTCAAGACAGATGGACTCAAGAACGGAATGAGCCTTGTAAAGGATTGTTCCGCCCGGAGTCTCGTAAACACCGCGGCACTTCATGCCGACGAGACGGTTTTCAACAATATCGAGAATACCGATACCGTTTTCGCCGCCGAGCTTGTTAAGACCGAGGATGATATTTTTTGCACTCATCTTCTCGCCGTTGAGAGAAACAGGGCAGCCCTTTTCAAATTCGATTTCAACATAGGTGGGTTTGTCCGGAGCGGCGATAGGGGAAACGCCCATCTCAAGGAAACCGGGCTTCTCATACATCGGCTCATTGCCGGTATCTTCAAGGTCAAGACCTTCGTGAGAAAGGTGCCAGAGGTTTTTGTCTTTTGAATAGTTTGTCTCGCGGTTAATCTTAAGCGGAACATTGTGTGCTTCGGCGTAATCGATTTCTTCGTCACGGGACTTGATATCCCACTCACGCCAGGGAGCAATGATAGGCATATTGGGTGCAAAGTGCTTTATTGTAAGCTCGAAACGAACCTGGTCGTTACCCTTACCTGTGCAGCCGTGGCAGATAGCGTCTGCGTTTTCTTTGATAGCGATGTCAACAAGACCCTTTGCAATGCAGGGGCGGGCATGGCTTGTGCCGAGGAGATATTCCTCATAAATTGCACCGGCCTTCATTGTGGGGATGATGTATTCATCAACATATTCGTCTGTCTGGTCGAGAACGTAGAGCTTTGATGCACCTGTCTTGAGAGCCTTTTCTTCAAGACCCTCGAGCTCGTCTGCCTGACCTACGTTACCGGAAACAGCAACAACCTCACAGTTGTTGTAGTTTTCTTTGAGCCACGGAATGATGATGGATGTGTCGAGTCCGCCGGAGTAGGCGAGAACGACTTTTTTGATTTTTGACTTGTCCATTGTATTGCCTCCATAAATATTTATTCATTCATATGTGAGTATTATACAGTTATAAAGTGAATTTGTCAATAGAAAATAAATAATTATTCAAAAATTTGCAAATTTAACGACCGAAGAGCAGAAGCCCCTCGGTCGATTAAGTACAAACTGCTCTAAAGTAAGAATGTTATGTAGCTTACTTCGCCTGGAGAAGATGAACAGCAAAGCCGCCGAAGTCCTGCTTGAGGTAAGCAGCAACGCCGGGCTTTACGGAATCAGGATCAATTGCAAAACCGATTCTCTCAAGGTATGCCATAGCACGGTCAATGTTGTTTGTCTTGATAGCGATGTGACCGTTAGCACCACGACCGATTGCCTTGTTGACTTCAACACCTGTGCCTGCAAAAACGGAGCTGTTGCCGTTCTTTACCGGGAAACCGAAAGCAGAGCAGAAGAGGTTTGCGATAGCGAGAGCGTTTGCTTCGGAATCTGTGTTGATGCCGATGTGTGCAAGCTCGAAGCCGAGAACTGTCTGAACAGCCTGACGTGTAAGAGCTGTGATTTCGTCAAACTTGCCTTCCTTGATAAGAGCATCCTTTACCATCCAGCTGCCGCCGCAAGCAAGAATCTTGCCGAAGGAGAGGTAGTCGTTGATGTTCTTTTCGCTGATGCCGCCTGTGGGCATGAACTTGATGCCGCCGTAAGGAGCACTCATAGCCTTGATAGCTGCAAGACCGCCGCAAGCCTCTGCCGGGAAGAACTTTACAACGTCAAGACCGAGCTCAATTGCAGCCTCGATGTCAGAGGGGTTACTGCAGCCCGGAGTGATCGGGATGTTCTTGGATACACAATAGCTTACAACCTTGGGGTTGAGACCGGGAGAAACGATGAACTTTGCGCCTGCAGCAACTGCCTTGTCAACCTGCTCTGTTGTGAGAACAGTACCTGCACCGATAAGCATTTCCGGATAAGCCTTAGCCATAGCGCGGATAGCTTCTTCAGCTGCATCTGTACGGAAGGTAACCTCTGCAACGGGAAGACCGCCGTCGATAAGAGCCTTGCCGAGCGGGAGAGCATCCTCAACATTGTCAATCTTGACAACGGGGACAACGCCGTATGCGCCAATCTGCTTTAATACTTCGTTCATTTTAAATTGACCTCCTAAAATTCTGATGCATAATAAAAATACATCAGCCAAATTTATCTATTATAAAGTATACTACGTTTTGGGAAACTTTGCAAGTGAATAATAGGCATATTATATTAAAAAAGTATAAAAAATTTATCACTTGAAGTTGAATGTTGTTGTCAAATGTGCTAATATGATATAAACATTTTTAAAGATTATAAAAAGAAAGGTATGCCTTATGGATAAAAATAACAAGTTAAAGGTAAAGAAGGCTTTGTTCTGGCTTGCGGTAACTCTTATGTTTACTGTGGGAATACTGTGCTTTGCTGCATCGAGGATGCTTGCAGATATAGATCGTGGTGACGGCACCTTTGATGACACAAAGCTTGATACTCACGCAGGTCTTTCCGATGAGGTTATCAACATAGCGGTCTTCGGTGTTGACAGCCGTACAAATGATGTTTCGGGACGTTCTGATGCTATTATGATTGTTTCGGTCGATATGAAGCATGATAAAATCAAAGCCGTCTCCCTTATGCGTGACAGCCTTGTTGAGATAGAAAATTACGGCTGGTATAAGCTTAACGGTGCGTATGCTCGTGGGGGAGTCGAGCTTGCCATAAAAACGATAAACCAGAACTTTAAAATGAATATCACAGACTATGTATCTCTCAACTTCAATCAGCTTGCAGGGATCGTCGATGCTCTTGGAGGTGTAGAGGTAGAGATAACCGAGGCAGAACGCAAAAATGCCAATAAATATATAAAAGAAATGGCGTATGAGGTCGGAGAAGACCCGGACCTTATCAAGGAGGCAGGAACCGTAACCTTGTACGGATATCAGGCAGTGGCATATGCGAGAATCAGATATGTAGGAAATGCAGATTTTCAGCGGACGGAGCGTCAGCGTGAGGTTATGGAAAAGCTTATGAATAAAGCACTTGATACAAACCCGATAAGATATCCGGCGCTGATTAAAAGTTTGATTCCGATGGTCGAAACCTCACTTTCAAATGAAGAAATTTTAAGAATTGCAGGAAGTGTACTGTTAAGCGGAAAGCCACGGTTTGAGCAGGGAAGATTCCCTCTTGACGGCACGTATAAATCAAACTCAAGCTATGCTATGGTGTACGACCTTGATGAGGCGGCAGACAAGCTTCACCGATTTATATACGAAGATGAGCCGTTTTATGAAGAAAAGACCAAAAATTTAGAAGAATAAACAAAAGGAGTTGTGACAAAGCATGTGCCACAGCTCCTTTTTTATACGGATGCCCATCCGGATGGATGGGCTATATGAAAGAGTAAACGAAAATATGCCGTCTGCCGTGTATATAGGAGGAAGAGAACAAAGAAGAAAGGCCTCGCGTTTACTCTGCTCAATAACACAATATGCAAGATGTTTCTCAAATGTTCATTGACCTTGGTGCCGGTGTAGTGTATAATATATCCATTGCTATATATTTATAATGGAGGAATTATTATGATAAAGGTATCACCGTCGATTCTGTCGGCTGATTTTGCAAATCTTGAAAGTGAAATGGCGCGCCTTAAAGACTGTGGGGCGCATTGGGCACACGTTGATGTTATGGACGGACACTTCGTTCCGAATATGTCAATAGGCGCAGTTGTCGTCAAGGCAATCTCGAAGGTATCGGACCTTCCGCTCGATGTCCACCTTATGATTTCAGACCCTGACCGCTATGTTGACGATTTTATAAAGGCAGGCTCGCACATAATAACAATACATGAGGAGTGCAACTCCGATGTAATGGCGGTACTTAAGCATATAAAGGATGCAGGGGTAAAGTGCGCACTTTCCATTAAACCCAACACACCTGTTTCCGCTCTTGAAAAGTATATTGATATTCTTGATATGGTTCTTATTATGACTGTAGAGCCGGGCTTTGGCGGACAGAAGTTCATCGAAGCATGCCTTCCGAAAATTGCTGAGGCACGTGCTCTCATTGATGCCAGAAATCCCGACTGCCTTCTTGAAATTGACGGCGGCGTAACTTGTGATAATGTTGCTGCTGCAAAAGCGGCAGGCGCTAACGTCATAGTTGCAGGCTCTTCTGTATTCGGTGCTTCCGATATGAGAACTGCTATTGAAATTCTCGGTAAATAACAAACTGCTCTCTGAAAGGAATGAACTTACGTGCATCAGAGAAAAAAACAAAGCTTTTTTAAAGGTGCAATGATTTTATCCGTTGCAGCACTTATTGTTAAGCTTATCGGAGCTCTGTTCAAGATTCCGCTTATGAATATTCTCGGCGGTGACGGAATGGGCTATTTTTCCACAGCCTATGACATCTACATGCCGGTTTATGTCGTTTCAAATGCAGGTCTTCCCGTTGCCATAGCGCGCATTGTTGCCGAAAGCGCATCACAGGGGCGTTTCAGAGATGTAAAGAGAACACTGAAGATAGCGAACACTGTTTTCTTTATAACCGGAACGCTCGGCTTCTGTATCATGTTTTTCGGCGCAAGATTTTTCGTGAATGTACTTATAAAAAATCCGGGTGCATATCTTGCGGTTACCGCAATGGCTCCCACCGTGTTCTTTGTTTGCCTGACCTCTGCGTATAAGGGATATTATGAGGGACTTCGCAACATGTACCCTACCGCAATTTCTCAGGTTGTTGAGGTTGTTGTAAAGCTTATCTTCGGATTCGGTCTGTCAATGATGGCGTACAAGCTCGGTATGGACGAATATACCGCATCGGGCACCGTCCTCGGTAAGCCGTTTGCAACAGTCGATGATGCCACATTGCGAGTTCTCCAGATAGCCGCTGCAGGTGCAATTCTTGGTGTAGCTCTCGGTGCTTTCGGAAGCTGGCTTTCTGTGTTTTTGCGTCATAAATTCCGCGGAGACGGAATCACTGCGGAAGAGCTTCAGGCTCCGCAGGAGGTTACCCCTACAAAGACAGTCCTCAAAAAAATAGTCAATATTGCAATCCCGATTGCTCTCGGCTCATGCGTCGGACAGATAACCGGTGTTATTGACTTGTTTTCGGTATACGACCGTTTGCATTTTGCGGTTGCTACCGGGTTTGACAGCATCAAGGGTATGTATGGAACGGCAATCCCCGACGGCAAGGCACTTGTGGACATCCCTAACTATCTTAACGGATGCTATAAGGGTATGGCGGTTACCTTATACAACCTTATCCCGACCTTCACCGTGGCGTTTGGTGTGAGCGCACTGCCGGCAATAACAACTGCATGGACAGAGAAAAATGCAAAAGAGCTTAAGTCGAATGTTGAAGCAGTTCTCCGTATGACCATGCTTCTCGTTCTTCCTGCAGGTATAGGAATGTCGGTCATGTCTCACGGCGTGCTTACTCTCCTGTACGGTGGCAGACCTTTAGAGGTTGAAATTGCAGCGCCGATACTTACAGTGCTCGGAATCGCCGTTATTTTTGCATCGGCGTGTTCTCCGATAAACAGCATGCTTCAGGCTGTCGGCAGGGCAGACCTGCCGGTAAAAATCATGGTTGGGTGTGCTGCATTCAAGCTGATATTCAACTATATAGCGGTTGGCATTCCATCGGTGAATATACGAGGTGCGGCAATAGGTACTCTTATTTGTTATGTTATGATAATGATAATAAGTCTTATCTTCCTGTTTAAGATAACAGAGCTTAAGATAAACTATAAGACCGTGTTTGTAAAGCCTCTTATTTCGGCTGTCCTCTGTGCAGGGAGTGCATATATCGTGTACAGCCTTTTGATGCCGTATTTGTCGGAAAAAATCGCAACCGTAATAGGTATTGGTATAGGTGCTGTTGTGTATGTGGTATCACTTGTTTTGCTTCGTGCCATAACCGAGGAGGATGTACGGAACTTACCGAAGGGTGATAAGCTTGTTTTGATTTACAATAAGCTTCCTCACATAAAAAAATAAGATAAGGAGCTGTGACAAAGTACTTTGTCACAGCTCCGAAATTTTTTGATTAGTTATTTGTTTTCTGCCGCAAGAGCACGCTCAAGCCATATTGCCGCAATATCCATGGCCTGATAAAGACCTTCCGTTTCTGTTTTCTTTACTATGCGGTCTTTCGATTTTATGCTCGGGTCGGTAAGCTGGAGAGAAAGTGAAACACGCGTTGCGAGTTCAATATCTGAAAGCTCTTTTGAATCGGTAATCTGAAGCATAATAATGTATTTGTCGGCCATACTGCCGTAATACAGGACTTTATCCTTTCGGGTGAGAGCACGACCCTTATATGTTAAAATTTTTGTTTCTTTCTTTTCTGGCATTGTAATCCTCCTAAAAATTAGTCATAAAAGCCTGCGCGGAAGAGCACAGGCTAAATGAATTATTCCGACAGATAATGACGGACAAGAGCATGAAGAAGCTCATCGCGGTCAAGCTTACGTACAAGGCTTCGCGCATTGTTGTAGTTTGTTATATATGTCGGATCTTCTGAAAGAATGTATCCGACAATCTGGCTGATGGGATTGTAGCCTTTGCTCTTGAGTGCGTCGTATATTTCAGTCAAGATGAACTTCATTTCATCATCCTGGTCCTTTTTTAAGACGAATTTTTGGGTGTTATCAAACATTTGTTCATCCCTCCTTTGTTTAATGAATATATTTTAATACATTTTTGGCAATTTGTAAATGACAAAAAAATATCTTCACATAATCCGGATAAAAAACATATACTGATATTGAATACATCAATATAAATTTACCATATTTTCAACCAAAATGCAAGAAAAAGATAACTTTTAATTGCTCTTCAAAAAAAAGAAAAAATTTTTTAAAAATTTTGCTTGACATTATCGGTGAAAATGGGTATAATATACAAGTCGCGTATGACTGGCGACGAGTTGGGAGCATAGCTCAGCTGGGAGAGCATCTGCCTTACAAGCAGGGGGTCACAGGTTCGAGCCCTGTTGTTCCCACCATACGGCCCGGTAGTTCAGTTGGTTAGAACGCTAGCCTGTCACGCTAGAGGTCGTGGGTTCGAGCCCCATCCGGGTCGCCAGTCTTTTGCCTCTGTAGCTCAGTCGGTAGAGCAGGGGACTGAAAATCCCCGTGTCGTTGGTTCGATTCCGACCGGAGGCACCATTTATGCGGGAGTGACTCAGTGGTAGAGTGTCACCTTGCCAAGGTGAAAGTCGCGAGTTCGAATCTCGTCTTCCGCTCCATCTTTTACGACAGGAGCATTAAAAAGTTCCTGTCGTGTTGTTTATGGCGCCATAGCCAAGTGGTAAGGCATGGGTCTGCAAAACCTTGATTCCCCAGTTCAAATCTGGGTGGCGCCTCCAAAAATCGACAAGATTCGATAGAGTCTTGTCGATTTTACTTATTACCTCTTCACTCTTCACTTTTCTCTAAAAAGCCTTGTCGATTTTTGGAAAGTAATAAGTAATAGTGAATAAGGAAGAAGTTGAGTTGGCTTTGCTTATGCAAAGCTTATTTTCATCTGCATCTAAACCATTCGGCTCTTGCAAAAACCTACAGTTCGATGCGATACATTCAAATGCTCTTTCTTGCACAGAAAGCGCATTTGTGGTATAATACACAAAAAAGGAGAGGATTAATTATGCCGTATATTGCTATAAAAGCATATCCGAAGGATGAAGAAACAAAGAAAAAGCTTGTAGACAAAATAAACAAAGATATTTTGGAAATCTGGGGTTGTCCGCAGGAAGCGATCTCAATTTCTCTTGAAGAGGTTGCACCCGATAAGTGGGAAGAAACGATAGTTAAAACAGAGATAGAGCCAAACCAAGATAAAATGATGATTTTCTCGGGAAAGAAAAAATACTAATCGGAAAATTCATTCTTTACATTGTGGGGGAAAGAGTATGAAAAATCAAGAAGCTGTTGATGCTCATGAGACAGAAAATGACGAAGAGTTTAAAAATACAGAAATAAATTATGAAAAACTAAACCGTGAGGTTAAATACGATTTTTCAATTCTGTATGACAAGGCAAATCAGGAGCTTGTTAATCAGCAACAGAAGCGCGACCAGATAATCGCGATATATCTTGCCATATTTTCGTTTATTGTTCCGTTTGCACTGTCAATGCAGAATATGGGCATGCTTGTTAAAGGAATTATCTTTTCCTTGGTAGCAATTATCGGCGTGATGTTTGCGCTTATTATTGTAAGGTACAGAGTGTATAAAGAAGTTTACTGGCTGTGCTGTCAGGCGCTTACAAACCTTATGAGCTTTAAGCATGAAGAACTTGACAAGGCTACCGTTCAGGCGGTGTATTACCGTTGCATGTGGAAAAAGGGAAACGCATATGTTATCAATCCGGACACACCGGAAAGTACATTTGATAAAAAGGGCTTTTTTCAAAAAAACATTTTCAGCGGTGAAACAATTTACTTTTTAATTCATGCGTTTATTACCGCAATAATGTCCGGGTTTGCTGTCATACTCATTCTAAGCTTTATTCCCGTACTTAATATCATTGTGGGTATACTGGTGCTCCTTGCTGTTTTCGTAAGCCTTGTCAAGGTATTTTTTGATGAGCTTATGGCAGTTTATTATGTGCTTGTTGACCACAAAGACAAGTCATTCAATAAAGCGTTTTCAAAAGCTTGGTTTTTGCATTTTTATATTGATTAACAATCTGAAGAAGCAGACATAAATATAATCCGAGACAAAACTTTTGTCTCGGATTATATTTATATGGACATTATTTTGGATGTTGTATACATGTCCTCGGTAAGGTCTTTTTTCATTTGAAGTGCTTCGTTTATATCGATGTCGCATATATCGTTGTCTATTGAACAAACAACTCTGTTGGTCTTTCCCGACATAAGTGTGCGTACAGCATACTCGCCGAACCTGCTTGCCATAACACGGTCGCGTGCAGTGGGGCTTCCGCCGCGCTGAATATGACCGAGAATAGTAAGGCGAGTGTCAATGCCGGTTTCTTCGATGATTCTGTTTGTGATGTCAATGGAGTCTCCGACACCCTCGGCCTGTATGATAATATAGTGAGAACGCTTGTTTATACGTCCTGCACGTATCTTTTCAACGACGTCGCGTTCAAAATCAAACGGCTTTTCAGGGACAAGAACTGCTTGTGCACCGCAGGCGATGGCGACGTTAAGTGCAAGGTGACCTGCGTTGTGACCCATTACTTCTACAACCGAGCAACGCTCATGTGACTGCATGGTATCGCGTAGTTTGTCTATTGCGTCAAGGGCTGTATTGCAGGCGGTGTCAAAGCCTATGCTGTACTGTGTAGAGGCAATGTCATTGTCTATTGTGGCAGGAACGCCTATCGTATGAACACCACGTGCGGCAAGCTCACGTGCACCTCTGAAGGTTCCGTCTCCGCCGATGGTGACAATGCCGTCAATGCCGAGATACTTGCATGTATTTGCGGCCTTTTGTATTCCTTCTTCGGTCATAAATTCGGGACAGCGCGCAGTGAACAGCATTGTTCCGCCCTTCGAAATTATACCGTTAACGCTTCTTGCATTAAGTTCAACGACATCACCGTTTATAAGACCGTTATAGCCACGGCGGATGCCAAGGCATGTAATACCGTGGAAAGCAGCAGTTCTTGCAACAGCGCGGATAGCCGCATTCATACCGGGGGCATCTCCGCCACTTGTCAAGACACCGATTGTTTTGATATCGGACATAGTAAATCAACCTCTCGAATTATACTTATATTTTAAATTATAACATTAAAACCGCAAAAGTAAAGTAACTCTTACATAAAATTATTGTGAACTGCCACGCTTCAGCACGACGTTTTCAGGACCGAGCATTTCCTTAAGGCGGTTGAATATCATAACATCGTGTGTCATATGAGTGCGCACACGCTTTTTGGTATCCTCAAAATACATTATTGTTTCAAGGTTTCCCGGAAATGCAGTCGCCATTGCCTTTACCGCCTTTGCGTTATGGCAGTCTTCTGTGGGAAGCTTCAGATAAAGCTTGTCGCCGACGGATTCATACGGGTCGATATGCTCATACTCTGAAATTTTGTGCAGCTCATCGCAGATAAGCTGAGCTGCAGATTCTTCACGCGTGCTTATTCGTCCACGTACAACGACAATAGCGTTTTCCGAGAGGACATCCTGATGCTTTTCCAAAACCTTCGGAAAAACAATGCTTTCAATCGAGCTTGCAGTTCCTTCAAGCACAGCATAAGCCATCATTGAATTGTTCTTTGTTGTTTTGAGTCTTACTGAAGAAACGCACGCAGCAATGAGAACGCTGTCTCCGTCACTGTGCTTTTCCGGGTTAAGCGCATCGGATACGGTTTCGGTGCCAAGCTTTTTTAGAAGTGGGGCATAGTCGTCCAGAGGATGACCGGAGAGATAAATTCCCAGGGTTTCACGCTCGAAGGAAAGAATCGTCTTTTTGGGAAACTCCGATATCCGGGGCATCAAATCCTCGTCATAGGTTACCTTTTGAGGAGTTGAATCCAATGAGAACAAGTCAAACTGTCCTTCGATTGTGCGGCTTTTCACATAGGAAATCCCGTTTAAAATGCTGTCATATATCTGAAGCAGCTGTGCCCGGTTTGCACCGGTGCTGTCAAATGCACCGCACTTAATAAGGTTTTCCAGAGCACGTCGATTCAATTCGCGGTATTGCATGCGTGTACAGAAATCGCGCAGTGAACGGAAGGGACCGCCAAGCTCTCTTTCTTCTGTCAGCGTTTTTACGAAGCCGCGTCCTACATTTTTAACAGCGGCAAGCCCGAAGCGTATGTTTTCTCCGCTTACGGTGAATGAGTCGGAGGATTCGTTTATATCGGGCGGCAGTACCTTGATACCCATGTCACGGCAAAGCTCAAAATACCCTGCCAGCTTGTCCGTGAAATCAAGCACGGACGTGAGAAGTGCCGCCATGTACTCACGGGGATAGTGGAACTTCATATATGCAGTCTGATAAGAAACGACAGCATATGATGCGGCGTGGGCTTTATTGAAGGCATAGTTTGCAAATGCAACAATATCATCAAATATTTTGTTGGCTATTTCCTCGGAAATACCGTTCTTTATTGCTCCGGGGATGTTGTCCTCCTCGTTGCCGTATATAAAGTTCTTACGTTCACGAAGAAGGTCCTTTTCTTTCTTTTTAGAAATTGCACGGCGCACCATGTCAGCACGTCCGAGAGAAAAGCCTGCAACCTTTCTGAAAATATCCATGACCTGCTCCTGATATACTATGCAACCGTAAGTGACTTCGAGTATATCCTTGAGCATGGGGTGGAGATAGGTTATGTTTTCGGGATTGTTTTTACAGCTTATATAGTGGGGGATAGAGTCCATGGGTCCCGGACGATATAGCGCCACGATTGCAGTGATATCCTCTATTGATTGCGGCTTCATGCCGACAACAACGGATGTCATGCCCTGACTTTCGAGCTGGAATACTCCGGCAGTGTGTCCGTTTGAAAGCTCTCTGAAGGTAAGCTCATCATTATCGGGGATTTCAGCTACGGAAAAATCTGGTGTATGCTCCCGTACAAGCTTTTCTGCATCGTGGAGAACGGTAAGGTTTCGAAGTCCCAAAAAGTCCATCTTGAGAAGCCCGAGCTCTTCAAGCGTAACCATTGTAAACTGTGTAACTGCGGCTTCGTCGTTTTTTGCAAGCGGAACATATGTTGAAACGTCGTTTTTGGTGATAACGACACCTGCGGCGTGTGTTGAAGCGTGTCTCGGCATACCCTCGATTGCAATAGCCGTATCTATGAGCTTTTTGTATCTCTCATCGGATTCGTAGAAGTCGTGGAACGGCTTTGAAATATCAAGAGCCTTTTGCAGTGTCATGTGAAGCTCGTTAGGCACGTTTTTTGCAATTGTATCTGCCTCATTATACGGAAGGTCAAGAACACGCGCAACATCACGTATCGAGCCCCTTGCCGCCATTGTACCGAAGGTGACAATCTGAGCGACACGGCTTTCACCGTATTTCCGTACAACATAGTCTATGACCTCCTGACGGCGCTCATAACAGAAGTCAACGTCGATATCAGGCATGCTTATTCTTTCGGGGTTAAGAAAACGCTCGAAGTACAGGTTGTATTTCATGGGGTCTATGTTCGTAATGCCGAGGCAGTATGATACGATACTTCCTGCAGCACTTCCTCTGCCCGGTCCTACGGGTATGTCCTGACTTCTGGCATATGAGATAAAGTCCCACACGATAAGGAAATAATCAACATAGCCCATGCGTGTAATCATATCAAGCTCGTAATTAAGTCTTTCGCGGTAAGCTTCGGGCGCATCGGGATAGCGACGTGCAAACCCGTCGCTTGCAAGCTTTGTGAGATATTCAAGAGAATCACGGTATTCCTTCGGGGTATCGTATTCGGGGAGATGGTGATGACCGAACTCAAACTCAAGATTGCACCGCTCGGCTATTTTGACCGTGTTCTCGAGCGCTTCGGGGTGATTGGGGAAGAGAGCGGACATTTCGTCTTCGCTTTTGAGATAAAACTCGTCCGTTGCAAATTTCATTCTGTTCGGGTCGTTTACGGATTTGTTCATCTGGATACACATGAGAACATCCTGAATGTATGCATCCTCACGTGTTACATAATGAGCATCATTGGTGGCAACCAACGGGATTCCGGTTTCTTCTGAAAGTCTTATTATCTCACGGTTGACAAGCTTTTGTTCTTCTATTCCGTGATCCTGTATTTCAAGATAGAAATTATCCTTTCCGAATATGCTGCTGAGCTTCAGCGCAAATTCTTTTGCACCGTTATAATCTCCGCGGAGAATAAGTCTCGGGATATTGCCTGCGATGCAGGCAGAAAGACATATAAGCCCTTCTGAATGCTTTTCCAAAATATCCGTATCTATACGGGGCTTGCCGTAAAAACCTTCGGTAAATGATGCGCTGACAAGGTGAATGAGGTTTTTGTAGCCGACCTCATCCTTGCAGAGAAGGACAAGATGTGCCGGCTCTCTGTCGTTTGAAGCTTCCTTGTCGGTCATGGAGCGAGGCGCCATATACACCTCACACCCGATAATCGGCTTTATTCCGGCAGCTTTTGCGGCGCGGTAGAAATCTATTACACCGTACATAACCCCGTGGTCGGTGATGGCGATGGCAGGCTGACCAAGAGATTTGGCATATTCGCACGCACGGCTTATACGGCACGCACCGTCAAGAAGACTGTATTCACTGTGTACATGGAGATGTGCAAATCCACTCATCAGCTTTGTGCATCCTTTCGAGAGTTTATTTCTTCGGCGAGGTTTAAAATTTTGTTTAATCTGTGGTTGAGTCCTGAACGCCCTACCTGACCGTTTGTAAGCTTTGCAAGCTCGGAAAGTGACAGCTCGGGGTTTTGAAGCCGAAGCTCTGCTGCCTCACGAAGCTGTGAGGGCAGGGATTCGAGCCCACGTCTTTCCGAAATAATTTTAATTGCGCTAATTTGTGCCTTGGCAGCATCGGCAGTCTTTGACAAATTTGCCATTTCGCAGTTGACCTTTCGGTTAACGCGGTTTCTCACGTCCTTGAAGAGCTTCGTCTGCATAAGGTCGAGCGCTGAAAGGGGAGCACCTATGCGAGTCAGAAAATCCTCAATGTTTCCGCTTTCCTTAAAGTAAATTATATTATTTGATTTACGGAATGTGAGCTTTGCCGGAAGGTTAAGCTCCAAAAGAAGCGAAATAACCTCACGGCTCAGGTTGCTGTGCGAGGTGACAAGCTCAAGATGATACCCTGATTCGGGGTCGGTCACAGAACCGCCGGTGAGAAACGCACCTCGGCAGAATGCAGCGCGGCATTCATCGGTTTCGATTATTGCGGCGTTAAGACGCAGAGAAATCCTTGGGTCAATACCGAGAGCATCGAAAATCTCTGCGAGCTTTGTCGGTATGTCGATTATAAGATTATATTTTTTCTGAGAAGATGCAGGGACGATTTTTTTGTCAAAATCAAACCCGAAAAGACTTTTTAAAAGCCAGGATGCACGTGTTGCTATGTTCTTGTTTTCGGTAATTATCTTTACTCTGTCGCTTTTTGTTGAATTTGCAAACAGAATCATACCGCAACACTCGGCAAGCGCAGATTCGGGATTTTTTATCGGAAGAGTGCAAAGCTCTTCTTTTATTCTGGCAGAAAAAGTCATAATTTCACCTTTGTTTTTATAATTCGCCGCGGTATATCGACATAAGAACCTCTGCAAGCTTGTCAGGGTCATGTCTTGCAAGTGGGGTATTGTCAGATATAAGAGGCTTTGATATGAGCTTAAGACCAATTTTGCGGAAGGCATCCTCATTTACGGGCATGGGTTCGGCGCCTTCCTCGGCGTATTTCTTGCGAAGCTCTCCGGAAACTTCTGCACTGTTTACGATGCAGGTGTCAAAAAGCATGTCGTAGGAATGCTCAAACAGTGCCTTTACATGGTCAATGGCAGTATAGTTTTCGGTTTCACCGTCCTGCGTCATGACATTACAGACATAAACCTTTCTTGCGGAGGATGCGCGTACTGCATCTACAATGCCGTCTACAAGAAGGTTTGGAATGACGCTTGTATAAAGACTTCCGGGACCGAAAATCAGAAGCTTTGCGTTTGTTATGGCACTGATTGTATCTGACAGTGCCTTTGGGTTTTCGGGTATCATGCGTATATGACGGATAGGAGAGTCCATGAGCCTTTTCTGAGTGTTTATGTTCGACTCTCCGCGAACCACCGTACCGTTTTCAAATTCTGCCTCTATATGGACATCCTCCGTGGTAACCGGCAGAACCCGTCCCGTAATGGCGAGGATGTTGCTCATATAGCGGACGGACTGATAAAAAGAACCCGTTACCTGATTGAGAGCCGCGAGAAAAAGGTTTCCGAAGCTCTGACCGTTAAGTACACCGTCATGAAAACGGTATGAGAGCAGTTTTGACATAAGCTGTTCTGTGTTTGAAAGCGCAATTATGCAGTTTCGTATATCTCCGGGCGGAAGCATGTTAAGGTCGGTGCGGAGTATTCCGCTTCCTCCGCCGTCGTCGGACACTGCAACGATTGCGGTTATGTCATCTGTGTGCTTTTTTAAGCCTCGGAGCATTGTGGAAAGACCTGTTCCGCCGCCGATGGCAACAATGCCGTGAGATGTTTGATTTATTGAATTATTCATATCAGTTCACCACTAATGCTTACCGCATATAATCTCTGTGCAGATTTACGGTCTTATAACCTCGTGAGGAGATATAGGAGCCGAGTTTTTCTGTCAGAGCTACTGAGCGGTGTTTACCGCCTGTACAGCCGATAGCGATGTTGAGCGAGGTTTTGCCCTCTTCAATATACTGGGGGATAAGAAAATCTATAAGCTTATACAAATGTGTAAGAAAGTCGGTTGTCTGTTGCCATTTCATAACGTAATTATACACATCCGGCTCAAGTCCTGTTTTTGAACGAAGGGATATGTCATAGTACGGATTCGGAAGAAAACGCACATCGAAAACAAGGTCAGCATCTGCCGGTATACCGTATTTGAAGCCGAAAGAGGACACGTTAATAATCATTGACTGGTCACGGAGAGAGTTGTCTTCAAAAAAGTGAATAAGACGTTCTCTGAGAGCTGCGGCGGTGAGTGAGGATGTGTCTATTATATAATCGGCACGGGCACGTACACCGGCGAGCATTTCGCTTTCCTTCTGAATGATTTGTTCTATTGTGGTTCCCTCTACAAAGAGCGGATGCCGTCTGCGTGTCTCTTTGTATCGCTTTATTATGACATCCGTTGAAGCTTCAAAATATAAAATTTTATAGTTGCAGTCAAGTGATTTAACACTGTCGAGTGCTTCAAAAAGTGCAGAGAAATCAAGACCTGCACGAATGTCCGTGACAAGCGCAACATGTGAAAAGCGACTGTTTGCGGCTATACACATTTCTGCAAATTTGGGAATGAGCTCGGGGGGCATGTTATCAACGCAATAAAACCCCATATCCTCAAGAACAGAGGCGGCTCGGCTTTTGCCGGCACCGGACATACCTGAAATTATGAAAAAATCCATACGTTACACATCCTTTTGTTTATATAAAGCATATTTCACATTCAAGGCTTATACCGGTGCGGTTTAGAACAACGGATTGAATGTGTTCAATGAGTCTTTTTACATCGTCGCAGGTAGCACCGCCGATGTTTATAATAAACCCTGCGTGTTTTTCAGAAACCTCTGCACCGCCTATACTAAAGCCCTTGAGACCGCATTGCTCGATGAGCGCGCCTGCGAAATTTCCTTCGGGACGCTTGAAAACACTGCCGGCACTGGGGTACTCAAGCGGCTGCTTGTCACGGCGCTTCTCTGAAAGCTCGCGCATCTTGAAGGCTATGCTGTCTTGTTCACCTTTAAAGAGCTTAAATTCTGCAGATATAACGGTGAAACCCGGATTTTTCTTGTAAATGCTTGTTCTGTATCCGAAATTATGTGAGGAGTTTGCAACGGTAAAAACTTTTCCGTCTGAAACGTACGTGCTTTCGGTGAGAACTTGGGCGATTTCGCCGCCGTATGCACCTGCATTCATTACAACGGCACCGCCGACTGTTCCGGGGATACCGTGCGCAAATTCAAAGCCACCGAGAGAGTTTTTGTGTGCTACTGATGCAACAGAGGAAAGAAGCGCTCCGGCCTCTGCGTAAATATGTTCTCCCGAGACTGTCACTTTATTGCATGAGAGCTTAAGAACAACTCCGTTAAAGCCGGTGTCTGAAACCAAGAGATTACTGCCTTTCCCTAAAATAAAGGGAGAAATGCCATGTGTATTGAGTGTATCAAGGCAGCGCAGAGCAGCATCGCTTGAGTATGCATCAAGAAACAAACGGGCAGGGCCGCCTATCTTGAAGGTTGTATGATTTGACATGAGCTCATTTTCTGAAACAGAAAGCTCCGGAATGTTTTGTAAAAGGGGAATTACGGATTTATACATAGACTGACATTCCTTTAAATAAAATTATAAAAATATTATAACATACTTTTGTTCATTAAGAAACTATTTCTCCGCAAAGTCCGTCGCGGAAAAGGGAGGTGACGTAAACATCAAGCGTCTTGTTTTTTAAGTTTTCCTCGCTTTTAACGTATATTCGGCTATAGTTCATTGCATGACCGCTCCAGAAGCCGTCGCAGACCTCTTCGAATAATACGGACAAAGTACGGCCGAGCTGTTCTTTGAGATAGTTCTCGGAAAGTGCTTTGGCGATTTCAGATGCACGCTTTGCACGGCTGCTTTTTTCGGCTTTTGTGATCTGGTCGGGCATCTTTGCGGCAGGTGTGCCGTTGCGCTTGGAATATGGGAAGATGTGCATCGAAGAAAAGGCACACTTTTCGATAAAATCAAGGGTTTTTGAAAATTCGTCCTCGGTCTCGCCGGGGAAACCGACTATCATATCAGTTGTTATAGCGCAGTTTTCAAAATACCTTCTTAAAAGAGATATTGATTCAAAAAATCGTTCGGTGTCATATTTTCTGTTCATCCGAGCGAGCGTTTCGTCGCAACCGCTCTGCATTGAAAGGTGAAAATGCGGACACAGATTTGTAAAGCTTTTAAGCTTTTCACAAAATGTCTCGGTGATAGTTCTCGGTTCAATGGAACCAAGTCTGAAGCGAATGCTCGGGAATTCCGAACACAGCATTGCAACAGCATCTTCAAGTGAAGCCCTGGGGGATAAGTCACGGCCGTATGAAGAAATTTCTATTCCGGTAATAACAACCTCACGGTAGGCTTGCACGGATATTTTTTTACATTCAGCCAGGATATCTGCCATCGGCATTGAGCGGACGGAACCTCTCGAGTAGGGGATTATGCAGTATGAGCAGAAATTGCAGCAGCCGTCTTCTATTTTCAGCATTGCGCGTGTGTGACCGTGAAGACCGCCGGCAGGAAGCTGTTCAAAGCTCCTTCGTGAAAGGGGCTTGTCGGGTGTAAAGCTTTCGGTATTTACAGATGAAAGTGCATCTATTTTATCGGCAAAGGTGTGCTTGTCCGAGGTGCCTGAAACCAAAGCAACTCCGGGGATTTCACGGATGCTTTCGGGATTCAGCTGTGAAAGGCATCCGCAGACTGCGATTTTTGCATTCGGGTAGGTTTTTGCAAAATGCCTTATAATTCTGCGTGATTTCTGATCGCTTACGGAAGTGACGGTACAGGTGTTTACGACTATAACATCTGCAGTCGAAAGGTCATCCGTAACGGTATGATTTTTTTGGGACAGCAGAATTTCAAGTGCCTGCGTTTCGAATTGATTTACTTTACATCCGAGTGTGTGAAATGCAATATTCATAAATTCACCTAAAAATATCATAGAAGTAGTTGAAAAAAGCTTTCAAAAGTATTATACTTTATTTGTGTACAAAATAGCAATACAAATTTGAAAGGAGTTTTAAATTATGTACAATTTCAAGATTACACTGTCATCTATCAACGAGGTTAAAAATTTTGTCAATGCAGCATGCTCTCAGATGTGCGATATCGACATTATCTCCGGCAGATACGTTATTGACGCAAAGTCAATCATGGGTATTTTCAGCATTGACCTTACAAAGCCGGTCACGGTTTCCGTCAACGGCACCGAGGAAGAATACAAAACATTCCGCGAAGCTGTTAAGGATATAATTGTTGAAGACTGATAACACAAAGGATAATCCGGCAGCCGTTTTCTCGGTTGCCTGATTGTTTTTATCAGGAATTATTCGGGAGGGGCTTATGAACGCTCAATTTTCAGCATTTTTGGATAGTGTAAGGGGCAGAAGGTGTGCCGTAATAGGTATGGGGGTAAGCAATACTCCGCTTATCCGTCTGCTTCTGGATGCTGGTGCTTCTGTTTTGATTTGCGACAAAAAAGAAGACCAGGATGAGGCTCTTCTGTCTGAGTTTCGTGGAAGAGGTGCAGAATTTTGTCTTGGAGAGAAGTATCTCACTCAGCTTTCCGGGATAGAAATCATCTTCAAAACACCGGGTATGAGATACGATGTACCTGAGCTTATTGAGGCAGAAAAAGAGGGAAGCATCGTCACAACGGAAATGGAACAGTTTCTTAAGCTGTGTCCATGCACGAGTATAGGTATAACAGGCAGTGACGGAAAGACAACAACCACTACCGTTGTGGGTGAGCTTTTAAAGCGTGCAGGCAAGTGCTGTCATGTCGGGGGAAACATAGGTCGTCCGCTTCTGCCCGATGCAGGGGAAATGCGTGAGGATGATTTTGCGGTAATTGAGCTTTCCTCGTTTCAGCTTATGAATATAAAGTACGGGACAGACATTTCCGTCATTACCAATATTACGCCCAATCACCTTGATGTTCATAAGTCAATGGAAGAGTATACAGAAGCTAAAAAAAGTATTTTCAAAAATTCTTGCGGCAGAGTTGTTCTTAACTTTGACAACGAAATTACAAGAGGCATTGCCGAAGAGCTTGGTAAAAGAGCGACCTTATTCTCTTCAAAAACAATTCTCGATAACGGATATTGCATAGAAGACGGATACGTTGTCAGAAGAGCGGACGGAGAAGGTGAGCGTATTCTGGCACTTTCGGATATTAAAATTCCGGGTATGCACAATGTCGAAAACTACATGGCGGCAATCGCCGCAACAGAGGGCTTGGTTTCAAAAGAAGATATAGTCTCGACGGCACGTGAGTTCGGCGGTGTTGAGCACCGTATGGAGCTTGTAAGAGAGCTTCACGGTGTAAAGTATTATAACGACTCCATTGCCTCAAGCCCGACAAGGACGATAGCAGGGCTTCGTGCTTTTAACAGAAAGGTAATTCTCATTGCCGGAGGGTATGATAAAAATATCCCGTTTGACGAGCTGGGACCTGCGGCACTTGAATATGTAAAAACATTGGTGCTTGTAGGTGCGACTGCAGAGAAAATAAAGACCGCAGTTGAATCAACTGCGGGGTATAGCAGGGAAGAGCTTCCGATAATTATGTGCAATTCGTTTGAGGATGCCGTAAATGCCGCTTCTGCTGCCGCACAAAGCGGAGATATAGTCACGCTGTCTCCTGCATGTGCATCGTTTGACATGTTCAAAAACTTCATGCTTCGCGGAGAGCGCTTCCGTGAGCTTGTTATGGCTCTTTGATATAGAGTGGTGAGCTTGTAAATGTGCTTCCCTGAGCCGTCGGATTTTTCATAAAGAGCGAATATATATCATCAGCGCGTTTTTCGAGAGCAAAAAGGTCGTTTACCGTTTTGCTCTCGTTTTTTATTGCCGAGGGCTTTGTTATTATCGGAACTTGCGAACACTTTTTAGCCTTTTTGATTATAGTCCTCCCGGTATCGTTAAAAGCAAGAATTCGTGCGTAGGGAACATCTGAGCTGAGATGCTCTGCCTTTATTCCGAGAAATGCGTTTAATAAGATTCTTCGGATTCTTGCATAGGCATAGCGCTTTGTCTTTGCAAGCTCACAGGTTTGCTGTAAGGTGACACTGCTTGACACTGCATCAAAAAGCCTGTGTTCAAGCCCTTCGGAGACATCACTGCACGAGAGGAAATCATCTGCCGACAGACGTTTTAAGGATGCGAGTATTGCGCTGTCCGCAGACTTTATAAACATGGGGGCATTTCCGTTTTCGCATTCACGCCTGAAAATCTCGCTTGCAGATTCGGGAATATAGTCAGAAAACGGCTTTCCGCTTTCAGATAGCTCTCTTATGTATGATGCAGAGGCGATATTGTCAGTGAAGCTGCTGCCGTCATGCATGGCACCGGTACGCTCTACTGCGATTGGGGTTATGTCGGATTTTCGGCGCAGCAGTGCCTTTACGTATTCAACCGCAAGTATATTATTGGGTGTTTTTAAAACATCCGATAGCTCGGGCGAAATCTTTTCCAGAGCAAGCTCACGGGCGCGGGCAAACGAGATACCGCTTGCATACTCTTTGAGTATAAGCTCAGAGAAAGCATCATCCGTGAGAATTTTCGCAGTTTGTACAATATTTACGAGATTTTGTGTCTCGGCTCCGAATGAAATGTGAGAAACGACACCGAGTGAATCCATAAGCGACACGGCACCTGATGCGAAACGCTCTGCCGAAGCGATAGCCCACGGAATCGGAAGCTCAATCACAACATCTGCACCGCCGCGGACAGCAGCTTCTGCACGGGCATGCTTTTGCATTATTGCAAAGTCGCCGCGCTGGACAAAGTTTCCGCTCATTATGCATACAATTCCGTCCATTCCGAGCTTTCGCGTTTCTTCAATATGGTACATATGACCGTTGTGAAAGGGGTTGTATTCGCAAACAATACCGCAAATCTTCATAAAATTTACATCCTTTTTGAAAAAAGTCTTGCAAAATTCTTCGTTATAATATAAAATATATAAGAATATTTTCAAAGAAAGACATTTTTGTCTTTTTTATTATTTTAACTGCTAAAGTTCGTTTTTTCAAGACGAATCACAGAATTTATTTACGGAGGCAACAAATTATGAAGATTCTTGTTATCAACGCAGGCAGTTCCTCACTTAAATATCAGTTTATGGAGTCTGAGGGCGGTCAGGTTTTCGCAAAGGGCTTGTGCGAGCGTATCGGCATTGACGGTCGTCTTACTCACAAGGTTCCGGGTCGTGACGATGTCAAGGTTGATATTGCAATGCCGACACACGGCGAGGCAATCCAGTCGGTTCTTGACATTCTTGTTGATCCCGAAAAGGGAGTTATCGCATCTACGGACGAAATCGCAGCTGTTGGTCACCGTGTTCTCCACGGTGGTATGGCTTTCACCGAAAGCTGCCTTGTAGACGATGCGTGCATTGCCGCTATTGAAAAGTGCATTCCGCTCGGCCCGCTTCATAACCCTGCAAACCTCATGGGTATCCGCGCATGCCAGAAGGTTATGCCCAAAACTCCTCAGGTTGCGGTTTTTGACACTGCATTCCATATGACGATGCCGCCGAAGGCATACATATACCCGATTCCGTATGAATACTATGAGAACGACGATGTCCGTCGCTACGGCTTCCACGGCACAAGCCACCGCTACGTATCGGCAAGAGCTATCGACATGCTCGGCAATCCCGAACACAGCCGTGTTATCTGCTGCCACCTCGGAAACGGCTCTTCACTTTCTGCTGTCGTTGACGGTAAGTGCGTAGACACCAGCATGGGTCTCGGCCCGCTTGCAGGCTTCCTCATGGGCACACGTTCCGGTGACATTGACGCAACAATTCTTGAATATCTTATGGGTCGTTACAACTACGACATCAAGGAAATGCTCAATATCCTCAACAAGAAGTCCGGTGTTCTCGGTCTTTCCGGCGTAAGCTCAGACTTCCGTGACCTTGACGAGGCTGCAGAAAACGGAAATGAGCGCGCACGTCTTGCCCTTGATAAGTTTATTTACGAGGTTAAGAAGTTTATCGGTGCTTATGCTACTGCAATGGGCGGCGTTGACGCTATCGTATTCACTGCAGGTATCGGCGAAAACTCCTGCGACCTGCGCTATAACATCTGTGAAGGCCTTGAGTACATGGGTGTCAAGATGGATGCTGAGAAGAACAAGGTCCGCGGTAAGGAGACTGATGTTTCTGCCGACGACTCCAAGGTCAAGATTTTCATCATCCCGACAAACGAAGAGCTTATGATAGCCCGTGACACAGAAGAAATCGTAAACAAGCTTTAATTTGAAAATCAATATTAAAGGAACAGATGTTTTTACAATCTGTTCCTTTTTTGTACGCTATATTTCGTCTGTTCTTTTACTGGGAGAAGTTACGGCATCATCTCGGAAGAAGAGGGAAATACACCATACACCTGCAAGTGCTACGAGTGTATAAACTATTCTGCTCAGTAAAGCACCCTGACCGCCGAAAATTGCTGCGACAATATCAAATTGGAAAATACCGATTGAGCCCCAGTTGAGTGCACCTACTATGGTGAGAAAAAGAGCAATTCTGTCTAACATTCTATCAACTCCTTGTTTTTTGTTTTCTGTAACGTACACAATAAGTATTCCAAATAGTCTATTGTGTAATTCGTGTTTTTTGTTGAAATATGTGGCAAGAAAATTATTGAAAAAATTTATACTGTATTAAAAGTTTTTGTGGACTTTTTGTCAATTTTGTGGTTTAATATATTGTATGTATATTTAGAAATAATTGGAGTTGAAAAGTAATGAAGCTGACAAGTGTAAAAGAACTGTTTTCGGCACCGCAAACTTTTGGCGGAAGGTCTGTAACAGTCGGCGGCTGGGTGCGTACCGTGCGCGACTCTAAGGTGTTCGGTTTTATTGAGCTCAATGACGGCTCGTTTTTCAAAAGCGTGCAGATTGTCATTGACGATAAGCTCAATAATTTTTACGAGCTTGTTCACCTGAATGTCGGAAGTGCGATTGTTGTCACAGGCGAGCTTATCCTTACCCCCGAGGCAAAGCAGCCGTTTGAAATCAAAGCTGCTTCCGTAAGTGTTGAAGGAGAATCCGCTCCCGATTATCCGCTTCAGAAAAAGCGTCATTCACTTGAGTTTTTAAGAACAATAACATATCTCCGTCCCAGAACAAATACTTTCTCGGCAGTGTTCCGCGTCAGAAGTGAGGCGGCATATGCCATCCACAAGTTTTTCAACGAACGTGGCTTTGTGTATGCACACACTCCGATAATAACGGGAAGTGACTGTGAGGGTGCCGGCGAGATGTTCAAGATAAGCACTCTTGATATGGAAAATCCGCCGAGAGGTGAAGACGGCAAGGTTGACTATTCAAAAGACTTTTTCGGAAGAGAGGCAAGTCTCACCGTTTCCGGTCAGCTTGAGGCAGAAACCTTTGCTCTTGCTTTCGGTAAGACATATACCTTCGGTCCGACCTTCAGAGCTGAAAATTCAAATACTGCACGTCATGCTGCAGAGTTCTGGATGATTGAACCCGAAATTGCCTTTGCAGACCTGAATGATGATATGGAGCTTGCTGAGGCAATGGTCAAGTTTGTCATCCGTCATGTTCTTGACAACTGCAAGGAAGAAATGGCGTTCTTCAACCAGTTTGTCGATAAGGGACTTATCGAGCGTCTTGAGCATGTTGTCAATTCCGATTTCGGTGTTATGGAATATGCAGAGGGTATCAGAATTCTCGAACAGCATAAAGACAAATTTGAATATCCGGTATTTTTCGGCTGTGACCTGCAGACTGAGCATGAACGCTTCCTTACAGAAGAGATTATGAAAAAGCCTATGTTCCTCATCAACTATCCGAAGGAAATCAAGGCGTTTTACATGCGTCAGAACGACGATGGCAAAACCGTTGCGGCTATGGATCTTTTTGTTCCGGGCATCGGCGAGCTTATCGGTGGCAGTCAGCGTGAAGAGCGCTACGATGTTCTTCTTGCGAAAATGGAAGAAATGGGTCTCAATTCTGAGGATTATGACTGGTACCTCAACCTCAGGCGTTACGGCGGTGTTTCTCATGCAGGATACGGTCTCGGCTTTGAGCGCCTTATCATGTATCTCACAGGTATAAGCAACATTCGTGACGTTCTGCCGTTCCCGAGATGCACGGGCAAGCTTTTGTAAATTTTGTAAATTTTATTTAGGAGAATATATATGGAAAAAACACCTTATATGAGCCTTTCGCGCGAAGCTGCCGCAGAGCTTAAAACAGAGCTTGAAAAAAAGTATGCGGCATATGTTTCACAAGGTTTAAAGCTTGATATGTCAAGAGGAAAGCCGGCTCCGGATCAGCTTGACATTTGTGAGGGGCTGTTCACTGTTATTTCAAAGAACGGCGACGTTTCGGATGTCTCTCCGGACGTCCGCAATTATGGCGGTCTTGACGGCATCCCTCAGATGAAGGCACTTTTCGCTGATATGCTCGGCGTTTCAACGTCTGAGGTTGTTGTCGGCGGAAATGCAAGCCTTTCAATGATGTTTGACATGGTTTCACGTTCCGTTACTCACGGCGTAATGGGCAACACTCCGTGGTGTAAGCTCGATGAAGTCAAGTTTTTGTGCCCGGTTCCGGGATACGACAGACACTTCGGTATCTGCGAGTGCTTCGGCATCAAAATGATTCCCATATCCATGACCAAGAACGGTCCGGATATGGAAGCGGTTAAAAAATATGTTGAAAATGATGAATCGGTAAAGGGTATCTGGTGTGTACCCAAATACTCAAATCCCTCAGGCATAACATATTCCGACGATGTTGTCCGCGCATTTGCCGCCCTCAATCCCGCAGCAGACGATTTCAGAATCTTCTGGGATAATGCTTACTGCGTTCACGACCTTTATGATGAGGGCGATAAGCTTTTAAACATTCTTGACGAATGTAAAAAGAACGGCAAGGCGGATATGGTATATATCTTTGCTTCAACGTCAAAAATTTCTTTCCCGGGTGCCGGCGTCGCAGTCATGGCAATGAGCGAGGCAAATATTGCCGCCGCAAAGAAAGTAATGACTTATCAGATGATTGGTCCCGATAAAATCAATCAGCTCCGCCATGTTAAATATTTCAAAAATATCGACGGAATCACGGCTCATATGAAAAAGCATGCAGCACTTATCGGTCCTAAATTCCGCATGGTTCTCGACACGCTTGACCGTGAACTCTCCGGTCTCGGTATTGCAGAGTGGACAGAGCCTAACGGCGGATATTTCATAAGCCTGGATGTTATGAAGGGTACTGCAAAGCGCGTCCATAAGCTTATGGCTGATGCAGGCGTTGTTATGACAGGATGCGGTGCAACGTTCCCTTACGGGAAAGACCCCGATGATACAAACCTTCGAATTGCACCGACATATCCGTCGGTTGATGAATTAAAAACAGCGTCAGAGCTTCTGTGTCTCTGCACAAAGCTTGCAGCGCTTGAAAAGATTTTGGGATAAAGGAACAAACGATTATGAGAAATGTTTACGAATCACCGCTTTCCGGAAGATATGCAAGCAGTGAAATGCTTGAGCTGTTCTCACCGGATATGAAGTTTAAAACGTGGAGAAGACTGTGGATTGCTCTTGCAAGGGCTGAAATGAAGCTCGGTCTTCCTGTTACACAGGAGCAGGTGGAGGAGCTTGAACAGCATAAGGATGACATCAATTATGCTGTTGCCGAACAGCGTGAGAAGGAAGTCCGCCACGATGTTATGTCGCATGTTTATGCTTACGGTATGCAGTGTCCGAATGCAAAGGGAATCATTCACCTGGGTGCAACGAGCTGCTATGTCGGAGACAATACCGACCTCATTATAATGCGTGAAGCACTCAAGCTTATACGAACACGTCTTGTAAGTGTTATTTCTGCTCTTTCAAAATTTGCTGATGAGTATAAGGATATGCCGACGCTCGGCTTTACACATTATCAGCCGGCACAGCTTACTACGGTAGGTAAGCGTGCAACTCTCTGGATAAACGAGCTTCTGTATGACTTGTCAGAGCTTGAATTCCGTATTGATGCAATGAAGCTTCTCGGCTCAAAGGGAACAACCGGTACGCAGGCGAGCTTCATGGAGCTTTTTGACGGAGATGAAGCAAAGATTAAGAAAATGGAAGAGTATATTGCAGAAGAACTCGGTTTTGACGGCGTAATTCCGGTTTCCGGACAGACATATTCAAGAAAAATCGATTCTATGGCACTTGCAACCCTTTCGGGTATTGCACAGAGTGCATGTAAGTTTGCAACAGACCTTCGTCTTCTTTCAAATCTTAAGGAAATGGAAGAGCCGTTTGAGAAAAAGCAGATAGGCTCATCCGCTATGCCGTATAAGCGCAATCCGATGCGTTCGGAGAGAATCTGTGCTCTGTCAAAGTTTGTTATCAGCACAGCGCAGAATCCGGCACTCACAGCCGCTACACAGTGGTTTGAAAGAACGCTTGACGATTCGGCAAATAAGCGCCTTGCGGTTTCCGAAGCATTCCTTGCAACGGATGCAATACTTTCTATTTATCTTAATATTGCATCGGGTCTTGTTGTTTATCCTAAGGTTATCCGCCGCCGCGTAATGGAAGAGCTTCCGTTCATGGCGTCAGAGAACATAATGATGGATGCAGTAAAGCGCGGTGGAGACCGTCAGGAGCTTCACGAGCTTATAAGAGAGCATTCACTTGCTGCAGGAAAACGCGTAAAGGTTGACGGCGAGGCAAATGACCTTATCGACCGAATCGCAAACGACCCTGCCTTCGGTATGACAAAAGAGGAGATAGAGAAAAATCTTGACCCGAAAAACTATACCGGCAGAAGCTCGTCACAGGTTACTGAGTTCATAAATGATTATGTGAACCCTGCTATTGAAAAATACAGTGCCGAGATAAAAACAGAAGCTGAACTAAAGGTATAACATTTGAAAGTTTCTATTGACTAAAGTTCGGCAAAAAGATATAATATTTTAGTGATTACGCAAATTGTAGAATTATGGTATATGCTTTTTGCGTCAAAATGAGGAGGTAATACAAATGAAAAAGGGCATTCTTTGGTTTGCCGCAGTTGTTGTTGTAATTGCATTCGTTGTTGTTACGGCAATCAGCGGTCTTAACCTCGGTATTGTCGAAATACCAAGCGCAGCAGAAGGTATCCGTCTCGGTCTTGACCTTCAGGGCGGTGCGATGATTACTTTTGAAGCAGTTACTGAAAACGGAGAAACTCCGTCTGAAGCCGATATGGATGTTGCTCAGACTGTTCTTCGTAAAAGACTCGATGCTGCAAAGTATACAGAAGGCACAGTTCAGAAAAAAGGTGACCGCAGACTTGTTGTTGAAATCCCGGCTGTTACAGATCCGGAAGAGGCAGTTGCACTTCTCGGTAAAACCGCTGTTCTTGAATTCCGTGATTCTGACGGCAACGTAATTCTTACCGGCGCCGACATTGAAAAGGCAAACGCACAGTATAGCGCAATTGCCGAGAACGGTATGGCACAGCACCACGTAGTTCTTAAGTTTAAAGACGATGCACGTGCAAAGTTCACGGAGGCAACAAAGATTGCAGCTTCCAAGGCATCAGAAGAAAAGAACTACATTGACATCTTCCTTGATGATGCGATGCAGAGCCATGCAATGGTTGAGGCATCTTATGCACAGAAGGGTATTGATTCTGAAGAAGTTGTTATTACTATGGGCAGCGAGGACAGCTTTACGGCTAACGGCGGTGAGTCTGCAAAAACTCTTGCAAACGTTATTAACTCCGGTCGTCTTCCGTTTGAGCTTGAAGAGATTGAGCTTCGCTCCGTCGGACCGACCCTCGGTGAAAAGTCACTTGAAACAAGTCTTTTTGCCGGATTTATCGGACTTCTCCTTGTTATGATTTTTATGATTGCAATCTACCGTCTTCCGGGAGTCATCGCAAGTATTTCTCTTGCTTTCTATACAGCTCTTATGGTAGTTGTTATGGCAGTTCTTAAGGTTAATCTTTCTCTTCCGGGTATTGCAGGTATCATCCTTTCAATAGGTATGGCTGTTGATGCTAACGTCATTATCTACGAAAGAATCAAGGAAGAGCTCAGAGTCGGAAAAACACTTAAGGCATCAATTGATGCAGGCTTTAAGCGTGCATTTACTGCAATTCTTGACTCCAACATTACAACTCTCATAGCGGCAGTTGTTCTCTATTGCTTCGGCATGGGTACAGTTATAGGCTTTGCGGTTACTTTGGGTATCGGTGTTCTTATTTCAATGTTCACTGTCCTTGTTGTTTCACGCTTCCTGCTGTATCGCCTTGTAGATATGAATATCAAGTCGCTTAAGGCTTACGGTGCATAAGGAGGAAGTAAAAATGTTTGCTAAAATGGAAAATAAATTAAACATTGTAAATAAGTTTAATATCTTTGGTACTATCGGTCTTCTTTTTGCACTTATAGGTCTTGTTTCACTTATCATTCTCCCGTTTGGCGCAAATCTTTTCAATCTTGACATTGACTTTGCCGGCGGTACAACAATGACATATAACATGCATAAAGAGCTCGATAAGGCAGAACTTGACAATATAACGGCTATTGTTGAAAAGGCTACAGGTGTTGAGGTTTCTTCGGCACAGAAGTCCGGAGACGGAAGCGAAGTTATAATCAAGACAGACACACTTGATTCAACTCAGCGTGAAGCAGCATTCCTTGCTCTTAAGGAAGCGTACGGTCTCCACGACGGCACAGAGCAGGTTGCAGAGGGCGAAACGGCACATACCGACGTTCTTTCTGTTGACAATGTTGACCCGATAATGGGTAAGGATCTTCGTGACTCGGCTATCAAATCCGCTTTCCTTGCGATTCTCTTCATGCTTATCTATATTGCAATCCGCTTTGATATCCGCTCGGGTCTTGCGGCTGTTGTGGCTCTTGCACACGACGTTTTCGTTGTTATCGGTGCATATGTTGTCTTCAGAATTCCGCTTAACCTCACATTCATCGCTGTTATCCTCACAATTCTCGGTTACTCAATCAACGCAACCATTGTTATTTTTGACCGTATACGTGAGAACAAAAAGATTATCAAGAAGACAAGCTTCGGCGATATCGTGAACAAGAGTGTCTGGCAGACAGCCACAAGAAGTATCAACACAACGGTAACAACTCTTCTTTCGGTAGTTATGATTGCTATATTTGGTGTTACCTCCATCAGATACTTTGCTATTCCGCTTGTTGTAGGTATTGTTGCAGGTCTTTATTCTTCAATATTCATTTCAGGTCCTATCTGGGCAAAGCTTACAAAGTCATCTAAAAAGGCATAAACAATCAAAGACAGGGCTTGCAGATTTCTGCAAGCCCTTGCTGATTATACGAGGTATGAGTATGAAGGTTGGCGTTTCAAGTGCCGTGTTTTATCCGCTTGTTTCGGAACAGGCTATTGATAAGGTGTTAGAGCTTGGCTTTGACACGATGGAGTTTTTCTTTAACTGCGAATATGAAATGTCAGAAGGTTTCCTGTCCGCTATCGAGGAAAAGCTTTGTGAAAAGGGGGCACGGCTTTTGTCTGTGCATCCGTACACCGCCTTTGCAGAAGGTGTTTTTCTCTTTTCTGAGTATAAGCGAAGATGCGAGGAGTATATTTTGAAATACAACGAGTATTTTCAAAGGGCGAAAAAACTCGGCGCAAGATATTTCACCTTTCACGGTGACCGTGCGTTCCGTGGTTTGACCGACGATGCATGCACTCTTTCGCCTCTGCAGTGCGAGGTTTTGAATATACTTTCGGAAAATGCACGCAGGGAAGGGATTACGCTGTGCCTTGAAAACGTTTCTTGGTGCAAGTCGGCTAATATAAGCTATTTAAAAGAGGTTTCAAAAAAGGTTCCGGAAATCGGCTTTACGCTTGACCTTAAGCAGGCACGTCGGGCAGGTATACCTGTTAACGAATATATTGATGTAATGGGCGATAAAATCATGAATATTCACATAAGTGATTTTGATGAACAGCATGATTGCCTGCTTCCGGGAGAGGGGATTTTTGATTTTTCTGACTTTTTTAGAAGGATTAAAAATATCGGATATAACGGAGACGTTATAACAGAGGTGTACTCATCAAACTTTCTGGAAGAATCACAGCTTAAACACTCGAAGAAATTTGTTGAAGGCACTATATCGCAGATTACAAATGTGTGACTTTTTTTGATTTTGCTTGAAATTGCTATGGTCTTTGTGGTATTATTTATATAGAATATTTTTGTTCTGAATTTTCATCCCTTTGGAGGTGTCACATATGAAATGTCCGTTTTGCGGCTATCTTGAAAGTAAGGTTCTGGATTCACGTCCGGCAGAGGGTGGCGGGTCGATTCGTCGTCGCCGTGAATGCCTTTCGTGCCAGAAGCGTTTTACGACCTATGAAGTTGTTGAAAGCATGCCGCTTTATGTTATAAAAAACGATGGTTCGCGCCAGCTGTTTGATAAGCAAAAGCTTTTATCCGGTATGCTTCGCGCCTGTGTCAAGCGTCCTGTTCCTATTCATAAGCTCGAAGAGGTCGCAGATGAAATAGAGCAGGCATTGCAGAACACCATGGAAAAAGAAGTTTCGAGCAGTGACATCGGTAAGATGATTATGAAACGCCTTAAAGAAATCGACCAGGTTGCATATATCCGCTTTGTTTCGGTTTACCGCTCGTTTGAGGATATTGAATCCTTCCTTGCAGAACTTAACAGCTTAAAAAGTAAATAAGAAACAGGGCTGTAAAAGTCGGTTATGACTTTTACAGCCCTGTTTTTTGCTCTCACGCCTTTTTCGATGTCCCACTTATATGTCTCTGTTTTCTATTGCATTTATACCGAATTTTGTTGCAAGCAGAATTTTTTCCTTTTCTTCGTCTGTGGCACATTCAAGCTGAGCCTTCATTTTTCGGAGAAAAACACCGCGGAGAGTATCTTCTTCAATTCCGAGCCATAAATCACGGGGAGCGGTTGTTTTATCCTCAACATAAAACTCGCCGTATTTTTTTGAAAATTCATTGAAAATGGCATCAACATCAGGTTTTTCACATTCACCGACAAGAGTCAGACGAATATGCTCGCTGTCAGACGGGGAGGGAAGCTGCTTCGAAATATCGGACTCGATGCCGATATCGACGGTGATTTCACGGTATTTGATATCTGAGATGCTCCGTCTTATAAGATTTGCACCGTTTTTCGTCACTTCACCGATAAGATACCCGGTGTCATACATTTCGCCGAAATCGCGCGCTACAAGACATCCGCAGTATGCATAGTGTGTTTTTCCTGCCTTTAAAACCTCGGTAGGTTTATGTACATGCCCGAGGGCAACGTAGTCTGCGCAGCTTTCTTTTATTTCGTCTGCCGTGACGGGACTGTAGCCGTCCGTGTAAAGATTTGAGTGAAGAATAAGTATGTTCACGAAATCGTCATCGGGAACTGTGAAGCCGTCAAGAATATGCTCATCAAAACTCTCTTTATTATAGCCAAAACCGAAAATGCGAAGCTTTTTCTCGTCTAACTCAAAGAAGGAGAGCTTCTCGCTTTTAAAAACATAAACATTTTCGGGAAGCTCAAGTGTGCGATACGGCGAGTCTGCTGTGTAGGGGTCGTGATTTCCGGGAGTTATAAAAACAGGCATTTCAGCGCGCTTAAGAGCGTTTAAAAAAGCAGCTTCTGTTTCGGGGAAAATCGGATATGCATCAAAAACATCGCCTGCAAGAATGAGTGCATCAACCTGTTCGTCGTTTGCCGTATCTATCAGCCTTGAAAAAACATCGCGGAGGTGACGGCGGCGCAGTCTGGCGTTTTCCGGTGTAAGATTGACAAACGCGCTGTCAAGGTGAATATCACCGGAATGTATGATTTTAGCCATAAAAACTATCCTTTCAATACTCTGTTAATTCTCTCGACCGAGGTGCACAGACCGTTATCGGAAATATCGAAGCATGCGCCGTTTATCATTATATCGCCGGGACCCTCTGCAAAGCGCTCGGGAATATTCCCGAGAAATGTTGCAAGGGATTTTTCAGGCGCACAGCCTATAACGGAATTATACATACCACACATGCCGAGGTCACATATGAAGCCCGTGCCGTGAGGCAATATCTTTTCATCGGCTGTCTGCACATGTGTGTGCGTGCCCCAGACGGCTGAGATTCTTCCGTCAACATAATATCCGAAAGCCTGCTTCTCGCTTGTGGCTTCTGCGTGAAAATCGCACAGCACAAAGTCGTATTTGCCTTCATACTGCTTGAGTATTTTATCGGCGGCAAAGAAGGGGTTGTCTGCACCGAATTGCATTTCACAGCGCCCCATAAGGCTTATGACGAGAGCACGTCTTCCGAAGGCATCGAATATTCCACAGCCGCAGCCGGGAGCGCTTCCCGGGATATTGTGGGGGCGGAGAAGTGCCGGTTCATTTTCGATATACGAAGCGATCTGACGTCTGCCCCAGGTATGATTTCCAAGGGTAATAACATCGGCGCCTGCCTGAAAAAGAGCCTCTGCCTGCTCGGGGAGAATGCCCACCATGTCTGCATTTTCACCGTTTACAACGGTAAATTTCGCATTGTACTCTTTTTTGAGGGATGAAAGGTTTTCGGTCACGGCGCGGATTCCGCCTTTTCCGACAACATCACCTATTGCAAGAATTTTCAATGAGGTTACCTCTTTCTAAATATAAATGGTGTAATCCATATGATATTGTATCACAAATATCAGGATTACACCATATATTTTTGCTATTTATTTTGCGTAGTCGATAGCACGGGTCTCGCGGATAAGATGTACTTTGATCTGACCCGGATATTCGAGCTCGTTTTCTATCTTCTTCGCAAGGTCGCGTGAAAGCAGAATCAGCTCGTCGTCATTGACTTCGTCCGGCTTTACTATTATGCGAACCTCACGGCCGGCCTGGATTGCAAAGGAGCGTTCAACGCCGGAGAAGGATGTCGCAATTTCTTCAAGCTTTTCAAGACGCTTGATGTAGTTTTCAAGGTTTTCACGTCTTGCACCGGGACGGGCTGCGCTGATTGCATCAGCCGCCTGAACGAGACAAGCGACGATTGTTCTCGGCTCAACGTCACCGTGGTGAGCATGGATAGCATGAACGACGTCTTCGCTTTCTTTATACTTCTTAGCAAGGTCAACACCGATAGATACGTGTGAGCCTTCTATTTCGTGGTCAACACTCTTTCCGAGGTCATGGAGAAGACCGGCACGCTTTGCAAGCATAACATCAACTCCGAGCTCTGCAGCAAGAAGACCTGCGATGTGCGCAACTTCAATGGAGTGCTTGAGAACATTCTGACCATAGCTTGTACGGAAACGGAGACGACCGAGAAGCTTTATGATTTCGGGGTTAAGACCGTGAACACCGGTATCAAACGTTGCGCGCTCACCCTCCTGCTTGATTACAAGGTCAACCTCACGGCGAGCCTTTTCAACCATTTCCTCAATTCTTGCAGGATGTATGCGACCGTCAGTAATAAGCTTTTCAAGAGAGAGACGTGCAACCTCACGTCTGATGGGGTCAAAGCTTGAAAGAGTTATTGCTTCGGGTGTGTCGTCAATAATGAGATCAACACCGGTAAGTGTTTCGAGAGTGCGGATGTTTCGACCCTCACGGCCGATGATACGACCCTTCATTTCATCATTCGGAAGCGGAACAACGGAAACAGTTGCCTCGGCAACGTGGTCAGCCGCACACTTCTGAATGGCGAGAGAAATGAGCTTGCGTGCTTTGTCGTCTGCCTCGTCCTTGAACTGAGCCTCAAGGTCCTTAAGTCGGACGGCGTAATCGTGACGGACTTCGGATTCGAGATTCTGAATAAGGAACTGCTTGGCCTCTTCGACTGTGTAGCCCGAAATTTTTTCGAGCATTTCAAGCTGACTGCGCTTTATCAGCTTAAGCTCATCGTTGAGTGCTTCGTTGTCCTTTATCTTCTTGGAGAGAGCAGCATCCTTCTGCTCAATGGCTTCGTGCTTTTTGTCGAGAGACTCTTCGCGCTGAACGACTCTGCGCTCCTGCTTTTGAAGCTCTGCACGCCTGTCCTTCATCTCGCGGTCAAACTCTGTTCTGTTTTTATGGATTTCCTCCTTGGCCTCAATTAAAAGCTCGCGCTTTTTGCTTTCGGCTGTCTTTATGGAGTCATTAACAATTCTTTTTGCTTCGTTCTCAGCACTTGAAATGGTTTTTTCTGCAATTTTTTTACGGAAAGAAACACCGAGAACAAACGCAATAACTGCTAAAACGGCACAAACTGCCGCAATAATAATCCATGTGGTGATTGAAATTTGTGAAAAATTCATTTTGTCTGCATTACCTCCTTTGTTTTTTTGATGATTTTTAAATGTTCAATTCATAAATCAATATGTAATAAATCAAGTTATTGTTAAATGCGATTTTACGCACAGCGCAATCAATAACAACGATATTACCCACCTTTATATTTTAGATGTAAATTGGCAATATGTCAAGGTCAAGAGTATGTATTTTTTAAAAAAATTTATATTTTTTGAACTTGACATTTTTTTTATGTCACGATAACATAAATGAGACAGAGGTGATGATAATGCTTGATAATCTCGGAATAAACGGTTTTGTGATGGAGCAGGACGAAAAATACTTAAAGCTTGGCACAGATGCTATGCTTTTGTCTGAGTTTGCAAGAGTGAAGAAGGGCGCAAACGTGTGTGACCTGGGCTGCGGCAGCGGCGCTGTTTCCGTTCTTCTTGCGGCACGGCACGAAAATATTTCGATTTCGGGTGTCGAAATTGTTGAGGGTGCGGCAGAACTTGCACGAAAAAATGTAATGCACAATAATCTTGAAAACAGGATGAAGGTATATACACTTGATTTAAAGGATGTCCGCAGTGTTTTTGAGGCAGGCAGCTTTGATTCGGTGGTGTCAAACCCTCCGTTCATGCAAAAGGGAGCAGGGCTTGAAACAGGGCGGGAAGAGCTTTTGTGTGCGAGGATGGAGATTTGCTGTACCATAGATGATGTTTGTGAAGCGGCTTCGTATCTTCTGAAGTTCGGCGGAGATTTTTCCCTTGTATACAGACCTTCAAGGCTTTATGATTTGTTTTTGGCGCTCAAAAAGCATAATCTTGCACCTAAACGTATGCGTCTTGTTCAGGACACGGTTACGGCAGAACCTTCACTTGTTTTACTTGAGGCAAGAAAGGGTGGGGGAAGCGGCATCAAACATCTTCCTGCACTTATTCTGAAAAATGCTGACGGAAGCGAAAGCGAAGAAACTAAAAAAATATATCACCGTAAATAAATCTGATGCCAAGCTCTGCACCTGCTTTTACCGTAAAGGATTTTTTCTTGAATTATTGACAGATAACGGGGGATAATGACAGTATCCAAAAAAGAAAGGACTTGTCTTTATGATAGAACAGGATACAATCAAGCTTCTCCGAGAATGTGATGCAGGTGTGAAAATGGGTGTATCATCAATAGATGATACATTGAAATACGTCGGAAATAATGAATTGAAGCAGTATTTGAGTGCCTGTAAAAACGAGCATAAAAAATTGGAAAAGGAAATTCAAAAGCTTCTGGATAAATACCGCGATGACGGAAAAGACCCTGCACCAATTGCAAAGGGAATGTCCTGGATGAAAACGAACATGAAGCTTGCGGTTAACGGCTCGGATGAAACTGTTGCCGATTTGATTACAGACGGTTGCAACATGGGAGTAAAATCTCTCAATAAATATATGAACAAATATAAGGCGGCCGATGAAATATCAAAGGATATTGCAAAAAGACTTATCAAGCAGGAAGAAAAGCTTGCGACAGACATTCGCCCGTATCTGTAACACACTGCTGATATAAGATTGACTCAAAAGAGCTGTAGCAAACTGCGTTTTTCTACAGCTCTTTTTTGTTGCAAATACATAAAGACTGTGATAATATATTTAAATCGGATAAATAATAAGGAAGGATTTTACACACGATGTCTTATGTTTTAAGTGTTTTGGGTTTGATATCAATGATATGTGCATCCCTGACAAAGGGCGAGAAAATGAAAAGAATTCTGTTTTTCGTTTTTTGCGGTAATTTTCTGGTGGCAACAAGTTATCTTGTTGCAGGCAGCGGAATAAACGGAGCTGCGGCATGTTATATCGGAAGTATAATGTCTATTGTAACATATTTCTTCGATTCTAAAAACAAACCGCTGCCGCTGTGGGTCATTGCAATCAATATAGCATCGGTAATTGCTGTTAATATCTGGGCAAGCGGGCTGTCTCCGCTTGGAATTCTTATTATAATTGCGTCCCTTACGTTTGTTATGTGCATCGGGCAGAAAAACGGGGCAAAGTACAGATTCTGGACGATTGTGAACATGCTTCTCTGGTGTACATACGACGTTCTGTCAAAGTCTTATGCCGCCCTTTTTACACATGTGTCGTTGCTTGTGTTTACTGTAATCGGGATGTTGATACACGACAGAAAAAGGGTAATTAAATATACTTTTGACGAATAAAAAACGATTGATTAAAATAGATAAAAGTGGTAATATATAAGCATACATTATTCTGTAAGGAGAGCCTGAGATGAATATTATTATTGTTGGCTGCGGCAAGGTAGGAACTACTCTTGCCAAAGAGCTTGTTGCAGAAAAACATAATATTGTTATTGTTGATACAGATGTCGAAAAGCTTGAGGAAATGAGCAACACTCTGGATGTTATGTGCGTTGAAGGACACGGAGAATCTGTTGCTGTTTTAAAAGAAGCCAAGGTGGAAGAGTGTGACATACTCATTGCAATGATGCGCTCGGATGAGCTTAATCTTCTCAGCTGTCTTCTTGCAAAGAAGCTCGGAGCAAAAAACACCATTGCCCGTGTTCGAAACCCCATATACGCAGATGCTATAAACCTGATAAAGGATGACCTCGGTCTCAGTATGTGCATCAACCCCGAGCTTGCTGCTGCAAATGAAATATCAAGACTTCTGAGATTCCCGACTGCGATACGGATAGAAACCTTCGCAAAGGGAAGAGTTGAAATCATGAAGTATGCAATCCCCGAAGGCTCCGTTTTGAACGAACTGCGTATACATCAGCTCAGAACACATTTAAAAACAACTGTGTTTATATGCGCCGTAGAGCGCGGCACGGATGTTTTTGTTCCGACCGGTGACTTTATTCTGAGAGCAGGGGATATAATCTCTTTTGTTGCTCCCATTAAAGTTGCAAACGACTTTTTTGAAAAAGTCGGTGCAGTATCATCAAGGATAAAAGACGTTGTAATTATCGGCGGCGGAAGAATTACGTACTATCTGACAAAGAAGCTTTTGGAATCCGGTCTTAAGGTAAAAATAATTGAAATTGATAAGGAGCGCTGTGAAGAGCTTAGTGAGCTTCTGCCCGAAGCTATGATTATCAACGGCGACGGCACGAATAACCATCTGCTTCATGAAGAGCATATCGAAAATGCAGATGCGGTTTTGAGTCTCACGGGCGTTGATGAGCAGAATGTTCTTATGTCAATATACGCAAACCAGCAGGTGCCGGAGGCAAAAATAATTACAAAAATCAAGCACTTTGATTTTGACGACGTGCTCAAAGGCATGCCGATAGGAAGCATTGTTTATCCGAAGCATATCACGGCAGACTACATCCTGCGATATGTCAGAGTTATGCAAAATTCATGGGATGCAAGCATGGAATCGCTGCACAGAATAGTGGATGACAGAGTAGAGGCTCTTGAGTTCCGCATACGCCATGATTCTGATATTATTGGTGTTCCGTTTGCAGAGCTTGATGTCAAAAAGGGTACACTTATCGCTTGTATAACGAGAAACGGTCAGACGTTCACACCTACAGGTAAAGACAGCATTCAACTCGGAGACACTGTCATAGTTGTTACAACCCATAAAGGAATAAGCAGGCTTGAGCAAATACTTGATGATGAAGCGGTGAATTAAATGAATACAAAAATGGTTTTAAGGCTTAATGCGTACATTCTTCTGTTTGATGCAGTCGCAATGCTGTTGCCGATATTTGTTGCCTTGTATTATCAGGAAACAGCCGGATTCGCATTTCTTCCGGCCATGTTGTTAAGCCTTGTAATAGCAATCCCGGTTCTTCTTTTTTGCAAGCCTAAGAATAAGGATTTGTATGCAAGGGAAGGGCTTGTTACAGTTTCTGTAGCGTGGATTGTAATGAGTTTTATCGGCGCACTTCCGTTTTTCTTTTCACGGGAGATACCAAACCTTATTGATTGTTTTTTTGAGGTTGTATCGGGCTTTACCACAACAGGCGCTACTATTCTCACGGATGTTGAGGCACTCAGCTCGTGTCTGCTTTTTTGGAGAAGCTTCACTCATTGGATAGGCGGTATGGGGGTTCTTATGTTTGTTCTGGCGATAGCTCCTATGGCCGGAGGATACAACATGCAGCTTATTCGTGCAGAGTCTCCGGGACCTAAGGTTGAAAAGCTTTTGCCGAAAGCAAACATGACAGCAAAGGCTCTTTACGGAATATATATAGGGCTTACCGTGCTTGAGATTGTTTTTTTGTTAATGGGCGAGATGCCGTTTTTTGATGCTGTAACAACTGCCTTCGGTACGGCAGGAACCGGTGGCTTTGGAATAAAAAATGACAGTATTGGCGGATACAGTACGTATATACAGGCTGTTGTTACTGTTTTTATGCTTTTGTTTTCCGTCAATTTCAATATATATTTTCTGATTATAGCGCGCAAGTTTTCATCTGCGTGGAGAAACGAAGAGCTTCGTATGTTTTTATATATAGTTCTTGGCGCTATAGCGTGCATAACATTATCAAACTTCAGAGTGTTTGATAATGTGGGAAGTGCTATCCATCACAACACATTTACAGTTGCTTCGATTATTTCCACTTCGGGATTTTCTACGGTTGATTTTAATACATGGCCTGAGTTTTCCAAAGCGATACTTGTTGCTCTTATGTTCATAGGAGCTTGTGCAGGCTCTACCGGCGGTGGCATTAAGGTTTCGAGAATTATGATAATGATTAAAGCTCTTAAAAGAGAATTTTCAGTTCTGATTCATCCCAAGAGCGTTAAAATGATAAGTGTTAACGGTAAGAAGATAGATGACGAGACCGTAAAAAAGGTGAGTGTTTATCTTATATGTTATTTACTTATTTACGCAGCCTCCTTCCTCATTATTTCGCTTGATAATTTCAGTTTTGAAACGAATGTGACTGCAGTGGCGGCGACGCTCAATAACATTGGTCCGGGCCTTGCTATGGTTGGTCCTGTGGGGAATTATTCCGAATTTTCAGGATTGTCGAAGATAGTCCTGTCGCTTGATATGATTTGCGGAAGACTTGAGCTTTTCCCGATTATGATTCTGCTGTTGCCGCAGACATGGAAAAAATATTAAATAAAACAGCTGTTGCATATGCAACAGCTTTTAGCGTGTCGATAAATCTATCGACACGCTGGAGACTGTCCAAAAAGGTGTGAGATTA
>JAFQSU010000024.1 GCA_017409405.1 Oscillospiraceae bacterium | reverse complement strand
TCTGACGGGTACACCACAACCGGTGCTTTATACTCAACAAGCTTAAACCTTACCGGCAGAAGCGGAACATAGTTTGTGTTGAATATCTCCGTCGCGTTTGAGCCGTTTGCCGCAAGGGTGAGATAATATGTACCCTCTGTGAGTGGTTTATCCGAGAACGTCTCGGTTATAACCGTGCCGTCACTTGCGCCATAGCCGTCAATTGTGCCGATATAGTCCGCAGCACTGATTGCAGAAAGGTACGGCTCATCAAGCTTTTTGCCCTGTGCAAACTGCGGATTAGCCGTGTCTTTTTTTGTGAGATACACGTCGTAAACAGGGGAAGATGCCGCCGCAAGGAGTGATACCGTCGGTGTGTACGTAGCGTCCTTTGACACTGTTATCTCCCATGTACCTGCCGCAAGCACAGACCCTGACGGAGTAGCAGTTCCGGGTGTGAAGCTCACAGGCTTTCCGGTGGTTTTGAATGTAATAAGGCGGTAATTTCCGTCAACCTTATCCGTAGGTACAGGCCATGCGGATAAAGAAGCATTATCGGACGTTGCATTGCCTCCTCTTATGGCGGAGCTGTGATACAGTCCTATTGCACCGCTGTCTGCAAATGCATATTCGATGGTAATCCCTGATGCCGCAAGCACATTTGCAGGCAGAAGGGATATTACCATACATACCGTGAGTATGAAAGAAATAATCCTATTTTTCATATATCCTCCTTGGTATAAAAGTGCGTGAGTGTGGTTTGTTGTGTGATGCCGGCTTCGCCGACTGAGGGATTGTTGCCTCGGCACCCCCTTTACGCGACCCTTGAGAGACCGGGAGGGTGCAGAGACCCTCCCCTACAAGGTTAATGGTATTATCCACATTATGAGGGAGGCTTTTTTTGGGGGGCGCAGTCGAAGAATCCGGTCTTACTTATCGTAAATTACGTTGCCGTTTGAAAGGATTGCATAGCCGATGCAGTTTCCGACGTCATTGAGCGCGGCAAGGTGGTTGCCGTTTGTCGTCATTGCAATCTTGTGGCTTGCGTTTGCAAGAGTTATAGCTTCCGCTGTTTCGTGGAAAAGTATACCTGTTTCTACTGCACTGCCGAGTCCGATAAACTCTGCCATGATGTTTTCACCGTTTCCGCTGATGATAATCTTGCGGAGTGCATCTGTTACCGGCTTGTATGCTGCATATACCGCTGTAAGTGTGCAGTTTTCAAATACATTGAAGGTATATTCCTTATCAAAGCTGACTATCTCCTCACCCTTCTTCCAGTATACGAATACGTCCGTTCCGTCGCGCTCTGCGGCTACTGCCGTTACGGATTCGCCGTATGCGTGATAGTCATCATATCCGTTTACCGTTACCTTGTATACCTTTTCGGTATCTGACGGGTCGTTGTACTGTGCAACAAAAAGCATCTGCTTGCCGCTTGCCGTTGCCTCAGTGATGATGTTGTCGACATTGCCGAGCGCCCAGCCCTTGAAGGTGTAGCTGTTAAATGACGGGTCATCGGGGAATGTGATATCGTCATTCTCTGCCACAAGCTCCTGTCTGATAACAGAACCGTCTGCGTTATAGAACATAACGGAAACATCATTTGATGTCGTTTTTTTATAGTATGCATAGAGCCATGTGCCGCCCGAGGTTGCCTTAACAGTGTATGTCGGGTCGGTTGATACTACGCGGCGGTCAGCGCCAAGTCCCTTTGCCCAGTAGAGGAATTCATAACCGTCAACTTCTTTTGCCGTTATTTCTTTTTCTGCTCCGCGAGTTGTTTCTACTCTGTCTGTTGCTCCTTCTACAGATGAATTATCAGCTACATCTGCGCCGATAATATTGATGTATGCGGAATCATTAAGACCGACTGCTGTTGCGGATGCGATTGCGCCTTCTTTAGCGGTCTTTACCGTATCATACTTTGCCTGCTCTGCTGCAAGAGCTTCGTCCTCGGCTGTTACAACAGGAGTAAGCGTAATGCCGGAGAGGAGGAAGAGCTGATAGACAGAGTCAGTCTCTAATCCGGCATTATATACTCGCCAGTAACAGTTCGAATTTGCATTAAGACTTTTTTCACATACATCTAATATGACGAAATACTCACCCTTTTCCAGTGTGACGTTTTCTTCAAATGTTTTATCAGAAAGAGTGCCGCAATCAAACAAGCCAAGTTCCTTGACAATTCCGTTTGCAGCAATCATTTTTGCTACATCAGCACGAGTGGTTGCCAATGTATTCTCGGAAGCCTTGTCCGTTGCTTTTACGATATAAACATTCGGAACTGCCGCTCTTGTGAGTGCGCCATCCTCCAGGAAATTCGAACTCTTAACTCCGTCACTTTTAAGTGTAAAGTCATTTTTCAGTGTTACGGAATAAATACCGCTTGTTTCTACATTTATGCGTATCGCGTATGAGGGTCTTGCATCAAATGAAGTTCCTTCATAGTTTTTCTGGTACATAGTTTGTTCGGATTGAGTGCTGTCCCACTTTCCGACTATAAACTGTGAAACAAATCCGTCGGCATACAGATTAGGAGAGTTGTCAGCGTTACCGCCCACTTTCGCTCGTGGTGGAAGCTCATAGCCGTCTGTTGCGAGGGGATTAAGTGCCGCAACAGATTTGCCGTTTTTCGGAACCCAGCTGACGTATTCAAGAGAATCGTTGCTGAAGTACTTGCTTACATCATAATCGGTAAGTGCGGTCGATGTAAGTGAAGTTGATTTAATAACAAAATCATGGTCTCTTGCCAGTGCGGTTGCAGGTGTGAGGGTGAAGGACTCAATAAGAAGCGGAATTAAATAGCTTGCATTATCATCTTCGGAATATAATTCTTTTCCTGCATTTTCTCCGTTTGCAATAATCGTGAGATAGTATGTGCCTGCGGTGAGCGACTTGTCGATAAACTTCTTTGAGAGAAGTGCGCCGTCAGATGTACTGTAGCCGTCGTATGTACCGACATAATCTGCCGAATCAAGCGCGTCTATCTGCCAGTCATAAGTCGGGCGGTCTGAGCTCAGCTGTTCGTCAACCGCTTCAGGCTTTTTCGTGAGGAAGATTTCCCACTTCGGCGAATACTTGCAGCCGATGTAGTTAATCTGCGGAACGTAAGTGCCGCTTGCCGGAACCTCTACCTCCCATGTGCCTGCCATGAGGATGGTGTCACTGCTGTCTGCAACACCGGGGGTGTAGGCAATTTCTTTTGAAGTATTGTTCTTAAACGTGATAATACGGTGGACCGTGTCGGACTCGATAACCGGAACATGACCGACCGAGGTTGAATTAGACGCTCTGTTACCGGCGCGGCTGGCGGAAGAAAGCTTTATGCCGTTGCCGATAAATTTAAAGTCTACGCTGTTGTCCGCCGCCGATGCGAAGGTTGGGAGTAATGAGATGCACATTGCGATTGCGAGAATGATTGATAATACTCTTTTCATTTGAATTTCCTCCTTAGATAAATTATAATTTTACAACGTCTTTTAACGGACGTGTTTTATACTTGCCATTGGTGAAATCCGGGATGTCAACAGAAGCACCGCCTTGCGCTATAGACTGCTCGGTGAGATAGGATATGCTCATCCACGCCGCAGCATCGTATACGTCTATCGGCATTTCTTTACCGTTTCGCAGGCAGTCACAAAAAACTTCAAATTCAAAGTAATCCATGCCGCCATGCCCTGCTTCTTCTATCTCAGGTGTGATGTTCTTCCACATATCGGGGAGATATTCATCATGGTATTTAACAGCGTTATTGATTTCGCGGAGCATATATTCAATCTTTCCGCCGTGGTCAACATCCTCACCGTCAAACACCGCCATATTTGTGTCCTGTTTGTATAACCCACGCGTTCCTCGCACGGTAAACTCACGCGAATAGTAAGCAGGGAGCGTTGTGTCAAGCCTGAGGTTTATAAGCTCACCGTTTTCGCAGGTGATGAGGGTTTCAACTATATCTCCCTGGGCGAACTCACGGGACGCAAGATATTTAATATCTTCATCTTCACTGCGAACTATGTAATCATGAATACCTCTTGCCTTTGAAGCACGGCTTGAGAGAGACACCATACGGTTTCCCCTATTGATACCGAGAAGCTTTGCTATGGAACCGAGGTCATGAGTCGGGTAATTATCGCGGTTTCGGGTTGAATATTCGCCGTTTCTGTAATGGCGGCGAAGCTCGCCGTGAGATACCTGCTCACGAAGGTCGTGCATATATGCACCGTGGCAGTAAACTATCTCACCGAAGCGTCCGTCACGCGCCATAGCCGTAACAAGCAGCTCCTCGCGCCCGAAACAGCAGTTTTCAAGCAGCATAAACGGTGTTTTTGTCCTCTCGTAGGTTTCGATAAGCTTGCGGCACTCGTCTTCGGAAAACGCCGCACCAACCTCGCATGCAACCGCAACACCTTTTTCCATTGCATGAATTGCAACAGCTGCGTGCTCTTTCCAGCCTGTCGCAACAAAAACCGCATCGGGCTTTTCGTTTTCAAACAGCTCTACGTGGTCACGATATACATTCGGACGATAACCTGCCTTTTCTTCTATCGCAGAAGCACAGCCTTCCGCCTTATCTATGTACGGATCGGAGACCGCGCAAATCTCGACATCCGGAAGAGCAAGAATCGTATCCTTCGCAAGAGACGTGCCGCGACGACCTGTTCCGCACACAGCGAATCGAATGGTCTTCATAAAGACATCCTTTCTTTAAACTAAATTATCTTAAGCATTCAGAAAATACTCTTACAAAGTTTTTGTATGTGAGCTTTTCTAATAACGCATCGCTATATCTTGATTCGTGACTATTACTTCTTTGTATGGCTGAAGAAGAACCAACCGCCGATATTTTCAGGATTGCCGGGGTCATCAACAAGAAGCTCTTTATAGTTTTCGCAGACCTTGCGGAATGCGTTTGCATACTGCTCGATAACCTCTTTGTCGAACTTCTTAAACCACGGGAGGCGGAAGGTGCGTGCGCCGACTGCTTCTGAAACCTCAAGGTCGCAGTCAAGCTCTCTCACATCATGATTCGAATTTGCAATACGCGTCGGTCTGCCATCTCCGAAAACGTCTATATTCTTATAGAGCGGATGTGTGTGGAGAGCGAGGTTTACCCCGGGTTTGACCGCCCATGCGCCCTCTGCGACAAGTGCCTGGCAGAAGCGAGTGACAGAAAGACCGCCAAGCTCCTCCGGCTTATAGAAAGCTACAGCTGCATACCAGCCTGCCATGGTAGAGCCTGTGCTGTAATCACAGCGGCGGATGCCGATGCCGGGAAGGTCGCCGATAAGGCTAAGGAAATAGTTTGTAGCCTCATTAATTTCACGGCAACGCTCGTCGTAGTACTTAATCTGGACTCTGCCCATTGCAGAGGAGAGCTGATGCATGCGGTGCTTGAAGCCGCCGTACGGAAGACCTGCGCCTTCTTTTAAATATTCTGTTTCGATGTTTGCCTTATTGAAGCGTTCATATGTACCGAAAGCTATTGCACGCTCGTAAATCTCGCGGTTATCGGTGTGAATAATGCCTGCCTCGCCGATGGCGAAGGATTTTCCTGACATAAGGGACGCGGCGCCAACGTCGCCGATTGTACCAAGCATTCTGCCCTTGTACATACCGCCCTGAGCGTGGGAGACGTCTTCAATAACCTTAAGGTTATGCTTCTTTGCGATTGCCATAATCTCATCCATATCGGCAGGGTAGCTCAAGTAATGGACAACGATAATAGCCTTTGTTCTGTCTGTAATTTTTGCCTCAATCTTCTTCGGGTCAAGACAGAGTGTGTACGGGTCGATATCCGCAAACACTACCGTTGCACCAAGAGAAAGTGCGCTTGTGCAGCTTGCCCAGTATGTGATACTCGGGCAGATGACCTCATCTCCGCGACCTACTCCACAGCCGTACATGGCGGCGTGGAGAGCAGCTGTGCCGTTATGTACGCCGAGAGCGTATTTCGAGCCGGACCATGCACAGTAGTCCTTTTCAAACTCCTTGGTTACGTCCGTTCCGCTCATATTTCCGTTGCGAAGAACCTCGAGGACTGCATCCTCGTCTTCTTTTGTAACTATCGGCCATGCAAATACGTCTGAGCCGTCGTGTTTGCCTGTACCCTCATAGGTAATGGCCTTGGGTCCTCCTAAAAGTGCAAGTTGTGACATGGTTTTGTACCTCCGTGTTTGTATATTCTAAATGTGGATACTTTAACATCTCAATTATATATCAATGCTTTTGCAAACATATATGTAAATTTTCTACTGCATTACATGTAAATTTTTTAGTTGCATTACATGTAAATTTTTTAGTGGAATTTACTTTTTGCATACAATGTGTTATTATACATCATATAAGGAGTGATTATTATGGCAGTTCCCTCCGAAAACAGAAGATTTGCCTTTCAGGGTAAATATGGAAATTTTTTAGACTTGAACAGTGTAGGGTATTACAGTTCGCGCATTGGCGGAGGAAATAAGCTTGTTCAGCTCAAGATTGACCATACCTTTCACTATGTCCGTGACGGTGAAGGTGTGTTTATAAGTAAGGACAAGACTTATAATTTAAAAAACGGTGACTTGTTCTATACTCCGCCGGGAAACCCTGTCATATATTATCCCGATGACAGCAATATGTGGAGCTACTACTTCTTCCATCTCGGAGATGATTTCGGAGAAAAGTTTGCCTCGCTTCTGGGTGTTTCGGAAGAAAGCCCGATTATAAGCACAAAAAATTCGCAAAGCATAGATGCTTTGTTTGATAAGTTGGTATCTTTGGATATTCCGCTGCCGGAGCTTTACCACACCACGCTTTCAACACTTCTTCAATTACTGACGCTTACTCAGACGTTTGAGGCTACTTACAAAACTGCGGTATCGGGTGCGAGCTTTGTCGAAAACGTAAGAAAAACAATTGAGCTCAACTATAAAAATCCCGAGTTCACAATCAACAGCATTTCAAATCTTTTGCATGTCAATCACACATACATGTCGAGGCTTTTTAAGGAAAAGATGAAGGTTACTCCCGTGGCATATTTGTGTGAGCTGCGCCTGCTTCGTGCGGCAAAGCTCATTCGCGATGAATCGTTACCGCTCAAGAAGGTGTGTGAGGCAGTAGGCTTTGCAGATGAGCTCTATTTTATGAAATGCTTTAAAAAGAAGTACGGAATGACTATAAGAGAATACAGAAATTTGTATAAAAATAAAATGTAAGGTAAAATTACAAAGATACACCGCACGAAAGGCTTATCCTTTCTGCGGTGTATCTTTGTAATGACTTTCAATTTTGAGTAAAAAGAGCTGTAAAAAGTCATTGACTTTTTACAGCTCTTTCAAAAGCTTCGTATTAGTATTTTGAATTAAAATCTATCTGTGTTCCCTTGCGAGCAGCTTCGTAAACACCGAGGATAAGCTCAACTGTTGCAGCACCGTCCTCCGGTCCGTTTGCAACAGGAACGTCGTTGTTGATGGCATATACAATGTCATTGAACTGCTTTGCATGTCCCATGCAGGAAATGGCATTGGGGTCACTTGCGTTGTTACCGCCCTTTACCAAATTAAAATCAGGCTTTTCAATGCCTTCAACATCCCATGTAGTGATATCATTTTCAGTCATTATGATACTGCCCTTGGTACCGCAAAGCTCAAGACGACGGGCGTATCCCGGGTAAACAGAGGTTGTACCCTCAATAACACCAACTGCTCCGCTTTCAAACTCCATAACCGCAACAGCAGTGTCTTCAACTTCAATGTTATGAGCAAGTGTTTTGCAGAAAGCGCTGATCTTCTTCGGTGAACCGACGAAGTAGCGGAGAAGGTCAATGCCGTGGATGCCCTGATTCATAAGAGCACCACCGCCGTCATGCTTCCATGTACCGCGCCAGTCGGAAGCATCGTAGTATTCATCTGTACGCCAATACTTCATATGTATGCCTACGCTTGTAAGCTTTCCGAGGTGACCCTCGTCAACAATCTTCTTGACAAACTTTGAAGTGTCTTCAAAGCGAAGCTGGCAAACAACCTCACACTTTCTGTTGTACTTCTTTGAAGCTTCAACAACAGCCATGCAGTCTTCATTTGTAAGCGCAAGCGGCTTTTCACAAACAACGTGCTTGCCTGCCTCCATAGCCTTTATTGAGAGTTCAGCATGTGAGCCGCTGGGTGTGCAGATAGTGACAACATCAATATCCGGGTCTGCAAGAAGAGCCTCAAGAGTATCATAAACCTTAAGATTGTGCTTCTCACCAAAAGCCTTTGCCTGCTCAATAACCGCACCGTATACACCAACAAACTGAGCACCGTCAACATATTCCATCGCAGCTACATGATGAACTGCAATTGCGCCGCAACCGATAAGCGCAAAATTTAACTTTCTCATAACCATTCACCTTTTGCAAATAATTGCTACCTTTCTTATATATTTAACTATAATCTATTTTACATTATAACCCCTATAAAGAAAAAAAGCAATGCATCATATTGATAAAATTTAGCATAATATTGCTCAAATTGATAAAATTTATATTGTATTTTTATATTTTAATTAAAAAATAAAAGCCAATGCATAGCATTGACTTTTATCTTTTCTGTAATTACTTCGACAAACCGAGAAGCTTTACTGCGTTCTTGCGCATAATCTTCTCATAGTTTTCCTGACTGAGTCCGCCTTCCTTAACGAGATTTTCAAGGAACGCGATAAAGTCATACTGGAAGGTCTGAGTCGGTGCGCAAACATCAGCACCGTAGTAAATCCTGTCTGCAAACTCTGTGAGGAACTTAGCGGCATATTCAGGATCGCGCATCATAGCGTTTGAACCGCTGCCTGCTGAAAGGTCGCAGTAGAGGTTGCCGTATTCACGCATAAGCTTCGGCAGTCTTCCCTCTGTTATTTTGCCTGTCGGATATCCGTTTCTGTTTTCCTGGACAAGGTCTGCACTGATTTCGCCCCAGAATGCGGCAGAATGACCGATGAGCTTCAAATCAGGGAATTTTTTAAGCATTTTTTCGATTCTCGGAAGTCCGAGTTCGTCAACAATACCGTATGTATTACCGTGCTGGGGTGCGATATGGATAAGAACGGGCATGTCAAGCTGGACGCATGAACTAAAAAGATTCTGCATCATCGGGTCATCTGCATAAAGAGTTGCGGTAAGCTCGCCAAGACCCTTTGCTCCCTTTTCCTTGTACTGACCGATAAGATGAAGAAGGTCAGATTCTGCGTTATACCTTCCCTGACGCGGGTCTACGTTGCAGAACCATGTAAACCTGTCGGGGTACTTGCTTACAACATACTGGGTTTCCTCGTTACTCATGCACGACCAGCGAGCCTCCGGTGAAATAAGCGGAAGAAGAACACCGAGCTCTACGCCAGCCTTGTCGTGAATGGCAATCTGCTCTTCAGCCGACAGGAAGTTCTGACCGTTAGGTCTTGTTGTGGAAAATTCGGGGAATGCAATTACATGGCAGTGAATATCAATCTTTTTCAATGTGTGTCACCTCATTTTTTATTTACGTGATTAAATATACCACACAACAAAAGAAAAATCAATGCAAACGCACTGATTTTTCTTTGTTTATCTTGTGTTTTTACTTCTTATGGTCTTTGGAGAAAGTCCTCTCGATTTCTTATAGCATCTGCTGAAATAGCTTTCATCATCAAAGCCTGCAATATGTGCTATCTCAGATATACTCGTGTCGGAGTTACGAAGCATTACATCCGCAATACTGAGCTTATATTCAGTAAGATACTGAATTGCAGTCATACCGGTAGCGCGCTTAAAAATACGGCAGAAATGATACTTACTCATTTTACAAAGCTCTGCAAGCAAATCAACAGTTATCTCTTTATCATAATTTGTACGTATGTACTCTATCGCAGGCTCAATGGAGTCGTAAAACCGAATGTTATCATTTATGCATTCTTCAGAAACAACGTCCTTTACCTCAGAACGAAGAAGGAGTGCAAACAGCTCAAGCACAAGACCACGGACTACCAGCTCATAAGATGATTCCCGCTCGGTAAGCTCCTGAATAATATTCAGAACAACCTGCTTTATTCTGGCATTGCTGCGGATGAGATTGTTGAATCTTATTCTTCGTCCGAGCAAAAGATGCTTCATATCAAAGTTGTCTAAATTCTTGCTTGAAAAAAGATCCATACCAATCATAAGAAGATTGTATTTGCCCGTGTTTTCTCCAACGGCAAGAGTTGAATGAAACTCATAGGGATTTATAAGTATAATATCTCCGGGCTTGGTGACTATTGCCTCTGTGTCAACAAGCACGGTCGAGCTTCCCTCCACAAAGTACTTGATTTCAATTTCTTCGTGCCAGGTTCTTGAAACCATAGTGAGGTCATCCGGGTTGAACCTTTTGCTTCGGTAATGTGCAATCTGAAAATCCTGTCTTTCGAATATAGGTCTGTCGTGTAATTTCTTAGAATCCATTAAAATCACGCTCCCCTAATACGTAACTCACATCAGGTCATTTGCTATTAAATCTTCGTATGTTTCTCTCTTTATGATAAGCTTGTCCTCGCCGTGGTTTACCATAACAACCGGGGGTCTGGGAACTCTGTTATAATTGGATGCCATCGAGTAGTTATATGCGCCGGTTGTGAGAACCGTAAGAAGGTCACCGGGAGTAACCTCGGGTAGCGGCACATCTTCGCCAAGAAGGTCTCCGCTTTCGCAGTTTCTTCCTGCAACAGTAACTTTTCCTGAAGGCTTTGCAGACGGTCTTTCGGGCAGAAGCATCATATATTCTGCGCCATACAGTGCATACCTTGGGTTGTCAGTCATACCGCCATCAACGGAAACATATGTGCGTACACCGGGAATGTTTTTTACCGAGCCGACGGTATAAACAGTTATACCTGACTCTGCGACAACTGAGCGTCCCGGCTCTATGGAAATAAACGGAAGCTTTAAGCCGTGTTTTTGCGCTTCACACTTAACAGTATCGGTAAAGTTCTTTACGGATTCATAAATACTGTTCGGGTCATCCTTTTCTGTGTAGCGTATACCGAAGCCTCCGCCAAGATTGAGCTCGGAAAGCTCATAGCCAAATTCATTTTTTATACTTGCCATGAACTGCATCATGATTTCCGCTGCATGAGAAAAGGGCTCTGCATCAAAAATCTGTGAACCGATGTGACAGTGAACACCGCAAAGCTCGATATTGGAAAGTGTCAGTGCTTCTTTAATTATATCAAAAGCTTCACCATTTTCAAGTGCCACACCGAACTTTGAATCTATCTGTCCGGTTTTTATGAAATCATGCGTATGAGCATCAACACCGGGCTTTATCCGAAATGAAATTTTTGCACGCACGCCGAGTTTTTTTGCCGTTTCATCAAGCAGGTGAAGCTCAAAAACATTGTCAACAACAAAATCACGAATGTTGTTTTTTAGCGCAAACTCTATTTCTGCAGGTGTTTTGTTGTTACCGTGAAAAGCAATTTTCCCGGCAGGAAAACCTGCTTTGAGTGCCGTATAAAGCTCGCCGCCGGAAACGACATCTGTGCCAAAACCTTCGGAATCTATAACCTTGTAAATGTATTTTGAGGAAAAAGCCTTGCTCGCATAAAAAACCAGGAAATTATCTCCATAGCATTCCTTAAGTGCATTATTATATTCTCTGCAGGTACGTCTTATTTTATCTTCATCCATTATGTACAGGGGTGTTCCGTATTTTTCTGCAAGAGAAACAACATCTGCACCGCCAATGGCAAGATGTCCGTTGTTGTTGATTGTGAGTGAATCGGAAATAAACATTTGCGAGGCTCCTTATCGGCGAATTATTCTTCAAGTGTGTTCTGTATTATGCGTACAAGATCATCCTTCCCCGTTCCCTTTTCTGCTGAAAACGGGATGATGATACCTTTAGGTACGTTAAAGGTATCGGCAATAAGCTCTATCGCAGGCTCTACCTGATTCTTTTTGAGCTTGTCATGCTTATTTGCCACGATATAAAACGGCATACCCGAGTTTATGAACCACTCTGCCATAACCATATCGTCTGCCGTGGGCTTATGGCGAATATCCACTATGAAAATGCCGAGCGAAAAGGCTTCGTCTCTGCCGAGATAGGTTTCAATGAGCTTTGCCCAACGTTTTTTCTCACTCATTGAAACCTTTGCGTATCCGTATCCGGGTAAATCTACGAAATAAGCTTTTTGGTCAATAAGAAAATAATTTATGTGTATCGTTTTTCCGGGAGAAGCACCAACTCTTGCAAAGTTTTTTCTGTTGAGTATTCTGTTGATGACAGACGACTTGCCGACATTTGACTTTCCTGCAAATATAATTTGCGGAAGGTCAGTATCAATAAAACCTTCGGGGCTTGCCGCAGATTTGACAAACTCCGCAATATGCAGATTGAGATTAGGCTTCATGGTCATGGTAACATCTCCTACTGGCGAATACGTGATACACTCCCCTGCTGCGGTTGAGTTTTTTCAACAACAGAGGTATATGCCGTGTTCTCTTCCTTTTGGGTACACTTTTTTACCTTCGACAGATCAAGTGCACACCTGATAACTTCATCTGCATGAGCTGCAGTACAGAAAGATAATGCAGAACGAACCGTTGTGTCAATTTCTTCAAGGTCTTTCATGTTGTCCTCTGGGATAATGACAGTTTTTATACCGTGACGGTATGCCGCCATAGTCTTTTCCTTAAGTCCTCCGATGGGAAGAACCCTGCCTCTGATGGAAATCTCACCGGTCATTGCAATATCATTTCTTGCCGGAACCTGAGTCAAAGCAGAAACAAGGGCTGTAGCGATAGTTATACCTGCGGACGGTCCATCCTTCGGGATGGCACCTTCAGGAAAATGGATGTGAATATCACGTGTCTTATAAAAATCCGGTGCTATGTTATATTCGTTTACGCGGCTTCGGACATAGGTAAGTGCCGCTTTTGCGGATTCATTCATAACCGTACCGAGATTGCCTGTTATTTCAAGCTTGCCTGAGCCCTCGACAACATTTACTTCTACCTCAAGAATTTCGCCGCCGACAGATGTCCATGCAAGCCCGTTGACAACGCCTGCCTCTTTTCCGTCAGAAAGCTTTTCATCCTTATACTTTTCAACGCCTAAATAGTCCGAAAGATTTTGGGCGGTTATTTTAATTTTATTTAAATTTTGCGACACAACAGCTTTTGCAACCTTGCGCATCAGTGTGCCGATTTCCCGCTCAAGCGTTCGCACACCGGCTTCGCGCGTGTAGTCAGAGATAATCTTATACACCGCGTCGTCCGAGATTTTAAGCATTGAAGACGTTATTCCGTTCTTCTTCATTTGCTTCTTAATGAGGTGGTTTTTAGCTATGTGGAATTTATCCTCAACCGTATAGCTCGTAAGCTCAATGACCTCCATACGGTCAAGAAGCGGAAGCGGAATGGTAGATGTAGTGTTTGCAGTTGTGACAAACAGAACATCAGAAAGGTCAAACGGGATTTCGAGATAGTGGTCTCGGAACGCAACATTTTGCTCCGTATCAAGAACTTCGAGCATTGCCGCAGACGGGTCGCCTCTGAAATCGCTTGACATTTTATCTATTTCATCGAGAAGAATCAGTGCATTTTTTGAACCGGCAGTCTTGACGGCGTTCATTATGCGTCCGGGCATTGAACCGATATATGTCTTTCTGTGACCGCGGATATCTGCCTCATCACGCACACCGCCGAGGGACAGACGGGCAAACTTTCTTCCCATTGCCTGAGCAATGCTTTTGCCGATGGAGGTTTTACCTACACCCGGAGGACCGACAAGACATATAATCTGACCGGAGCTTTCAGGATTGAGCTTCTTTACTGCAAGAAACTCAAGTATGCGTTCTTTGACCTTTTCCATACCGTAGTGGTCACGGTCAAGAACTTTTTTCGCACTTTCAATATTGAGTTTGTCCTTGGTGGCTTTGTTCCACGGAAGCTCAAGCACTGTATCAAGATAGGTCCTGACAACAGAGCTTTCCGGAGAGTTATACTGCATCTTGCGAAGTCTTGAGGCTTCTTTTATAAGCTTCTCATTTACTTCATCCGGAAGGGCTGCCTGATGAATCTTCTTAAGATATCCTTCATATTCGTTTTCGACATCATCGTCATCGCCAAGCTCTTCATGGATAGCCTTCATCTGTTCACGCAGGAAGTAATCACGCTGATTCTTATCCATCTGCTCCTGAACCTTACCTGCGATATTGCTCTCCACCTTGAAGATTTCAAGCTCACGTGCAAGCAGCTTGCTCACAAGCGTAAGGCGTTTGTATGGATGAAGCTCCTCTAACACCTCCTGCTTGTTTGTGAATTTTGCAGGGATGCTCTGTGCGATATAGTCTGCAAGATCCCCCATGGTTTCTGCTGAAATTACATTCAGCATAACGTCGGGAGCGAGCTTCGGCGCATACTCAAGATACTCCGAAAAAAGCTCCTGTGCAGAACGCATGAGCGCCTCACAGCGAACACTGTTCTCACGGGCTTTCGGAGTTATAAGCTCTTCAACTTCAGCTTCAATAAAAGGGTCAATGTGGGTGACATTTACTATCTTTGCACGGTAAATGCCCTCAACGAGAACTCTTACATTATTTGCAGGAAAACGAAGCACCTGCTTTACCTTTGCAACAGTTCCTATTGAATATATATCATCCGCTGTCGGGTTGTCAGTTCTTATCTCTTTCTGTGCAACAAGAAAAATGTTTTGGTTTTTTGCCATTGCATCATCAAGAGATTTCATCGACTTATCACGCCCAACGTCAAAATTGAGCATCATATGCGGAAATGCCGTAAGCCCACGAAGCGGAAGAACCGGCATTATGCTTCTTCTCGTTGTATTCTCAGGCATTTTTGTTTCTCCTTTACTGTGCAAGTTTTCTTTCTTTTCGTAAAATTTCGGGCTCTGCCTTTTCTCTGACAGATGCTTCGGTTACAGTTACACCTATAATATCAGGCTCAGACGGAACCTCATACATTATTTTCTGCATGACGCCCTCAACAACAGCACGCAAACCGCGCGCACCGATTTCACGTTCAATAGCAAGCTCTGCTATTGCTTCAAGTGCCGACGGCTCAAACTCAAGCTTGACACCGTCCATATCAAGCAAGCGCTTATACTGCTTTGTAAGTGCGTTCTTCGGTTTTGTAAGAATGCTTATCATTGCATCCTTATCAAGAGGAGTCAGTGGTGCAATAACAGGAAGTCTTCCCACAAGCTCAGGAATAATACCGAACTTTAAAAGGTCGTGCGGCTGGACATCTGCAAGAAGTGATGCCTTGTCTTCTTTTGCTTTGGAAACAACCTCGGAACCGAAGCCTATTCCCTTTTGGGTTTTACGCTTTGATATAACCTTTTCTATCCCATCAAATGCACCGCCGCATATAAACAGGATATTTTTTGTATCAATCTGTATAAATTCCTGGTGCGGATGCTTTCTTCCGCCCTGCGGAGGAACATTTGCAACGGTTCCTTCAAGAATTTTGAGAATTGCCTGCTGGACACCCTCGCCCGAAACGTCACGAGTGATTGATGTGTTCTCGCTCTTTCTGGCTATTTTGTCTATCTCATCAATAAATATAATTCCGCGCTCTGCCGCCTCGATATCATAATCAGCAGCCTGAATCAGGCGCAGAAGAATGTTTTCAACGTCTTCACCTACATATCCGGCTTCGGTAAGCGTGGTCGCATCTGCAATGGCAAACGGAACGTTCAACATCTTTGCAAGGGTTTGTGCAAAAAGAGTTTTTCCGGAGCCCGTAGGTCCTATCATAAGTATATTGCTTTTCTGAAGCTCTACATCGTTGGGCTCATCGTTGAGAATTCTTTTGTAATGGTTATATACAGCGACACTAAGCGTAAGCTTTGCACTGTCCTGACCGACAATATATTCATCAAGCTTTTCGTGTATTTCACGCGGTTTAAGCACTGTCAAGGACTTTGCCTTTCCACCCATTTCGGCGTGCTCAGCCTGCTCAAGTGAGTCAAGATATTCTTTACATGCATCAACACAGTTTTCGCAGATATAACCGTTAAGGCCGGCAAGCACCTGTGTGCCCGGCTTTATCTCTTCTCCGCAAAACGAGCAGATAATTTGTTTTTTACTGTCAGACATACAATACTCCGTTCCAAAAATAATCTAAACTACTGTCTTTTGGTGATAACACGGTCAATGAGACCGTATTTCATAGCTTCTTCTGCTGTCATGAAGTTGTCGCGCTCTGTGTCCTGCTCAATTACCTCAAGAGGCTTTCCGGTAACACTTGAAAGAATTGAGTTGAGGTGCGACTTTATTCTGATAATGCGGTCGGCATGAATTTTTATATCCGTAGCCTGTCCCTGCATACCCGAAAGAGGCTGGTGAATCATAATTTCGGAATTAGGCAAAGCAAGGCGCTTTCCGGGTGCGCCGGAAGCAAGAAGAAAAGCTCCCATAGATGCCGCCATGCCCACACAAATTGTCGAAACATCACACTTTATATACTGCATTGTATCGTATATTGCCATACCTGCAGTAATTGAGCCGCCGGGAGAATTGATATAAAAATCAATATCCTTATCCGGGTCCTGGGATTCAAGATATAAAAGCTGTGCAACAATCAATGATGCGGTAGTATCGTTAACCTCTTCGGACAAAATAATGATTCTGTCATTCAAAAGACGTGAGAAGATGTCATAAGAACGCTCACCGCGATTTGTCTGTTCGACTACCATAGGGACTAAACTCATTTGGGGTCACTCTCCTGTTCTCATTTTTCAAAGATAGGCGCGAGGAAAAACTCCTCCCGCCTATCCTATGTATAGATTATGCTCAGTTTTTGGAAAATTATTCTTCTGACTCTGCTTTCTTTGCAGTGCTCTTTTTAGCTGCCGGCTTCTTTGCAGCAGTTGCAGACTTTGTAGTCTTCGGCTTATCTGCAGAAGCGGTCTTTGCTGTTGTTGTCTTCTTGGCAGTGGAGGTCTTCTTAGCAGCAGGCTTCTTTTCAGCCTCAGCTGCATCAGCCTTTTCTGCCGGCTTCTTTGCAGCAGTCTTCTTAGCAGGTGCCTTAACAACGGCATTGTCGCGGATGAATGCAAGAGCCTTAATTGTGTAAAGGTCACTCTTCATAGCCTCAACAGGGAGGAAACCGCGAATACGCTCTTCTTCCATCCCGTACTGCTCAGAAAGCTTCTTATACTCTGCATCAACATCTTCATCTGTAGGCTCAAGACCCTCAGCCTTTGAAACAGCCTCAAGTGCAAGACGTGACTTAACCTGTGCTTCAGCCTGCTCACGGAAGTTCTTGCGGAAATCATCCATGTTGGACTGCATCATTTCAAGGTACTGTTCAAGAGTGATGCCCTGCATCTGGAGACGCTGACCGAAGTCAGAGCAAATCTGATCAAGCTGGTTATCAATCATAACCTCAGGGATGTCAACCTTCATACCCTTGACAACTTCTTTGAGAATAACATCATCAAAAGTATCGTTTGCAACCTTTTCGCGGCTCTCACGGATTTTCTTTTCAATGCTCTTCTTAAGCTCATCAAGTGTTTCAAATTCAGAAACGTCCTTTGCAAACTCATCATCAAGAGCCGGAAGCTCTGTTTCTTTGACCTCATGAACCTTTACCTTAAAGACTGCATCCTTACCGGAAAGGTCATCTGCATGGTATTCCTTCGGGAAAGTAACGTTTACGTCGCATTCCTCACCTGCGCTCTTGCCGACAAGCTGATCCTCAAAGCCCGGAATAAACTGATTTGAACCAAGCTTCAGGCTGTGATTTTCGCTCTTGCCGCCTTCAAAGGCAACACCGTCAACAAAGCCTTCAAAGTCGATAACAACCGTATCGCCGTCCTTAGCTGCACGGTCAACCGTGATAAGACGGGAGTTTTTCTCAAGCATGAGCTTAAGCTCTGCATCAACGTCCTTCTTGGTGACGGAAACAGCAGGCTTTGCAGCCTCAATGCCCTTATACTTTCCGAGCTTAACTTCAGGCTTTACCGAAACGGTTGCCTTCATTGTGAAGCCGTCTTCGTTAATATCTACAAGCTCAACCTCCGGATAGTCAACCGGCTCGTATCCGCTTTCCTTAACAGCTGCTTCAAAAGCATCGGGGTATGCAATATTGATTGCGTCCTCTGTAAATACACCCTTGCCGTACATACGCTCGATCATAGCTCTCGGAGCCTTTCCTTTACGGAATCCGGGAACGGAGATTTTTGCTTTATTCTTGAGATATGCCTTCTGCATTGCATCATCAAATTCAGGCTTCTCTACCTGGATTTCGAGACAAACCTTTCCGTTCTCGAGTTTTTCTGTTGATTTCAACTTCATTTGAGACCATTCCTTTCGAATCGGTTATAACCTAATTATTGTAACAGATTTTAACCAAATTTTCCACATATTTTTTTATTTTTTTAAAATTTTTATATCTTTTGTTACTTTGTTGAAGTTTCTTCCGTTGTTTCTCCGTTTTTTTGGTGCTTTTATCCTACAAAAAACGGTTTAAAAGAAAGATAATCGGCAGAAACGAGAATATAGTCCACATTTTTATGCATACCGCAGAACGCACTTTTGTGCCCGTATCCGTGAAGATGACCGTAAAAGCACTTGCTTACACCGTAGAGGGAGAGCATATCGGTGATTTCCTCACACTCATATCCGTTGCATATCGGCGGATAATGCAGAAAACACACAAGTTCATCTGCACCGAGCTTTTTCCCCTCTTCAAGAGACATGCGAAGCCTTCCTATTTCACGGTCATATATCTTTCTGCTGTTCCCGGTTTCTTCCTCATAAAACCATCCCCGTGTTCCGCATATTGCGGTATTTCCCACTCTATAGGCGTTATTATGAAGAAGGTCAATCGTTGTAATATCGTTTTCTGCAAAAAAACGCTTGATTTTTGTTGCCGTCTCCCACCAGTAATCGTGATTGCCTTTTGAAATGATTTTTTTGCCCGGCAGAGCATCGATGAACTTGAAATCGGGAAGTGATTCTGAAAGCGACATACCCCACGATATATCTCCCGGAATGACCGTGATGTCATCGTCTGTCAGCATTTCAAAGCCTTGCAGAATACGGTTTTCGTAATCCTCCCACAACGGACCGAACACATCCATCGGCTTATTTACAGCCTTTGAAAGGTGCAGGTCGGAGATTGTGTAAATCGCCATTTAAACCGTACCCTCGGTGAACTTAAGAACTACATCGGCAAGGTCTTCCCTGTTTGCCGTATTGAGGAAGCGCTCTTCTTTTTCAAAAATAGAAGCGAGCGGAGCCGGCACCTTCTGCTTTGTCGTCTTTGAAAGAATTTCAAGAAGCTCTTCGCCGCCGGAGGAAATATCTATACCAAGTGCAGAAAGAACACTGTCCGCAAACTTGAACGGACTTGCCGTCGAAGCGAGAAGGGTAACCGCACCGTCCTGTGTCTCCTCTGCATACTTTTTGTAGACGTTCACCGCTACTGCAGTGTGTGTATCGATAAGATAGTTATGTTCACTGAAAACATCAGAAATTGTTTTTAATGTTTTTACATCATCACAGCAGCCGCCGTAGAACAAATCTGAAATACGTGAGAAAATCTCCGCACTAACAGTATAGGCACCGTCGCTCTGAAGCTTTGACATGTACTTTCTGACAGTCTTATCGTCATTGCCGGACATGTTGAAAATAAGACGTTCAAGGTTGCTTGAAACAAGAATATCCATTGCAGGGGATGCAGTTACGTGGAACTGGCGGTTTTTGTCGTACTTTCCGTCCTTGAAGAAATCTGTCAGAACATTGTTTGAGTTTGATGCACAGATGAACTTTTTAATCGGGATGCCCATCTCACGGGCATAGAAGGCAGCAAGAATGTTTCCGAAATTGCCGGTGGGGACACAGACGTTAATCTCATCATCCTCGCTTATTGCACCGTTTTTGAGCAAATCAAAGTATCCCGAAACATAATAGGCAATCTGCGGAACAGCTCTGCCCCAGTTGATAGAGTTTGCAGATGAGAAGATGCAGCCATTTTCAGATGCCTTGCCGCGGATTTCTTCATCAGAGAATATCTCCTTCATGGCAGACTGAACATCGTCAAAATTACCGACAACAGAGGAAACGTATACATTTTCTCCCGACTGCGTTGTCATCTGACGCTCCTGAATCTTGCTTACGCCGTCCTTGGGATAGAAAACAGCAATTTTTGTGCCCTCAACATCGGCAAAGCCCTCAAGTGCCGCCTTACCTGTATCGCCCGACGTTGCAACAAGTATGCTTGCCGTGCGCTTTTCTCCTGTCTTTTTTAGGGATGACGAGAGAAGATACGGCAGCATTTGAAGAGCCATATCCTTAAACGCACAGGTAGGACCGTGCCACAGTTCAAGAATGCCCAGATTTTTTTCGAGCATATGTACCGGTGCAACAGCTTCCGTATCAAATTTTTCACTGCTGTATGCTTTCTCGGCAAAAGAGATAAGCTCTTCTTCCGAAAAATCAGTAAGGAACTTTCCGAGAACGAGGGCTGCACGCTTCTGATAGCTTGCGCTAATTAAAAATGCCTTCTCCTCGTCAGTAAACTTCGGTATGCTCTCAGGGCAGAACAAGCCGCCGTCCTTACTGAGACCCCTTACTATCGCTTCAGCAGACGAAAGCCGAAGCGACGTGTCGCGCGTACTGAAATAATTCATGCTAAGTCCTCCAGAATTACTAAAATTCACTTCCGGAAAATGCATTCTCTATATGATTCAACGTGAAATTGTCAGAGATGCCTTCCGGCGCATATATTTCTATGATATCAAACCTTATAATTTTATCGGTATTGTTGTTCGCAAGCCAGCTTTTGGCTGCCAGAATGATTTTGCGTTGCTTCTGAGATGTTACGAATTCTCCGGGGCTTCCAAACCTTTCATCCTTACGGAGCTTTACCTCAACAAAGACAATAACCTTTTTATTCTCCGCTATAAGGTCAATCTCGCCAAACCCTGAATTGTAATTTGCGCCTATGACTTTATAATGTTTCTTCCTGAGATATTCGCAGGCCTTTGCCTCTCCCCATTTGCCGAGCAGAAGAGTGTTCATTTTAAAAGCGCACCGTCCTTATACTTCTTAAAAAAGCTTCTCCTGTGCACTTTTGAAAGTCCAAACTTTTCAACACATTCGTAATGAAGCTTTGTCGGGTATCCCTTATGCTTATCAAACATATACTGCGGATACTCCTGCGAAAGCTTTTGCATAAATCTGTCACGGCTTACTTTGGCAAGGATTGATGCGGCGGCAATATTAGCTGACAAGCTATCTCCCTTTACAACACTCATGATATGTGTATCGGTCTCAAAAACCTTGTTGCCGTCAACAATAATCATATCCGGAAAAACAGAAAGCTTCGACACCGCTCTTTTCATTGCAAGCAGGGATGCGTTGAGAATGTTTATTTCATCAATTTCAGCTTCGCTTGATGAAGCTATACCGTACGCAAGTGCCTTTTCACAGATAACATCAAAAAGAAGCTCTCGCTTTTTTTCGCTTATCTTTTTTGAATCGTTGAGGCCGTCAATAACAAGTCCGTGCGGTAAAATTACGGCAGCGGCAAACACAGGACCTGCAAGCGGACCTCTGCCTGCCTCATCCACTCCGCAAATAACAGAATAGCCTTTATCTTTCAGACCGCACTCAATTGACCATAAATCAAGTTCCATATAAATTCCCCTGCTTATTCCGAAAGCATACCGCGAAATGAAATGGACTCAAGTGGCTCACGGTTTGCTTCTTCAACGTTTTCAAGAGTAATCCTTCCGAGAGAGCCTGCCCGGAATTCATCAAGAAGTGTTTTTGCCATGCGCTCTGTGTTTACTTCGCCGCCGGAAACGAGAAAACCGCGTGCTCTTCCGGCTCTTTCGAGAATGTCATATCCCGGCTCTTCATCATTACAGGTAATTTTATACCTTGCGTTTAAATTTTCGGCATAACGCTCGGAAAGAATCTCCATAAACAATGATGCCAGTGTTTCTATATCAAGAATATCATCCTTTATCGCACCGGTAAAGGCGAGATTGAGAGCTGTTCGCTTATCGTCAAACTTAGGCCACAGCATACCGGGGGTATCAAGCATTTCTATACCGTTACCCACACGAATCCACTGCTTTTCACGGGTAACACCCGGTCTGTCTTCAGCCTTTGCAATGTTTCGTCCTGAAACACGGTTAATAAACGAGGACTTTCCGACATTCGGTACACCGCATATCATAACACGGACACCGCGCCCAATCTGTCCCTTTTTACGATACATCTCAAGCTTTTCGGAAAGAAGCTGTCTTATTGCATTCGGGAACGCAGAGACGCCGCCTCCGTTTTTGGAGTTAGTTTCCAAAACCGAATAGCCCTGACTTCTGTAAAAAGCCGCCCAGTCCTTTGTCTTTTTATCGTCTGCGAGGTCAACACGGTTCAGAACAATCAGACGGGGCTTATCCTTTGACAGTTCGGCTATATCGTAGTTGCGGCTCGAAACGGGAATACGGGCATCAAGTATTTCACATACTGCATCAACCATTTTCAGGTTATCAGATATCATACGACGGGTTTTCGTCATGTGCCCCGGATACCACTGTATATCCATTACCGAACCTCCTTTGAATTTATTTTACCGTACCGAAATCAGAAATCGGCAACAGGCGCAGAACCAGACGACCGAGAATGTTGGACTCATGCACCATGCCGAGACTTGCATCACGGCTGTCGGAGCTGTGATTACGGTTATCCCCCATTACGAACACACAGTTTTCAGGAACGGTTGCCGGAAAAGTCATATCGAACTGTCTGTGCGTTTTATCAGCTATATACGGTTCGTAAATTTCCTCACCGTCTATATAAACTATACCCTTTTCAAAATCTATATCTATCGTCTGATTTTCAGTCGCAATAATGCGTTTTACAATCATCTTACCGTCAAGGAAGGAATCCTTTGACAGGACGACAATGTCCCCCTGCTCAGGTTCATAGAAAAGGTTTGATATAACAAGCCAGTCTTTGTCGTGCAACGTAGGAACCATGGACTCTCCGTCTACGCCAACAATTCTGATTAAAAATATAAATATAAGAACAATTGCGCTCAGAATATAGGTGATATTCTGAACCCAATCAAAGATTTCATTTTTAACGGACGAGGATGGGTTATTCTGTTCCATTCCTTCGTCAACATACATATTTTCAGACATAAGCAAATATCCTCCTCAAAAGTGAAAAGGGGGAAGACACTTAAGCCCTCCCCTTCTCCTTTTAGATATCTTCTTTGACCTTTGCCGCCTTGCCGACTCTGCCACGCAGATAGTAAAGCTTTGCACGTCTGACTTTACCCTTGCGGACAAGCTCAAACTTTGCAACATGCGGTGAATGAATCGGGAACACCTTTTCAACACCAACACCGTATGACAAGCGACGAACTGTAACCGTTTCCTGAATGCCGCCATGCTTCTTGGCAATTATTGTACCTTCGAAGACCTGAACACGCTCACGGTTACCTTCCTTGATAAGGACATGGACACGAACAGTGTCACCAATGCTTATTTCAGGCAAATCTTTTTTAATCTGACTGTCTGTCAAATTCTTAATAAGATCCATTGATGCACTCCTCCCTTCTTCATAGACGTTCTTGCCTCAAAATGACGAGTACAGAGGACCGCCCGTTATATGACTGATGTATCATATCACATTCCGCAAAAAAAATCAAGCTTTTTTATTTATTTTCTTTAATTTTATGTTTAATTGTACTTTCCGGCATTATTGTGGTATACTTATCTCAGATATATCTCGGAGGATAAACATGAAAGAGTTTATTATAGAAAAAAACGATGCAGATACGCGGCTTGACAAATTCGTTTCAAAAGCGGTTCCGTCACTTCCCTCGAATCTCATACAAAAGTACATACGCCTCAAACGAATCAAGGTAAATTCATCACGTGCAAAACCCGATGCACGCCTTGCTTTGGGCGATGTTGTGTCAATGTATTTAAACGACGAGTTTTTTGAAAGCTCACGTTCCAAAAAAGCGGTGCCGAAGCTTAATGCTTCTTTCCCGAATATCATTTACGAGGATGAAAACATCCTTCTTGCCAACAAGCCTGCCGGAATTTCCGTTCACGATGACGATTTCGGAGGCGAAACGCTTATTGCTCAGATTTTGAGTTATCTTTCCTCAAAGGGAGAATGGAATCCGGAAGAGGAAAACTCGTTTATACCGGCGCTTTGCAACAGAATAGACCGCAACACCTCCGGCATTGTAATCGCCGCAAAAAACGCCGAAGCACTTCGGATTATGAATGACAAGATTAAAAACCGTGAGCTGTCAAAATACTATCTGTGTGTTGTCTCAGGAAGACTCACTCCTGCAAGCGGCACATTAAAAGGATACATTTTCAAGGACGCAAAGCAAAACAGAGTCTATGTTCGACAGAATCCGTGTCCCGGAGCAAAGACGGCAATAACAAAGTATAAAACTCTCAAAACAAATGACAGACTTTCTCTCGTCGAATGTGAGCTTATAACCGGTCGCACGCACCAGATAAGAGCACAAATGGCAAATGCCGGACATCCGCTGATCGGAGACGGAAAATACGGCAAAAACGCCGATAACAAAGCTTTCGGTATGAAGCACCAGGCACTTTGCTCATACAAGCTTGTATTTGATTTTAAAACCCCGTCAGGATGTCTTGAATACTTAAACCGTCAAACCTTCGTAATTAAAAATATTCCTTTTAAAAATAAGTTTTTCTAAAGTCGCAAAGGGGCTGCAGCAAAATGAATTTTGCTGCAGCCCCTTTAATTTAGAAGAATTTGCTTACATAGCCCTGAACAAAGAGGAACAGAACTACAAGCGGAAGAATGTACGTTACATAAACACGAATCCAACGGGGGAACTTCATACCCTTGCCGGCATTGACTTCTTCAATAAAGTTATCCCAGCCCCAGCCGTACCTTGTAACGCAGAAGAAAAGATATACAAGAGAGCCAAGCGGCAGGAGATTGTTACTTACAATAAAGTCCTCAAGATCCATTATATTCGAGCCTGCGCCAAACGGCTGAATGCCATCCCAAAGATTGAAGCCGAGCACACACGGAATTGAAAGAATAATTATTGCAACAAAATTTATCCACACAGCTTTCTTTCGTGACCAACCGAGAAGGTCCATAGCAAAAGAAATTATGTTTTCAAATACCGCAACAACAGTTGACAGTGCCGCAAAGGACATGAATACAAAGAACAGAGTTCCCCATATTCTTCCGCCTGCCATTACGTTGAAGATGTTAGGCAGTGTGACAAACACAAGACCCGGTCCCTGACCCGGATTAACGCCAAACGAGAAGCATGCCGGGAATATAATAAGACCTGACATGAGAGCAACTGAGGTATCAAGTCCGAGAATACTTACGGACTCACCCATGAGAGAACGGTCTTTATCAATATAACTTCCAAAAATCGCCATTGAACCTATACCGATACTTAAAGTAAAGAACGCCTGTCCCATAGCCGCCGAAACAACATTTAAAATTCCGCTTTCAGCCATCTTGGAAAAGTCAGGCTTTAAGTAGAACTTAAGACCTTCACCTGCGCCGGGAAGCGTAACTGAACGTACAACAAGTATAAGCATAATGACAAAAAGGCTTGACATCATTATTTTTGTTATCTTCTCTACACCCTTCTGCAGACCGAGCGAGCATATAAAGAAGCCTACAAAAACCGCAATAACCATCCAGAACACAAGGGCGGTCGGATTTGCCGTAAAGTCTGAAAAGATTTTACCGACGGCATCGGTGGATGCACCGACAAACTCGCCGCGTGCCATTTTGATGCAATATGCAAACATCCAGCCACAGATTGTAGTGTAAAACATCATCAGAAGATAATTGCCTGCCATTGCAAAATAGCTGAAGATATGCCACTTTGTGCCCTTAGGTTCAAGCTCACGGAAGGACGCAGCAACACTTTTACGGCTTGCTCTTCCCACGGAGAACTCCATTGCCATAATCGGAAGACCGAATATAACAAGGAAAAACAGGTACACCAAAACAAAAGCAGCACCGCCGTACTGACCCGTTATATACGGAAAGCGCCATACGTTACCGAGACCTATTGCACAACCTGCAGAGATAAGCAAAAAGCCGAGACGCGAGGAAAACTTTTCTCTTTCTTTCATCTTATAAACCTCCTCAGAATATTATCTTAATAATAGCACAAGCGCGAGGAAAAGACAAGAATTTCCTTAAATTTTATAAAAAAAGTTGTGTGGCAAAACAAAAAGCAGATACACGGTGTTTCCATGTATCTGCCCTCTTTTATATATTTTTGCAAGGATTGTTTTTAAACACGGTCGCGGATTTCGGCAGTGATTTTTTCAACAAACGCATCAAGCGTCATTGTTTCATTCTGTGCCGTATCGCGGTAACGGATTGAAACCGTACCGTTTTCAACCTCCTGCTGTCCGATAATTACCATATACGGAACGCGGCCAACAGTCTGTGCTTCACGAATCATATAACCAATCTTTTCGTTGCGGTTATCCATTTCAACACGGACACCCGCTTCACGGAGAGCTTCGTATACCTTCTTACCGTATTCAGCACTCTTTTCAGAAACGAGAAGAACCTTTGCCTGTGTCGGAGCAAGCCATACAGGATACTTACCTGCAAAATGCTCTGTGAGAATACCGATAAATCTCTCGATAGAGCCGAAGCATACACGGTGAATCATAATGGGGCGCTGTTTTTCGCCGTTTTCATCTATATATTCAAGATTGAAGTTCTGCGGCATCTGGAAGTCGAGCTGGATTGTTCCGCACTGCCATGTTCTTCCGAGGCTGTCTTCAAGATGGAAGTCAATCTTCGGTCCGTAGAACGCACCGTCGCCCTCATTGATTGTATACGGAAGACCGAGTTTTTCAAGCGCACCGCGAAGGCCGTTTGTTGCTGCCTCCCAATCCTCGTCGCTGCCCATGCTGTCCTCAGGACGTGTAGACAGCTCTACGGAATACTTGAAGCCGAATTTGCTGTAAACTTCATTTATGAGATCAACAACACCGACAATCTCATCGGTAATCTGCTCACGGCGCATGAAGATATGTGCATCATCCTGAGTAAAGCAGCGAACACGGAAAAGACCGTGGAGAGCACCGCGAAGCTCGTGCCTGTGAACAAGACCGAGCTCTCCCATGCGAATCGGAAGATCACGGTAGCTGTGCGGCTGTGAGCGGTATACCATAACACCGCCCGGACAGTTCATCGGCTTTACGCAGAATGTTTCTTCATCAATAGTGGTAGAATACATATTGTCTTTATAATGATCCCAGTGACCGCTGGTCTCCCAGAGATGACGGTTCATAATAAGCGGAGTAGCTACCTCAACGTAGTTGTTACGTGTATGAAGCTCGCGCCAATATTCAATAAGTGTGTTTTTAAGAAGCATACCCTTCGGGAGGAAGAACGGGAAGCCCGGAGCTTCATCCGCAAACATAAAGAGACCCATTTCCTTACCGATACGGCGATGGTCACGCTTTTCAGCCTCTTCCAAAAGCTTCAAATAATCTTCAAGCTCTTGCTGGGAAGAGAAGGCTATACCCTTAACTCTGGTGAGCATCTTGTTGTTCTTGTCGTTTTTCCAGTATGCACCCGACTGATCGGTAATTTTAAAAGCCTTGAGTGCCTTTGTATAACAAAGGTGGGGTCCCACACACATGTCAATGTAGTCTCCCTGCTGATAAAAGCTTATCTCCGCATCTTCAGGAAGGTCGCCGATATGCTCTACCTTATATTTTTCGCCTCTGCTTTCCATGAGAGCAATAGCCTCATCACGCGGAAGAATGTAGGGCTTAATCGGAAGATTTTCCTTCACGATTTTGCGCATTTCCTGTTCGATTTTCTGAAGATCTTCATCTGTAAGCTTTTCGTCACCAAGGTCAACATCATAGTAAAAGCCCTTGTCCGTAGCCGGTCCGTATGCGAAATGGGCATTCGGATAGAGCCTTCCGATAGCCTGCGCCATAATATGAGCGGCCGAGTGTCGTAAGACGTGGAGTTCCTCTTCCTTCGGACACTCTCCGACCGTTCCGTTATTGTAAATTACCTTCATATTCCATACCCTCTTTTCGGATAAAAAACTTTGACATAATACGCCAATTTTATTTATATATTGTATAATAAACAAGGTCTGATTGTCAATGCTTTTATTTGAGTTTTTCTCAATTTTATGCTATTATGTAACCATAGCAATACTTGACAAGTGAACATTTATAATATTATACTGTTTACAGGAAGTTTTTCTGAGAGGAATGTTATTTTATGATACTCGCAATAGATATAGGAAACACGAATATAGTCATCGGCGGTTTTTACGGAGACGAGCTGTCATTTGTTTGCAGAATAGCAACCGACACCTCTAAAACCGAGGATGAATATGCCGCATATATAAACAGCGTTCTCAAATTGCGTAATGCTGATTTGAACAATGTTGACGGTGCCATAATTTCATCTGTTGTTCCGCCTCTGAATTCCGTAATGAAACAGGCTGTAGAAATCGCATTCGGAGTAAAACCGATAATAGTAGGACCAGGCATAAAAACAGGCATCAACATCCACTGCGACAATCCGTCTTCAGTCGGAGCGGACCTTATTTGTGCATGTGTTGCAGCGCACCACATCTACGGAAGCCCGTCGCTTATTATTGATATGGGAACAGCGACCAAAATGATGCTTATGGACAAAAACGGTACCTTTGTAGGTGTATCAATAATCCCCGGTGTCAACATCGCGCTGAAAGCACTTTCAAGCGGCACTGCACAGCTTCCGCAAATCAGCCTTGAGGCTCCTAAATCAGTCATCGGAAAGAACACCGCAGACTGTATGCGCTCCGGAGTTGTTTTCGGCAATGCAAGCATGCTTGACGGCATGATTGACCGCTTCAATGAAGAAATGAACGCAAATCTCAAGGTATATGCTACGGGTGGACTTGCCTCCACTATCGTCTGCCACTGCAAGCACGAAATTACGCTTGACCGTGACCTTGTTCTCAAGGGATTAAATATTCTTTACAACAAAAACAAATAAATGCTTCGGTATATTACTCCCGTTTGGGAGAATATATAAATAATTTATGCGTTGTACCGCACTTTGCGGACGACAGCAAGGAGGATTTTTTATGAATTCAGCAAACAACAGAAAAGCAGTTGAAACAATGGTTCTCGGAGCAATCCTTACCGCACTTGTTATCATTCTGCAGCTAATGGGCGCATTCATCCGTTTCGGCCCGTTTTCGGTCTCTCTCGTTCTCATCCCGATCGTTATCGGTGCCGCTACCTGCGGAACTGCAATCAGCACTTGGCTCGGTCTTGTTTTCGGCATTGCCGTTCTGCTCAGCGGAGATGCTGCGGCATTTCTCGCAGTTAACGTACCCGGCACAATTATCACGGTTATTGCAAAAGGTGTTGCCTGCGGCTTTTTCGCATCCCTTGCATACAAGGGCATGCTGAGATTTCTCGATACCCGCTCAAGCAAGCACATTCAAAAGATGAAGAAGGAATACGGACTTTGTGAACAATGCGAACCCGGAGTATATAAATACATCTCCCGAAACAACCGTTATTTATCAGTTCTCATCGCCGCAATCGTCTGTCCTGTTGCAAACACAGGTGTCTTTCTGCTCGGCTGCTTCGTTTTCTTCATGGATACAATCAGCGCATGGGCGGCTGCTGCCGGACTTGGCGGTGGCTTGATTCACTATATAATTTTCGGACTCATCGGTGCAAACTTCCTTTTTGAGCTTGCAACAAACATTATACTCAGCCCGATTGTCGTCCGTCTTCTGAACATAAAAAACAAGCAAGCTTAACATATTTACTTACTGGAGTCTTGACGATATGAAAATCTCGGAATTGTTAAACGACAAAGCCTTATCGATATCCTTTGAAGTGTTTCCGCCAAAAACGGAAACCGGCTTTGAAAGTGTAAAAACCGCCACAGAAGAAATAGCAAAGCTCCGCCCTGCTTTCATGAGCGTTACATACGGTGCAGGCGGCGGAACAAGCAAGTATACTCTTGATATTGCAAAAAACATCAAGCAGCTTTATGACGTTCCCACTCTTGCACATCTGACATGCGTTTCTTCAACAAAGGATACGGTTCAAAAAAAGATACGTGAAATCAAAAACGCCGGAATAACAAACGTAATGGCACTTCGCGGCGACATCCCCAAAGAGCTTGAAAACGAAGACAGAAGCCGTTGGGATTTCCGTCATGCAACAGAGCTGATTTATGAGCTGAAATGTGCCGATGAGAACTTTTGCATCGGAGGTGCATGTTATCCGGAGGTGCATCCCGAAAGCCCGAATCAGAACGATGATATCAGGTATCTCAAAGAAAAGGTTGATGCCGGTTGTGATTTTCTCACAACCCAGATGTTTTTTGACAACAACCTGCTCTATAATTTCTTGTACAAAATACGCGAGGCAGGTATCACCGTCCCCGTCATTCCGGGAATCATGCCTATCACCAACGCAAATCAGGTCGAGAGGGCAATAAAGCTTTCAGGGTCATTTATGCCCCAGCGATTTAAAAGCCTTGTTGATAAATTCGCCTCTTCCCCCGATGCGATGAAGCAGGCAGGTATTGCTTATGCAACCGACCAGATTATAGACCTTTATGCAAACGGAATAACAAACGTTCACGTTTATTCCATGAACAAGCCGGATGTTGCCGAAAAAATACAGAGCAATTTATCCGACATTTTGGGCAAAAAACTGATATAGCACGAAAAAAGGTTTTCAGAGAAAAACTCTGAAAACCTTTTTGGCGCGCTGTGGAGAATTCGAATCCCCGACCTTGTGGTCCGTAGCCACACGCTCTATCCAGCTGAGCTAACAGCGCATATTGCCGTAAACAGCTTAAATATAATAACACACCAAAAAGGAAAAATCAAGCCTTTTTTTAAAATTTTTAACAAAAAATTTTCTAACCTATTTTGGTAAAGATGTGTTATACTATATAAGGTGAGATTTATGAGATATAAAGTATCTGTCCATATTGAAGACAAAACAGAAATACTTATGTGCCCCGAAGGTGTATCATTATATAATATTTTGTTGCAATACGGATTTGCTGTTTCCGCACCCTGCGGCGGAAACGGAAAATGCGGAAAATGTCTTTTGCCCGTCTACGGTGCTTTTCGAAAGCCTTACGGAGAAATATCAAGAAAAGAAAAAATCCCCGTCTGCAAGGCTTATCCCTGCGGAGACTGCTCAGTATGGATTTCTGACTTTTCCGACAAAATACCTGTCGTGAATTTTCCCGAAACGAAATATGACGGCAACCTTCTCGGTATTGCCTTTGACGTAGGCACAACATCAATATGCGCAACGCTTTGCGATATGGCAACCGGAGAAGAGTTGAAAACCGTTACGTGCAAGAACAAGCAAAGCTCTTTCGGGGCAGATATTATGTCACGTTTATCACATGACCACAAAAAGCTCTCGGATATTTTAATTTCTCAGATAAACGAGATAATTGCTCACCTTTACCCGAAAAAGTCTCAGATTTCACGCATTGTTTTTGCCGCAAACACCGTTATGTCTCATTATATCACAGGCTTACCGACGGACGGACTGAAGACATTCCCTTTCGTTTCTGCGGATACCTTCGGAAAGGAATACGATGCAGAAGCGCTTGGAATCAAGTGCAAAAATGCAACTGTTTTCATCGCTCCGTCTTTGGGCAGCTTTGTCGGCGGCGATATCGCTTCCGGTATCGTTGCAACAGGAATGGCTAAAAGCAAAAAGCTTTCTCTCCTGCTTGATATCGGCACCAACGGAGAAATGGCACTCGGAAGCTCTTCGGGAATACTCACTGCATCTGCTGCAGCAGGTCCTGCCTTCGAGGGTGCGGAGCTTTCGTGCGGTATTGGTGCCGTACCCGGTGCAATTGTCTCTTATGACGGAAAGACCTATAAAACGGTTGATAACAAAAGTGCGGTCGGCATATCGGGCAGCGGTGCGATTGATCTTGTTGCAGAGCTTTTAAACGTTGGAATAATCGACAGGGGCGGACGTATGCTTCCGCCGGACGAGTCCCCTACAGTAACAGACAAACTGTGCGTCGTTAACGGTGAGGTCGTATTTCGCCTTTCAGAAGATGTTTACCTGTCCGCCGGTGATGTAAGAAAGCTTCAGCTTGCAAAAAGCGCAATAAGGGCAGCACTTCATGCCTTGATGAAGGAAGCCGGCGTATGTGAAAAGGATATAGACGTCGTGTATTTATCAGGTGCATTCGGCACGAACATAAAGAAAGAAAACGCCGCCGCAATAGGGCTTATCCCCAATGAACTTCTCTTCAAATGCGTACCCTGCGGCAACACTTCACTTCAGGGCGCAAAGCTTATGTTACTTTCCTCCTACTACAGAAAAGAAGCTGTTAATGTTACGGACATCACACGTCACATTGAGCTTTCGGACAACGATGTTTTCAGTGACGCATTTGTAAGTTTTCTGCCTATGTATTAGGCGGAGAGCTCTCCGCCTTTTTGCTACAGGATTGATTGAAGGCTGTCTATAACATTCCCTGCACCTTTCAGGATTTTACCTGTATTGTGCTTAATGCATTTGCAAGACTTGCTTTTCTTCGGCATAATCGAAACTGCCAGAGTTGTTCCTACTATCAATCCTGCCGTCATGCCCTTGCAAAACGGACTCATATTCATAACACCACTTCCCTTTCGTTAATATTATCCCCAAATAATCGCTTTCTTTCGCGGTAGTTTGTGGAAAAATAAAAATACAGGAGACAAAAAATGAAAAAGCTTATCTTAATTTTAAACGCACTTTTACTTACCCTTTTGCTTACGGCATGTCTTCCGTCGGATTACGAAAACGTAAACGATATTCCCGACGAAACACTTCCGGCACCGCAGACGTATGACGAGCTCTACTCCCTCTATGATTTTGTACAGCGCGATATGACAAAGGCAGAGCTTGAAGAAAAATTCGGTGAAGGCTCTCCCTCATACGATGAATACGGTGATATAAAATTTTTCAACTACTATAACGCCGAAAAATCCGCAGGAGTTTCAATAATCTATAAAAACGATATAGTTGAAACAAAAATGCTTTATTTTAACAAAAAAGCAAATCTCGTCCCGTTTTCAGGCCGTTTTAATGACGCACTTGTCCCGGAAATTAAATCCAACATGACCGTCGAAGACGCTGTAAAGCTGATGAACTCAACACCGCTTGAACTGTCTTGTACCTACAATCCCGAAGGACCGCTTGATATGGCTAAAATTTACTGTTGGTACAACGAGGATTCATCCAATTTCATGATGCATACAGAAAACGGCGTAATCAGCAATGTAGCACTTTATCGAAGCTGATTGCATCTTGACATACATACAAGTGTTCTGTATAATTTTTTATAAGGAGGTTGATATTATATGACTGCCGTTTATTTCTGGCTTGCCGCAATAATTGTATTTTCACTTATTGAAGCTTTTACTGTGGGAATTGTTTCAATCTGGTTTGCATTCGGTTCACTTTGTGCGCTTATTGCTGCCGCCCTGCATGCTCCGGAATATATTCAAGTAATCGTTTTTCTCGGCACTTCTTCAATCGCTTTATTTCTTACCCGACCGCTTATCAAAAAGAAAATCCTTTTAAATCCCACACCGACGAACTTTGATATGCTTATCGGTGAAACGGGTATTGTCGAGGAAGATATAGACAACTTACAGGGTAAAGGCTCTGTTAAAATCCAGGGTAAAATATGGAGTGCCAAAAGCGCAAACGGAGAAATCCTTCCGGCACAAAGTACCGTAACTATCATACGAATAGAGGGCGTAAAGCTCATATGCGAGCTTTCGAAATAAATTAAGAAAGGAAAATTCAAAATGATAATTGCTATTCTTCTTATCCTTGCACTCGTCGTAATAATCTCAAACATCGTTATCGTCCAACAGGCAACAGCGAGAGTGGTCGAAAGACTCGGTGCCTACCGCACGACATGGAATGTCGGTCTGCACTTCAAGATTCCTTTTATAGAGCGTGTCAGACGTCCGATTTCGCTCAAGGAACAGGTTGCAGACTTCCCTCCCCAGCCTGTCATCACAAAGGATAATGTCACAATGCAGATTGATACGGTTGTTTATTTTCAGATAACAGACCCCAAGCTCTATACGTACGGCGTTGAGCGTCCGATTTCTGCTATTGAAAATCTCACAGCGACAACGCTCCGTAACATCATCGGTGATCTTGAGCTTGATCAGACACTAACCTCCCGTGATACTATAAACACCAAGATGCGCACAATTCTTGACGAAGCTACTGACCCGTGGGGAATCAAGGTCAACCGAGTTGAGCTCAAAAACATTATTCCTCCGCGTGAGATTCAGGATGCCATGGAAAAGCAGATGAAGGCCGAGCGTGAGCGCCGTCAGGCAATCCTCAAGGCAGAGGGTGTCAAGCAGTCACAGATACTTGAAGCCGAAGGTGAAAAACAAGCTGTTATTCTTCGTGCGGATGCTGCAAAGCAGTCAAAAATCCTTGATGCCGAGGGTGAAAAGGAAAAGCAGATACTTGAAGCCGAAGGTCAGGCAGCCGCTATTATGAAAACACAGGAGGCACTTGCAAAGGCAATCACTCTTATCAATGATGCAAACCCGAGTGACTCGGTAATAAAGCTCAAAGCTCTTGAAGCCTTCCAGGCAGCCGCTGACGGCAAGGCAACAAAGCTTATTATCCCGTCAGAAATCCAGAGTCTTGCCGGTCTTGCAGGCTCGTTAAAAGAAACATTTACAGATAAATAAAAAATAATCAATTTAGGTGGGTTGACAAAATGAAAAAGTTTTTTGGGGAATTTAAAGAATTTATCTCTCGCGGAAATGTAATTGACATGGCAGTCGGTGTTGTTGTCGGTGCTGCATTCAAGTCTATTATTGATTCACTTGTAAATGACATTATAATGCCCGTTGTAGGCTGGCTTATCGGCGGTCTTGATTTTTCAAGCTATGCATTCAAGCTTTCAGAAAAGATTGCAGATGACGGCAGTGTTGTAGTAAATGCCATTCTCTACGGAAAGTTTATAAACAGCATTATAAGCTTTCTTATCATCGCATTCTGCCTGTTCTGTGTTGTTAAGGTTATAAACAAAACACGCAGAAAAAAGGAAGAAGACGCTCCGGCTCCTGCCCCGATTCCCGAACCGTCTGCAGAAGAAAAGCTTCTTTCCGAAATCCGCGATCTTTTAAAAGAAAAGAACAACTAAAGATGAATTGTCAAACTAAGTGCAACACTTAGACAGAGAGAATTCAAACAAATCAGCTGGTTTTTGATAATGTAAAACCTTCTTGGGCCTGGCGTTGATCAACGCCAGGTTCTTTTTTAATGTAGCAGGACTAACTCTGG
>JAFQSU010000023.1 GCA_017409405.1 Oscillospiraceae bacterium | reverse complement strand
GAACAATATGAAAAGGATAAAACTCAAAAATAAGACAAGGTTCTGTGGCGAAAATTGGGACGATTGCTCAACAAAAATGTCTTGAACAAAATAAAAAAATGGTTTATCCTAATTTCAGTATCGGAATGAACTTTCTTACTATCAAAGAGGTGTAGTTGTGGAATTTCGCAAGATAACGGTTGCAGGAACACCGTTTGAAATGGGATTTGCTTTCGGAGAGGCTTGTAAAGAAGAGATTTCTGCTTTGCTTTCAGAGCTTTTGTCGGATAAACCTAATGAAAAATTGCAAAAGACTATGTGCTTCCGAACACTTTACGAACGGTACTTTCCTGATATGCTGGAAGAGGCGCGCGGTATTGCCGAGGCGTTGGAGGTCCCTTTTTCCCACGGCTTGCTGTTGCAGACACGCTGGGATTTGAACCTTGCACCGGCAGACGAATGTACCTCATTTGCCTGTGCCAGCTCCGCTACGAAGAGCGGCCGCATTTTTGCCGGTATGAACAAGGATGTAACCGAAAAGGCGCGGGAAGCGATGATTCTTCTGCATATGAAGCCTGCTTCCGGTCCTCGCAAGCTGCTTATTGCATATCCCGGCTCTATGGCAGGTCCGGGTATGAATGAATACGGCGTGTGCTTTTTCGGAAACTCGCTTTACGGCGGACGTATACGCAATAACAGCATTCCGCAGCCTATGATGATGCGTCTGATTCTCGAACAGTGCACAGCGGCAGCTGCGAAAAACCGTCTTGTGTCTGTTCACCGTGACGGTCATATCGGGTTCAACGGAAATGCAACCGTCTGCGATGCACAAGGCGATATGTACTGTATCGAAATGTTCGGCGACCAAATTGCTGTCGTAGCGCCGAATCCGGAGGACGGCTTTTTAGTGCATGCCAACAATTTGATATCCAAGGTTCCCTCTATGCTCGAAATTGAGACTCCGTCCATGTCCGGCAACACGATAGGAAGAACGAACCGTATGACCGAGCTTTTCCGCAAGCAGCACGGTTGTCTGGATGAAGACAGCCTCAAGGAGGTTTTACGTGACCATGAAGGCTTGCCTTTTGCAATATGCCGCCACAACGGTTGTTATCCGGGACGGCAGCCCAGCTTTACCTGTATGTCGTGCGTAGCTATGCCCGCAGAAGGCTGCATATGGTTCTGTAAAGGCAACCCTTGCGAAAACCCTTATTTTCTTCATTCCGTGTGAGTACTGTAAAATTCGGGAATATACAGAAATATTCTGATAGCTTATTGAAATACAAGAAATAGTATAAAGGAGAAAAAACATGAACAAACGTCTTTTAAAATGCTACCGTATGGCATTCGAACAATGCATCGTGCCGATTTTTGTACGCGATGCATTTGATACCGAAACACTTCTTCGTGGCTGTGAGCTTGCAGGCGTGAAGGTGGTTGAATACACTCTGCGCCGCCCCGATGCCGCACAGGTTATTCCTCAGCTTCGCAAGCGTTGGCCGGACTGCGGACTGTTTGTCGGCAGTATGCTCGATAGCGACAAAATCATCAATCAGCTTCGCCGCAAACAGCCACAGCTTATGACCTTCGCAGAGCTTGCGGATATCGGTGTGGACGGCTTTGTTTCTATGCTTCCTTTTTCCGATGAAACAATCCGAACCTATTCTGACCGCTGTGTGATGATTCCGTCTGCATCAACACCGGGCGAGGCACTGCGTCAAATGGATGCAGGCGCGCATATTATCAAGCTCATGGGCAACAACCGTGACCTGTGCAAGGCTTGCCATTCCGCACCGACACACGGCTTCTGTCCCATCTTTGTAACCGGCGGCGTCACTCCTGAGCGTATGCCAGAGGTATATGCTGACGGTGCAGTCCTCACAGCTTCGGGCTTTGACCTGATGCTTAAAGGTCTTGACCCCACAACGCTTACGGCGGAAACGGTAGCTGATCGCTTAAGAACATTTATTGATGCTGCTGTTGCGGCACGTAATGAAGTACTGCCGCAGTTTAAGGACACACATAATCTGTCAGATGAAGAATGGCTTTCGCTGTTGCCTCATTATCATCCTTTCGACTTATAGGAAGGAGTATACATATGTATAAGATACTGGCTATGAATGAAATAGAGGGTGCCCGGAAGCTCTATGATGCACTGGGCAATGTCGCTTCCGTTACGTCATTGCCTCCGGAACGGGAGACCGCTCTGCGTATCATCGGTGAATATGACGGTTTTATCACCCCATTGGAGTTCCGTACCGATAGAGAAATTCTGGACGCTGCAAAAAAACTCAAGGCTGTTTTTACTGTTACCACGGGCTTAGACCATATCGAGCTGAACTATGCCTCACAAAAAGGAATCCCCGTTTATGGTATGAAGAATGACCGTGAGTTTCTTGACTCGATAACCGCTACCGCCGAGCAAGCGCTGGCATTGCTTCTCGGTGTGATGCGAAAAATACCGTGGGCATTCGATTCCGTAAAGCAAGGCATTTGGTGCCGTGACAGCTACAAGGGCCACCAGCTCAGCGGAAAGACTATCGGTATTCTCGGTTGCGGCCGACTCGGCACGATTATGGCACAATATGCAAAGGCTCTGCGTATGCATGTAATAGGCTGCGATGTTTTGCCTGTTTCAATTCCTGATGTGGAAATGGTCAGCTTTTCGGAATTGCTGCGTCGTTCAGATATACTATCCGTTCACATACATCTCAGCGATGCCAATCGCGGCATAATCGGTGCAAAGGAGTTTGCACAGATGAAACACGGCGCAGTACTTATCAACACCTCCAGAGGTGCTATCGTCGATGAGGCGGCTATGCTCAAAGCACTGGACAGCGGCATTCTTGCCGGTGCCGGAGTCGATGTTATCGACGGCGAATGGATGGAGAATAAGTTACATCACCCCGTTATTGAGTATGCAAGGACACACGAAAACCTGCTGATAAGTCCTCACGTTGGCGGTGCTTGCTATGAAGCGCAGCTTATGGCACTTGAAAACACTCTTAAAAAGGTGCGTGACTTTTTCACCTACGGTTGCCTGCCATACGCCACAGAAACGCTTGCACGTTCGCTTATGAACGGACCGATAGAAGATAAAAAAGCGATTTTGTAGGAAACTCAGAACACCCTGCATTTCCGTGTATAAAGGAGATTTATTATGTTAAAGAAAACCTATTCACAGCCTGCCCAAAACCTCCCCGTCCTGTACGATGTTGATGTACTGGTCGTGGGCGGAGGTACAGCCGGTTCCATTGCCGCGATTGCAGCGGCGCGGGCAGGCGCAAAGACTCTTGTGATTGAACGTACGGCATCTTTGGGCGGAACCCCTGTCACGAACTTGATGGCATCCTGCGGCAATCGCTTCTATTCACGCGACGGAAAATTCATTCTTCGCGGCTTGCCTTATGAACTGATGTGCCGCATAGAAAAAATGGGCGGTTTGCATCTTGAAAGCACAGATGCTTCACTTCGCGGCAAAATGAACATTCCGATTACTGTTCCGTTCAGATCCGAGCTGATGTCACTCGCACTGCGCGAAATGGCACGTGAGGCAGGCGCCGAGGTGTTGGTACATACTATGCTCTCCCATGTTATTGAACCGGGTCCCAATCCCAAGGGTGTGGTAGCGGTAAATAAGGGCGGTCCCTTTGCAATATTTGCAAAGGAGATTGTCGATTGCAGCGGCGAAGCTGACGTAGCGGTTGCCTGCAAAGCACCGTTTACATCAGGATGTCATACGACATCCTGGAGCCTGCTGATGCGAATGGGAAATGTAAACGCTGAGCGTGTTATGGAGCATATACGTGCTTATGATCCGGATGAGCGCTGGCCTGAATTTGGCGATTGGCTGTCGGATTATCTTGGTATGACGGTTGAAGAAATACAGAACAGTCACTGGCGTAAAATCCTTGACCCCATTCTCTTTGCACATGCACCGGATGTAACCCCCGGTGCAAATGAGTACTGTGCGGAGAAAAAGCAATACCTGCTTGAACGCTGGGAACGTGAAGGAGTGCTGTATAACTGCGAATTAACTCTTCTCCGTCGTGAGATGAAAGCAGCAGTAGAAGCAGGTGATTTCAGCTTAATCAAGAAGATCCCCGGTTTTGGCATCATCGTCCCCAACTTTGACGGATTTGCTATCGGCGCATGGGGAGAAGGCATTGCTCTCGTCAACATCAGTCAATGCATGGGAGGCTTTGATCCCAACCGTGGCGAAGATGTCAGCCGTGCAGAAGAAGAATGCCGCAAGTACAACGCCGAAATTGCGAACTTCCTCATCAAGTATGTGCCCGGCTTTGAGAACGCCTATATGCTTGATATGGGTGCGCAGACGGTAGCACGCCATGCAGTAATGATTGACGGTATCGTAAAAGGCGGCTTCGAAATCGTTGACGGTAAGAAAAAGCCGCTTGGCGACGGTATTTACTGGGCAGGCGGTGTCGCAAACTTTGGTGAGCCGATACCGATTCCTTATGGCGTCTGCATCCCTAAAGGTGTTGACAACGTATTTGTAGCCGGCAAGCACGCTTCCGGTGCACCCGCTTACCGCAGCATTCCCAGCTGTATGGCTATGGGACAGGCGATGGGTGTAGCTGCAGCGCTCTGCGCCCGTGACGGAAAAACGAATTCAGAGCTTGATATCAAGCTTCTGCAGGACGAGCTTCGCAAGCAGGATGTACTGTTGGATTTATAAAAGAACAAATATCCGCTCACTTCAGATTGAAGTGAGCGGATATTTGTTTTCGTAGGATATTGCTTTCGAACAGGACACAAAATCAGAAAAAACAGCCTTATTCTACCGGCACTTCCGTATTCTGATTCTCGAAAAATTCGTGCAGAGTGTCAAGGTCTGAACGATAATTGCGTGTTTCCTGGTCTTCACGCAACATAAACACCTGATTTTTCTTATACTCGGTCAGTGTCATGCCGAAATGATTTTTAAATGCACGGCAAAGCTGTGGCTTACTGTACATTTCGATTTCATTGACAATTTCAGACATACTTCTGCTTTTGATTAAGAAGTTTGTTCTCAGATATGCCAGAACAAAACACCTGTGATAATACATAGGCGAAACGCCTGTTATCTCGGTAAAATACTCACAAAGTCGGCTTCTTGACATATATGAAATCTTGCAGAGATCTTCGATTGTAATTTTTTTAAGATGATTTTCGTGGATATATTTTGTGACGTTTAAAATTGTTTCAGTTCTTTCTATCCGTTTTTTCTGAGGACGGGAGTCCGCCTTTTCCCCGCCTAACATGTGAAGAAAATCAACAAACAGCGAAAATAATCTGTCAAAATTCATATTGATATGCTTTGAAAACTCATCGCTTATTGAGTGGATGATGTCATTTGCCTCTGTACGCAAGTTGGCGGAAAACTTGTGGTAAATCGGAAGGATTTTACCTTCAAAGTAAATCCTTTTGTTAAAATATGAAAAATAGTCATATCCGAGCTTGCGCAGAGCGTCATCCGAAACCTTGAT
>JAFQSU010000022.1 GCA_017409405.1 Oscillospiraceae bacterium | reverse complement strand
TTCATTTCTACAACAATCAGCGCATCCAACTTAAAACAAAACTGACACCACTCGAAAAGCGATGTCAGTATGTTGCTTAAATTTATATATTTCCTACTTTAGGGGTGTTTTTGTGCTGTCCGCACAATTTGGGGCGGCACACAAGTACAAGGCTGCTCCTAAACTGTGATATTTTCTTTTACAAGTGGGCATATATGGCTTGATAGTCATGCCATAACCTGTCGTTGTGGGTAATGTCAAAATGATTTTCCACACGCATTCGTTCCAGATTGCGATAAAAGCTGTTCTGTTGTCCAACATAAATTCCATCGTGTTGATTGGATAAAAACGGAAACTGATCTGCGGTTAAATCGATGATTGTTCCGTCCGACAAAATGGTAAAAGCGTGATTCGTATCCGCTTTACTGCAGTAGCCGTTTCCCTGTTTAGAGGGAATGTGATATTCGTGCAATAGATAGTAACCAAACAAGTCCGCTGAATCATCACAACATCCTCTTGGAAAATAGTTCATTCTATCTTTCATATCGTAAAAGTTTCTATCCATTTTCACATCTTGGATAGCTTGCCGAAACCTCAAGGCGAGGTCAAATAATTCTTGTTGATCCATGAGTGTTCTCCCTCAGTTTGTGTGTTTATCTAAGAAGTTGCCGTACTCGCCGGATACATAATCCTCATAGGCACCGGCGATTTTTTCAATGTGTTTGCTGACGGCACTCGGTGTCTTGAAGCCAACAGCAGCGGCAATATCTTTGAGAGAACAGCCATCCATACGCATCCGCAGGATTTGCTTGTCCTGCTCGGTGAGCCGTCTCTCAAACTGCTCAATGCCGATTTTTTGCAGTACCTTGGTTTCAAACTCTGCCGCCGGATTGGGAATGTCGAACAGCATTTCGCCGTCGATCATAGCCCCGGTTTCTGCAATTTCCTCAATAGACAGGTGCTTGTGATTGCGGTCATGATACCAAGAACGGTTGAAGTCCCGTTTGTGAACGCTGGAACCGCTGTAATCATCGGGGTTGCGATTGTTCCAGAACTCATCGATCATCGGCTGCCAGTTTTCCTCGGCAACAATCATATCGGTCAGATTGCCGATCAGATTACTGAATTGCTGATAGGTGAGCCAAGGGTGCTCATCATCTCTATCCATCAGAAACAGACGTTGGAAGCTCCAATCCATCTCCGTTTCAAATTTCTTGCGGAAATGCTTGATGATTTCATAGGACAGCCGCCACAGAGGAAAGTCACCGGAATAGTTTTTCCAATCACCGGGGATATCTTTGTATGTGCCGTCCTTGCTCGGTACTTGGAAGAATTGCCACGCAGACCACGCAAAGCAGTCCCATACCAACAACAGGAACATATCGTTTTTGATAACTTCCATACTGTCGGGGTCATCAAGCAATTCATAGATGTTTCTCGGCAATGACAGGGCAAGTGGATATTTTTCGACAAGCTCTTTCGGCAGAGCATAGAACAGCGTCAGCCACGAAAGATTGCTCCCTTGAGGGATTTCAATAATGCCATCGGGTACGATGGCAAAGAAGCTATAGCGCAGACTCATGTGGTTCATCTCCCTTCGGTGTAATGGTTTGTGAAAAACATCATTTTGATGTTTTTCAATTATGTTACGGTTATTGTAAGTTCCCGATTTGGGTACTTGCCTCATCCGTAACAATTTCGCTGAAAGTGAAAAGTCTCATTCTCGGACTTTTCACTTTCGTTACGCTTGTTGCAAGTGGTCAGCGTGACCACTTAGCTTATCTGTAACACTTTTCTGATTTCCGTTACGCTTACGCCAAGGTGTCAACTTGGCACTTTTCATTATCCGTAACACTTTCTCTGTATGATTTCTGTCGGCAGGCATTGCAGCAGAACTTGGCATCTGATCGCTTCGGCGTAAAGGTGTTACCGCAGGTCTGGCAGGTTCGGTCTTTTCGCTCCTGCGCTCGCCGCCATTTCAGTTCCTTTTGATAGCCATGGTTGCCGCACAGAGAATACAGACAATACTTCTTGGTTCTGATGGTGGTGTAGAACACTCTGCCGCAGCCCTTACAATGAAACCTGCGGACATGGAGATGAGTATCCTTACCCAACATCCTTTTCTCATAATGTTCCTTTAGGTAGTCCTGGTTCTCATATTCCCATCTGCTGTGATTGATCATTTACACATCCTCCGTATTGCAAAAAATATAGAGGAGTTTTCATACCCCTCTATAACAGAGGGCATGAGAAGGCTCGGTTTTTTCCAATCTTTCAAAAATTTTTTAGATTTTTACGGTTAGCATCGGAATCGAAGAGAAAGGAACGGTATTGTATTTATTATACAGGAAATTTGTGAATAAATCTATTGTTTCTAAAGAGGGCAAAAAAAGAAGCGGTATCCGAATCATAGCAGACTCGGATACCGCTTCAAGCGAATCAATCAAGCGGCTTATATTCAGTAACCGCTTTAAGATAAGCTTCGGGATCACCGTTCAGTACGAGATCGGCATAGGCAATGGGGTCATTGAAGATGAGATAATCAAGTTCCGACCGCTGATACATATTGTCGGCAATCTCGTTCTCGACGGCAATAGTATCAATCGCAATCACGCTGCCATCGGTGAATTTCAGTTCAACACAGCAATTATCCATGTTGTAGGCACAAGATATTAAAACTTTCATGGTATGTCCTCCGTAATTCGTGATAAGATAGAAAATCCCGTCTGACTTCCTGTTAGAAATCAGACGGGATTTGTCCGTATGCACCCCGGTACCGTCAGCTAACAGTTGATAAGTGAATTAGTTCCTTATCACTGTTTAGCCTTGCGGTTACAGGGCTTTTTGTGGAGCTGTTAGGCGGATTTGAACCGCCGACCTCATCCTTACCAAGGATGCGCTCTACCGACTGAGCTATAACAGCATATGGCGACCCGGATGGGGCTCGAACCCACGACCTCTAGCGTGACAGGCTAGCGTTCTAACCAACTGAACTACCGGGCCACATCGCAGTACCAAATTATTATACATTTAATTTGTGCGGATGTCAAGCAAAAAGCAAGAAAAAATTCATTTGATCGGGATAGAGTTTATCGGCATAAGCTCACAGAGTTTGTAAATGCGGTACTCGGCTTCACCGTCGGGAAGTATAATGTCAATGTCCGGTGCGAATTCGCACAGAGTCTGGAGGCAGATGCCGCAGGGTGAGGTGAATTTTTCCCCTGCATATATTGCAATGGCGAGAAAGTCTCGTTCTCCTTCCGAAACAGCCTTGGTGACGGCACATCTCTCTGCGCATATTGTTGCTCCGAATGACAGGTTTTCTACATTACATCCGGTAAAAACATTACCCGAGCGGCAAAGCAGAGCTGCTCCGACCCGGAAACTTGAGTACGGTGCGTATGCGTTTTCTCGTGCGGCTTCGGCAAGCTCTATAAGTTTTTTGTAATCCATAAAAACACTCTCCGTTTCAAGAAAAGCATATATTCTTTTCGGTCATTTGTCAATATGCCTTTTCATATAATTCTTTTATAAATACTTTTCTTTGAAAGGTGAGAATTATGCGCCTTGAAATAAAAAGAGCAAGACCGAAAAGGCAAAAAGCGAGAAGCAAAACGAAAAAAGGAATACTTGTTATACTTCTTGCCTGTATAGTGGCGGCGATGTTTTTGTTATTGAACGCAAAGACATCGACAATGCTTCGTGAGGTAGCACAGTCTGAACTCGAGAGTATAGCCTTTGATATAGTAGGGCGAGCTGTGGAAAAGGAGCTGTCAAATTCACAGGACTACTCCGAACTGGTTCATATAGAGTATACAAGCGACGGACGTGTCAGTGCAATAAAAGCGAATATGCAGCAGCTTAATATGTTAAAACTGCGCATAATGAATAAGCTGTCGGAGGAGATGTTTATACGCACGGAAGACTACATTTCAATACCGCTTGGGAACCTCACCGGGATTGACTTTTTCACGGGAATGGGACCTCGGATAAAATTTAAAATAATGTGGGTAACAAGCGTTAACGCTGACTTTTCAAATACGTTTTCTTCAGCAGGCATAAATCAGACCCGTCACCAGATTATGCTTGATTTCGCAATAAACGTCGGTATGATGCTGTCGGGACGTGAGGTTGGAGTTGATGTGGGAACGAGCGTATGCGTTGCGGAAACTGTAATAGTTGGCGATATTCCTGACGTTTTTATGAACAAATAGTCAAAAAGCTCTTTTAAATTGTATAAAAATTTGATATACTAATGTTAAAATATATTTCGGACGGATGTAGTCATGGATAATATAAAAAAAGAATTGGAACAACTGAAAAAAGAAATCGCAGAGCATAACCGGAAGTACTATGTCGAGGATGCGCCGGATATATCGGATTATGATTATGATATGCTGATGCGCAGGCTCAAGGAGATAGAGAAGGAGTACCCCGAGCTTATTACACCGGATTCTCCGACGCAAAGGGTAGGCGGAGAGGCTCTGACCGTATTTGAGTCCGTAGCCCATGCCATACCCATGGACAGTCTGCAGGATGTATTTTCCTTTGAGGAACTCGGTGATTTTGATAAGCGCATAAAAAGCATATTTGCAGATGCAGAATATGCCGTAGAGCTTAAGATAGACGGTCTTTCCGTATCGCTTGAATATGAGAACGGAAATCTTGTGCGTGGTCTTACACGAGGAGATGGGATTACGGGTGAGGATGTTACGCTGAATATAAAGACGATAAAGAGCGTCCCTCTTTATATTGATAACGCACCGAACCGCCTTATTGTCCGCGGTGAGGTATACATGCCGAGGAAAACCTTTGCCTCCCTCAATGAGGAGCGCGAGCTTCGAGGAGAAGCCCTTTTTGCGAACCCGAGAAACGCTGCGGCAGGTTCACTCCGCCAGCTTGACCCTAAGGTGGCAGCAGAACGAGGTCTTGACATCATCATTTTCAATGTTCAGCTTGCTGAAGGGATTGATTTTGAGACACACACAGAGTCTCTTGCATACATCAAAGGTCTCGGCTTTCGTACAAGCCCTTACTGCAATGTTTTCAAAAATGCAGAAGACGCATTCGCCGAGGTGACAAGACTCGGAAACCTCCGTGACGAGCTTCCTTTCCAGATTGACGGTGCGGTGCTCAAGGTGAACAGGCTTGATATGCGAGAGAGTATTGGCTCTACGACGAAGTTCCCTAAATGGGCGGTTGCGTATAAGTACCCTCCGGAGCAGAAGAAAACGGAGCTTCTTGATATCGTTTTGCAGGTGGGGAGAACGGGTGTTCTTACACCTAATGCAGTGCTGCGGCCTGTTCATATTTCAGGTGTTACGGTCAGTCGTGCGACACTCCACAACAGAGATTTTATAGCGGAGAAGGACATCATGATCGGAGATACCGTCATTGTGCAGAAGGCAGGGGATATCATCCCTGAAATAGTGGGTGTGGTAAGGGAAGCGCGTCCGCAGGACGCAAGGCGTTTTGAAATGCCATCTGAATGCCCTGTATGCGGTGCTCCCGTATATTCCGATGACGGAGAGGCTGCGGTGAGATGTGTCAATTCCGAATGTCCGGCTCAGCGCATAAGAAACATTATCCACTTTGCATCGAGGGATGCAATGGACATTGACGGACTTGGCCCTGCTGTGGTAGAACAGCTTGTAGAAGCAGAACTTATCCGTGATGCCGCAGATTTGTATACGCTCTCCTCAGAAAGTGTTGCAGAGATTGAACGTATGGGTAAGAAGTCAGCAGACAATCTTATAGGAGCCATTGAAAAAACAAAAGAAAATGACCTGTCCAGACTCATTTTTGCTCTTGGCATACGCCATGTCGGGCAGAAGGCAGGAAAGTCCCTTGCCGAGCATTTTGGTTCACTTACCGCACTTGTAAACGCAAGTGAGGATGAACTGAAAGCTGTTTATGACGTAGGGGGTGTAATGGCAAAGAGCATTACACGCTATTTTGCTATGGAAGACTCACAGATGTTCATAAAAAAGCTATGTGATGCAGGTGTAAATACAGAGTTCAAGGGAGAAAAGCGCGGAAGTGCGTTTGCCGGTATGACCTTTGTTCTCACAGGCGCACTTACAAAGTTTACGAGAAGTGAAGCTGAAGAGAAAATAGAGCGGTTAGGCGGCAAGGCGTCATCATCAGTTTCAAAAAAGACATCGTTTGTTGTAGCCGGTGAAAATGCAGGTTCCAAGCTTGAAAAGGCAAATTCGTTTGGCATAAAGGTGCTCAGTGAGGATGAGTTTTTCGAAATGCTGGAGGAAGCTGATGTATAAGAAAGAAACGGAAAAAATGGTAAAGATAGGCGAATTGCGTGCAGATATTCCCGAAATTACGGAGCGAGAGAGCATATTGAGAAATGCTTCCGAATTTGAGGATGGATATATACTGACTTCTAAGGTTGCAGGAGTATAAAATGAACTTTGACACAATGACGGTAGGTCAGATTGCACGGATGGTTTCGGAGAAAAAGATATCGTCTGGTGAAGTTTCAAAAATGTATTTTGAACGGATAAGAAAAGAGGATAAAAATTTCCGCTCATATATTACGGTGTGTGAAGAAGAAAAAGGTGAGCCGTCCGGCAGACTTGCCGGTGTCCCGATATCAATAAAGGATAATATATGCATGAAGGGCACACTCACGACCTGCGCGTCAAGGATGCTTGAAGGCTATGTTTCACCGTACAATGCCCATGTAGTGGACAGGCTGTCATCCGAGGGCGCCCTCATAACAGGAAAAACAAATCTTGATGAGTTTGCTATGGGGTCTTTTGGAGATAATTCAGCTTTGTTTCAGACAAAAAACCCTGTAAATGTGAATTACTTGCCGGGCGGTTCGTCAAGCGGAGCGGCGGCATCTGTTGCCGGAGGAATGTGTGTTGCCGCAATAGGTTCAGACACCGGCGGTTCGGTGAGAATACCGGCTGCCTTTTGCGGCTTGTGCGGCTTCAAGCCCACATACGGTGCGATTTCTCGATTTGGGCTGATTGCGTATGCTTCGTCTCTTGATACTATAGGTATAGTTACAAGAAATGCAACGGATGCAAAGCTTTTGTCTTCTGTGCTGTTTGGCAAGGATGAAAGAGATATGACCTCATATGATGTGAATATCGGAGAATGTGAAATTGCTCTCGGAGATATACGTTTTGCTTTTTCGGATAAAGATCTTGAAGACGCCGAAACAGAGATTGCGGAAGTAATCTGCCGTGTCCGTGATTTGCTTTTACGTGCAGGGGCAAGCTGTGTTGATAAAACATTGTTCGGAAACGCTAAGTCGGATAACGCATACAGAGTCCTTGCATGTGCCGAGGCAACGTCAAATCTTGCACGCTATGACGGAATAAGATATGGCGGAAAATCGGGGCTTGATGTTTTGCGGACACGGGAGGAGCTCTTCGGCGAAGAGGTGAAACGCCGTATCGAATACGGCAACTTTGTTCTTGCAAAGGAGAATTTTGAAAAGTATTTTAAAGCGGCTGCAGATGAGAGGACTCGCGTTATAAAAGAGACGGAAATGCTTTTTGAGGACGTTGATGTCATCATTTCTCCTCTGTGTGATTTTTCGGTTCCGACATATTCAAATGCAAGCTCTTGCCGTGCGGACAGATTCACGGTTGCGGCAAATTTTGCAGGAAACCCTGCTATTTCAATCACGGCAGGACGCGATAAGAACAACATGCCGGTTTCTGTACAGCTGATGTCTGCAAGAGGATGCGATGCAAAGCTGCTTTCGATAGCCGAAAAGCTTGAACAGCTCCTTTTGAAGGAGGGAGCAGTATGAATTATGAAGCGATAATCGGTCTTGAAATACATGCAGAGCTTAAGACCCGGACAAAGCTTTTCTGCTCGTGCAAAAATGAGTTCGGTGGAGAACCGAATTCCAGGATTTGTCCGGTGTGTACGGGACAGCCGGGGACTTTGCCGTATGTAAACGGTGAAGCCGTAAGGCTTGCACTGAGAGCGTGCTTGGCGTTTGGGTGCGAGATAAACAGAACATCCAAGCAGTGCAGAAAGCATTATTTTTACCCCGATTTGCCTAAAGGCTACCAGATATCCCAACGTGAAACGCCGCTTGGAATCAGCGGGTGCTTTGAGTTTATTTCCGACGGACAGGTAAAATGTGTCGGCATAGAGCAGATACACCTTGAAGAGGATGCAGGAAAGCTTGTTCACCGCAGCGACGGAAAGACTGCCATTGACTACAACAGGGCAGGAGTACCGCTTATTGAAATTGTAACGAGCCCCGAGCTTCACAGCGCACAAGAGGTAAGAGACTTTTTAGAATCGGTCCGTCTGCGACTTTTACGTACAGGTGTTTCGGATTGTCGCATGGAGCAGGGCTCACTTCGCTGTGATGTGAATGTTTCGCTTCGCAGAGCCGGCGAAGCTGTTCTGAATGACAGAGTGGAAATGAAAAACATCAATACTTTCTCCGGTGCTGCCCGTGCGGTTGAGCATGAGATTGAAAGACAGTGTAAGATACTGGACAGCGGCGAAGCTGTTCTGGCAGAAACACGCAAGTGGGATGATGAAAAACGTGAGAGCCGCCTTATGCGAACCAAGGAAACGGCAGTTGACTATAAGTTCATGCCGGAGCCTGATATTCCGGCGTATGTGATTGATGAAAAAGCTTTGACCGAAGCAGGTTATGATATACCGGAAAGTGATGTACATAGAAACATACGGTACGAAAAGGCAGGGATATCTCGCAACGACCGTGAGAGACTTATTGCAGATGTTGATATGTCGGACTTTTTTGACGGTTGCATATCGTCTTCGCAAAATGCTTCGGAATGTGCAAAGCTGATTGTAGGAGATGTTGCATCCCTTCTTACCCGTGAAAATGTGACACTTTCACAATCGCGCCTTACACCCGGGATGATTGTTGAGATTGCAGATTTGATTGTTTCGGGCAGTCTCGGAAGAGGCAATGCTAAGGTCATACTTTCAAAGCTTTTGAAAAACGGGGGAAGCGTTGCGAATGCCGCGGCTGAGCTTATGAGCATAGATGACGATGCTGTTATAGAAGAGACCGTAAAGGTTATAATAGCCGACAATCCAAAAGCTGTTGCCGATTATAAAAAAGGCAAGGAAAATGCAGTTACGTACCTTACCGGTCAGTGTATGAGAAGCCTTCGCGGCAGAGCAAATGCCGAAAGGCTGAAAACTATTTTACTTAATGAGCTGAAAGGAGAAAATTAAAATGAAATTCAAGACAGACTTTGTTGCAGAGGATTACAGCGAGCTTTGTTGGTTTCAGGCGCGTAAGATTTCAACGGTTCTGGCAGTCCTTCTTTCCATGGCAATAGCATTTACCGTTTTCGGACTCTCCAAGAACCTGATGCTTGGCATTGTTTTGCTGGTTGTGTGTGTTCCGCTTATGCTTAAGTTTCAGAAAAACAATGTCATAAAGCGTGCCGACCGCAGATACGGAGCCTTTGGTGCCTCAAGTGAGCTTTATCTTGAGATAAACGATAACGAAATATATCAGACTGCGGCATCGGGAGAGACGAGACTTCCGTGGGAGGATGTATATGCAGTGAGAGAATCCGACAACTGCTATTACGTATTTCTCACAAAAAACAAGGCGTTTTATTTCCCGAAGCGAAGCTTTGAATCAGAAGAGCAAAAAAAAGAGTTTTTAAGCTACATAGAAAAGAAAGTCCCTGAGAAAAAGGTTAAATTAAAGAAGTAGATATATAAAGTTTGAAATGTAAGGGACAAAAAGGCTTTCCCTCAAGGAAAAGCCTTTGCGAAAAATAAATTTTTATCCTTAACTTGACAAAATCACAGTAAAACAAAAGAACAAATCAATCAGTTAATTCATTCTGCCTTATTTTCATTTTTTGCCAACTGATATAACCGTAGATGTCGTTTGCTAAAAATGCGGCAAAGCATACAACAACGGAGATATAACGGATATCGCACAAACTTGCAAGAAACCACAAAATAATCAGGATAATGTCATTTGCGGCATAGGCAACAGCGAAATACGGGCTTCTTCTGAACGTAAGATACACTGCCAGAAAGCTTGTTGTAACAGAAAGGGTGCTCGGTACAATGTTGGCAGTATTAAAATGTTCCAATATAAAATAGAAGATAATAGTAATCAGTGCAGTGAACAGCCACATAAAGAAAGTTTCTTTTCCGGCAATGCTGTTTACCTTGACTTCGGCCTTGTTTCCGTTAAACGGATTTCTGAGCCAGGATATAAGGGCAAAAAACGCCATGGGCGTTGTCATACCAAGATAGGTTATCATTTCTCCGTAATAGGAAAAAGTATATGAGATTATTCCATAAAGCAGACTGAATACAACCATCAGCAACTGCCCGAAAGGGTTTCCTTTTGCATTGAAAATAAGAGAAGTAACACCTATAAGAGATGCACATAATGTCAGATAGTTTTCTTTGTCAAAAAGGCAAAAAGAAGATATTATAAGAATTACTGAAGTTAACCAGAGAGCAATATCGCTTTTTGAAAAATAGTTTTTAATTTTATGCACGTAAATTCCTCCCAAAAAACAAACATTCGTATGCATATCTTCAAAGACCTAACGATATACAAACGAATGCTCAAAGCATTCACTACCCGGTGGCAGTGTCAATTATTTAATTTGTTGTATTATAGCATATAAAACAAGAAAAAACAATGAGGAGAGAATGTTGATGGAAGGGGTTAAGCGGTACAAAGTTGAGCTGAGAGAGCATAATGAGGCGTGGGAGCTGGAGTTTAAAGCTACGAAGACAAGAATAAAAAATATTCTCCCTGAGAAAATCATTGACATACAACATGTCGGTAGTACGGCAATTCCGTCTATTTGCGCCAAACCAATTCTGGATATTGCAATATTATTAAAGGATATAGATAAAGAGGTTATAGAAAAGCTCGTTGCCATCGGTTATGATTACAGGGGACCGAGAGAGGACAATGGAAACTACTACCTTTTTGTATTGAGAGGACCCGGTGAAATCTCGCTACACCACTTGCACTGTTATGATCAATCAGGCAAAGGCTTTGAGCAACTTGTTGCATTTCGGGACTATATGAATACTCATGAAGAATGTGCGGTTTCATACAACGAGCTAAAAAAGAGTCTTGCCGAAAAGCACAAAGAAAACAGAGCGGTGTATACTTTGAGTAAAGCAGAATTTATTCAATCTGTATATGACAAGATTTCGGAAGAAAAGAATATGCATAAACTGAAAGATATGACATAGTTGTGCCCTGCCATGGTAAAAGAAATACGTTTTCTGAGGTGACAAGATGAAAAAACACCCGTTTCCGCCTTTATATAATAAAGATTCAAAAATTCTGATTTTGGGAAGCTTTCCATCGGTAAAATCCCGCGAGCAAATGTTCTTTTACGGACATCCGCAAAATCGCTTCTGGAAGGTGGTTTCATCTGTGTTCGAGCGTGACGAGCCCGGGACTATCGAAGAAAAGAAACAGCTTTTATATGAAAACGGCGTTGCTCTTTGGGATGTCATTGCATCTTGCGAGATAGTAGGAAGCTCGGACAGCTCTATTAAAAATGTGAAAGTAAATGATATTTCGAAGATTTTGAAAGAATCGGACATCAGGCAGATTTTTGTTAACGGAAAAACTGCAGAAAAATACTTTAAAAAGTATACACAGGCACAGATAAACAGAGAGGCGGTTTGCCTGCCTTCCACCTCTACTGCAAATGCTGTGTGGTCTCTGGAAAAGCTTGTTGAGGCGTGGAAAGCGATAAAAAGCATCTGAAGAGGAGCAAATATGGTTATAAAGAAATTTTAGCCGAAAAAATCAGGAGATTCCGCAAATGGCGAATTTAAGGGTTCAAAGGTTTAAACGAAGGATGTACTACACAGAATATCCATAAGGAGTGATGTCTGTGTGTACGGCAATTTCTGTTACGGCCGATTACAATTATTTTGGAAGAAATCTTGATTTTGAGCTTTCTTTCGGCGAAAAAGTTATAATTACCCCCAGAGGGTTTGAGTTCTCTTTTCGAAACGGGAAAATAATAAAAGAGCATTTTGCAGTAATCGGTATGGGGATTGAAAGTGAAAATTTTCCGCTGTACTTTGATGCAACAAACGAGAAGGGGTTGAGCATAGCGGGGCTGAATTTCCCGGATAATGCAGTGTATACGGAAAGAATTCATGGTGCGGATAACGTTGCATCGTTTGAGTTCATTCCATGGCTTTTGATACAGTGTGAATCGGTAGAGGATGCCCGTGGATTGCTTCGGAAAATCAACATAACAGGCGAAGCGTTTAATGATAAGCTTGCGCCGTCACCGCTGCATTGGATAATTGCTGACAGAAATGAGGCGGTGGTTGTCGAACAGACAAAAGACGGCATCAGAGTTTATAATACACCTGCCGGAGTTCTGACGAATAACCCTCCATTTGATATGCAGATGTTCAATCTCACAAACTATATGTCAGCTACAGCAGAAGAGACAAGGAATGTTTTTTCGGATAAAGTTGATTTAAAGCCCTATTCGAGGGGGATGGGAGGAATCGGGCTCCCGGGCGATTTGTCATCGGCATCAAGATTTGTAAAGACCGCTTTTTTAAAGCTTAACTCTGTTTTTGGAAAAACTGAACATGAGATAATAAATCAGTTTTTTCATATCCTTTATTCTGTATATCAGATAAGGGGTGCGGTAAAGGTCGGAGACGAGTATGAGATCACCCATTACACATCCTGTTGTAATACCGATAAGGGGATATATTATTACACCACATATAACAACTCTCAAATCAATGCCGTATCGCTTTTTGCGGAAAATTTAGAAAGTGATAAACTGATATGCCATGACCTGATTTCAGAACAAAGGCTCCTTATTCAAAATGCACGGGATGATTGATGCCGTTTATTGGTTTATTTATATGTTGTTTCAGTGTTTTGGGATGTTTTGCAAAAACGGGCAAAGTTTACAGAAAGATAAATTCTTTAAATATGATTTGCGTACTTCAAAAAACGGACTATAAAAAGTAAATGACTTTTTATAGTCCGTTTTTTTTGTTCTATTTAGATTAGAGGACTCATACAATTAAGTGACAACAAGAAGGGGATGAGTTTTTTGAAGGATACAAAAGATTTGTATGAACAATACGGACAGGCAGTATCGTGTCTTCCGCCGAGGTTTCGGGAAAAGGCGCATACACTTTCTGATTCCGTGAAAGAATCCGCGGAGGAGTTCAGATTACGAATCGGAAGAAAACCTGCTGTTCGTGTCGGGATATATGAAACAGAGCTTGATGTCTGTGACTGCGTTTCGCGTGAGGATTTGAATACGGTGCTTGAAATTGCCACAGGAAGCTCTGTACATACAGCGCAATCAAGTATCAAAGAGGGTTTCGTTACAGTTTCCGGCGGACACAGAATAGGGCTTTGCGGCACTGTAATAACTGCGCACGACGGAGTTTCGGGCTTTCGGGATTTGTCTTCTGTATCAATCAGAATAGCAAAGCAAATAAAAACGGCTGCGGCAGGAATGTGTGAAGCTATCAAAAAAAACGGGAGTCCGGGAAACACATTGATAGTGTCACCTCCGGGATGCGGAAAGACGACAGTGCTTCGGGACCTCGTAAGGAGACTGTCCGATGAGGGTTACCGTATCGCCGTTGCGGATGAACGCGGAGAGATTGCCGCAAAGCAAAACGGATTTCCGCAGTTTGACGTTGGGCGCTGTACGGATGTAATTGACGGTACGGGAAAATCTCATGCGGCAATGATGATGCTCAGGTCAATGACACCGGATATAATTGCACTTGATGAAATTACACATGAGCGTGATGTTGATGCAATTTATCAGATATGCAATTGCGGAACAAAAATTATTGCAACGGCACACGGCGAAGGATTAAGCTCGCTTTCGGAACGACCGCTTTACAGAGCGCTTTCCGATATGCAAATATTTGATTTTGCAATAACGCTGTATCGGGAAAAGGGAATATTCAGGCATAAGGTATGCAAGCTTTAACGGAGGTAGAAATGATAAAAATAATAGGAGCTTTATTTCTTGTGGGAGGCGCAACAGTGCTCGGCATTTCCGCATCGGTAAATCTGACGGTGAGAGCAAGAAGTCTTGAACTGTTCTCACGCGCACTCGGAATTATGCGCTCGGAAATAGGAGAACGGCTTACTCCGCTGGATGAGTTGATGTATAAGCTTTCTCAAATATCGCCGTCACCGATTGATGCTTTTTTTAAACAGTGCTTTGACGAGATGAAGAAAAAAACGGATATTCCGTTTGGGCTTATATGGACCAAGAATATATCACATGCCGAATATTTAAAGCTCAGACCGGCTGAAAGTGAGACCTTAATTGCACTTGGGAATGTTCTTGGAAGATACGGTGCGGAGGAACAAAAAACGGCAATAGACCACGCCGTAAGATGCATGGATTCAATGTACCTTTCTGCAGAAAAGGACAAGACCCGGCTTGGTAAGCTGTATGCAAAGCTCGGCTTGATATGCGGAATAGCGGTTGTGATAGTTTTTATCTGATGAGGAAGAAAAATGCAGGTCGATTTGATTTTTAAAGTTGCGGCAATAGGAATACTTGTGTCGGTACTCAACCAGCTTCTCGTTCGCTCGGGAAGAGAGGAACAGGCGATGATGACAACGCTTGCAGGGCTGATTGTAGTGCTTATGATTATAGTTCGAGAGATAAGTAATTTGTTTGACCTTGTAAAGTCTACATTCGGTTTTTAGGTGAAGCCAATGGAAATTGTTCTCAAGGTGTGTGCCATTGCGGTGGTGGGTGCTCTGAGCGTCACAGTCTTAAAACGGAGCCTTTCTGAAATGGCGGTTGCGGCGACGGTGACAACCCTGATTGTTATTGTTCTTACTTCTGCCGGACTTATCGGTACAGTCATAAAACTTGTTTATGAGCTTGCCGGCAGAGCGGGGATTTCAAGCGAACTTTTGCAACCGCTCATAAAATGTGTGGGAATAAGCATAGTGACAAAGCTTGGCTGTGATGTTTGCCGTGACGGAGGAGTAAGCTCTGCCGCTACATATATAGAGTTTGTCGGGGGAGCGGCGGCGATAGTGATTGCCGCACCGCTTATGATGACGGTGCTTGACATGATAACTTAACAAAGGAGAAAACGATGAAAAGAGTGCTTTGCTTGCTTTTTGCGATTGTTTTGCTCAGTTTTTCTGTAGATGCAGAGGATGAGAGTATGTACCGGAAGCAGCTTGATGCCATTGGGGCAGATGAATTGCTGGACGCAGTGCCGGAAGGTGCAGATGAGTTTGAGTTAAAAAGTGACCTGTCCTTTAACGAAGGGCTGTCTGTCGTGCTCGATAAGCTCCTTCGCGGAATAAAGGGTATATTTTCGGCAGGCCTCAGATGTGTTGCGGCGGTGATTACTGTTTCTTTTGTGTGCAACTGCGTATCGGCACTGACCCTTCCGGCGGACAACTCTGCCGTGCAGACAAGCATTTCGCTTGTGGGGGCAATAGCTGTTACGGCGGCAGCAGCACAGAGCATTACCGGTGTAATAGGAATGGGCAAAGAACTGATATCAAATGTCGATTTGTTTTCAAAATCGCTGCTTCCGACACTTGCGGCAGTAGAAGCCGCAAGCGGTGCTCCGGGTGGGGCAATAGCGAGAACTACGGCGACTGTGTTTTTTTCGGATTTATTGATTTCTCTTATAAACTATGCACTTATGCCGCTTGTCTATGTGAATATATTCGCAGCTACTGCAAATGCTGCAGCACCCAATAGCGCACTTCGAAAAATATCAGATCTTTCGGTGAGGGTTGTTTCATCAACACTGAAATTAACTCTCGGTGCGTTTGTATCATACATAACCGTTACGGGAGTGATTTCCGGAAGTGTCGATACTGCAGGTATAAAGACCGCAAAGTTTGCAATAGGCGGTGCAGTGCCGGTAGTCGGTGGGATAATTTCGGATGCCGCTGAAACGGTAATGGCAGGTGCGGCATTGATTAAGAGTACAGTAGGCGTGTTTGGTATGCTTGTGATACTGTCTGCATGTGCAGTCCCGTTTCTTACGCTTGCGGTGAACTACTTTCTGTTTAAATTCGCTTCTGTGTGCACATCGCCGATCACGGGGGAAAGCATTTCGGGTCTTGCAGAGCGTCTCGGTCAGAGCTTCGGGCTGGTGCTTGCAATGTCCGCCTCATGCGTTACGGTAATATTCATAGCGATAGTTGCGGCAATGAAAAGTGCAGGGGTGGGCTGATATGAGCTTTATACGTGACTGGGTCGGGTCAATCGCCGCCGCTACGATGCTTTTGTCAGTGATATCGGCACTTGTGCCGAAAACTTCTGCAAAACGTGCCGTGATGCTTTGCGGAAGTATTATTATGACGGCGGTTCTTATCTCACCGATAAATAGCTTTGATTCAGGGGCGGTGCTCGGTTATGGAGAAAAATACGGAAAAACAGTAGAGGAAATGGCTGAGACACTGCGGAGAGAGAACGAAAAACTTTCTTCCAGTATCATAGAAAAAAATCTTGGTGCATATATATTGCAAAGAGCCGATTCAATGGGTGTGGAGTGCATGGTAGATGTAAAATGTACAGGAACAACTCCGCAAGGAGTAACGGTTAAGGTTGAGAGCGTTAGAGACGGGATAGCACTTTCGGACATGATAAAAGAGGAATTCGGAATTAAGGAAGTAAAAATAGAGGTAAAAGATGGAACAGAATAATTGGAGCAAAAAAATAGGAGACTTCGCAGGAAAATACAAGTATGTCATCGCAGTTATAGCTGTAGGAATGCTGTTGCTTGTGTTTCCGTCGGGAAACAGCGGGGAGGTAAAAAGCTTTGATGAGAAAGAAATTTCTTTTTCTACGGAAAAATTTGAAAAGAGGATAGAAAAAGCACTTTCCGAGTGTGACGGAGTCGGAAGAACACAGGTTATTCTTTCGGTAGAATCCGGAGGTGAGAGCGTGTATGCAAAAGAAGCCAGCGAGAGCTTTAGTGAGGATGAAAACAGAAGAGAGGGCGACAGCGATACAAAACCAAGTATAATGTCTGAAGGCTCGGGAAGGGAAGCTCCGCTGCTTGTGAAAAAAATTTATCCGAAGTTTCGCGGAGCTGTAGTGATATGTGACGGAGCAGACAGCGTCAGCGTGAGAACCGATGTCACGGAGGCTGTCTCTTCGCTCACGGGACTGTCATTTGACAGAATAAGCGTGATTAAAATGAAAAATTAGGAGGAGAGCTTATGAAAAAGAGAAGTGCGGTAACGGCAATAATTGTGTTATTTATTTGTGTGGCAGTATACATAAACTGGAATACGGAAAACATAGAAAGTGACGCCGGAAGGATATTGAAAAATCGTCCTGACGTGCAGACCTCGGCAGAAAACGAAACCCAAACCAATGAGGACGGAGAGAACCTTCCCGGCAATGAGGAAAAAGATGTAAAGGGTGACGTGTCAGAGTACTTTGATGAAGCTCGGATGGAAAAGCAAAAAGCGCGAGACAGTGCAATAACTACCCTCAAGGAAGCTGTGAATGAAGAAAATCTGTCGCAGACTTCACGTGATAATGCGGCGGCAAGCATTGAGACGATTTCTACAGGGGCGATTTCCGAAACACGCATAGAAACACTTGTAAAGGCAAAGGGCTACACAGACTGCATAGCGCTGATAAATAAGGAAGGTGTAAATGTGATTGTAACGGCTCCGGCAGAGGGTTTGTCGGCAAGCGATACAACAAAAATCAAGGATATAGCAGTCGGAGAAACAGACTTTTTGCCGAGTCAAATAAAAATCATTGAAATTAAGTAAGTTTTGAGGTATAATAATGCTATAAGCTAAAATGCTGTGTATAAAGGAGTGTATCTGATATGGCAGAAGTAAAAGAATATATAGCAAAATCTGATGAAAACGGCAGCGTTGTTATATCTGAAGAGGTTATAGCGTCAATTGCGGCTATTGCGACAATGGAAATTGACGGTGTTGCGGCTCTCGGTACAGGAAACGTGACAGATTTTCTTGCCAAAAAATCCTCATCAAAAGGTGTTAAAATTTCTCTCGGCGAGGAAAGTGCGGAAATCGCGGTCACCATTACCGTGAAAAAAGGTTTTGTCATCCCCACTGTTGCAAAGGCTGTTCAGAACAGCATCATATCCTCGGTTGAGTCCATGACAGGCATTTCCGTAAGTGGCGTAAATGTCAAGGTTGGTGGAGTTTCTTTTGAAAAAGAGACAAAAAAGAAAAAGTCATCTGAGGAGCCTTCTGTTGAATAACAAACGCATTGTCTCTTGCTGTTAATTAAATGTTTACAAAAAAATACTTGAAATAATATCCTTTTTGTTTTAGAATGTCATTAAACAGAATACAGCAAACGAGGGAGTAATCGACGCTTGCGTAATAAGGTCAACAATCGGACTGTTTGTCCTGGCTTTATTTGAAACGATGAGACTTATTTGTGGAAAAGCAAATAAGTCTCTATTTTTTTCAAATACTATAAATTAAAGAGGTGTTTAAAAATGAAAGAGTATTTGTCGGATTTCGGGCATGTAATGAAATCTCTTTCCGTAACCGAGACCGGTCTTTCTTCAAAAGAAGCGAAAACCCGTCTTGAAAAGAACGGAAAAAACAGGCTTGCGGAGCAGAAGCCTGAAACATGGCTTCATCGGTTTTTAAAGCAGCTTAGTGAGCCGATGACAATAATTCTTATAGTCGCGGCAGCTATTGCAGGAATAATGGCTGTATATGAAAACCATTTTCCGACTGATGTAATCATTATTATGGCGGTTGTAATCATAAACGCCGTTCTCGGCGTGCTTCAGGAGAGCAAAGCCGAAAAGTCAATAGCCGCACTGCAAAAGATGGCGGCAGCTACATCAAAGGTAATCCGTGACGGGCGTCTCGTTACCGTACCGAGTGAAGAGCTTGTTGCGGGAGATGTAATAGTCCTTGAAGCCGGCGATGCAGTGCCGGCAGATGCAAGAATAATTGAGGCGGCAAGCCTTAAAATTGAAGAGGCGGCACTTACCGGCGAGTCTGTGCCGGTCACAAAAACAAGTGACACACTTTCAGCCGGCGAGCACGGTGACGTATCGCTCGGAGACCGCCGCAATATGGTTTTCTCGGGAAGTACCGTTGTATACGGAAGAGGAAAAGCCGTTGTTACGCATACGGGCATGGATACCGAAATGGGCAAAATAGCGGATGCGCTCACAAAAGCCGTAGACGGAAAAACTCCTCTCCAGATAAAGCTTGCAGAGCTAAGTAACGTACTTACCAAGCTCGTTATAGGTATATGTATTGTCATATTTGCCATCAACATCGTGCGTTCGTACCTTTCGGGCGGAGGTATGCGCCTTGACACGTTCCTTGATACGTTTATGATAGCCGTATCCCTTGCTGTTGCGGCGATTCCCGAGGGGCTTGCCACCGTTGTCACGATAGTTCTCTCCATCGGCGTAACAAACATGTCAAAGCGCAGTGCCATTATAAGAAAGCTGACTGCCGTTGAAACGCTCGGTTGCACTCAGATAATATGCTCTGATAAAACCGGAACACTTACGCAGAACAAGATGACCGTTGTTGAAAGCTACGGTGATGATGAAAAGCTGCTGGCTTTGTCAATGTCACTTGCATCGGATGCAGAGCTTGATTCGGAAACAAAGCAGGCTGTCGGAGAACCGACGGAATGTGCGCTTGTAAACTATGCTTATAAGCTGGGATACGATAAGGAGTCCCTCAGCAAAGAATATGTGCGTATAGGTGAAGCTCCGTTTTCTTCCGAGCGCAAGATGATGTCTACCGTACACCGAAAGGGTGACGGAAGTATTGTTCAGTTTACCAAGGGTGCGCCCGATGAGCTTTTGAAGCGATGCACAAAAGCATATATCGGAGGGGAGCAAATTGACCTCACCGAAGAAAAACGCAGTGAGATTATGGCTCATAACAAGAACATGGCTGACCGTGCTTTGCGAGTGCTTGCATCGGCAATGCGAATACACGGCACGACACCTACGGATTTTGAACCGGAGACGCTTGAAGGCGAGCTGTGCTTTGTCGGGCTTGTCGGCATGATTGACCCTGTCCGTGATGAGGTCAAGGCTGCGATAAACGAATGTCGCAGTGCAGGTATCCGCCCGATAATGATAACGGGTGATCACAAGGATACCGCCGTTGCAATAGCGCGTGAGCTTAAAATTATAGAGAGCGCGGATGAAGCCATGACAGGTGCGGAGCTGTCAAAGCTTTCAGACGAAGAATTTGATGAGGTAGTCACAAAATATTCCGTATATGCCCGCGTTCAGCCGGAGCATAAAACGAGAATTGTCCGTGCATGGCAAAAGCTCGGAAAGGTTACTGCAATGACGGGTGACGGTGTAAACGATGCACCGTCGATAAAGAATGCCGATATCGGAGTCGGTATGGGGATAACCGGCACCGACGTTACGAAGAATGTGGCAGATATGATTCTCGCAGACGACAACTTTGCAACAATCGTTTCCGCCGTCGGAGAGGGAAGACGCATATACGACAATATCAGAAAATGTATTCAGTTTTTGCTTGCCTCTAACCTTTCTGAGGTGTTGTCGATATTCTTTGCAACACTTATGGGCTTTACTCTGTTCCGGCCTGTTCATCTTTTGTGGATAAACCTTGTTACCGACTGTTTGCCGGCTCTTGCCCTCGGTATGGAAAAGCCCGAGAAGGATATAATGAACCGTTCCCCGAGGAGTCCGAAGGAGGGCGTTTTCTCCGGAGGTGTCGGAAGTGCGGTAATATACCAGGGCATTATAGTTACGGTTATAACACTTGTATCTTATTTTATAGGACATGATGTTTTATATCCCGATCATCTGGCAAGATTCGGAACATTGCCGTATGATGCCGATACGCTCGGAACTTCAATGGCGTTTTTGTCCCTCGCACTTGCCGAGATATGTCATTCGTTCAACCTGCGCTCACTTCACGGCTCACTGTTTGCGATGAAAAAACAGAACCTGTGGCTCTGGGGCGCTGCGGCAGTTTCGTTTGTGCTTGTCACCGTGGTGGTTGAAGTTCCGTTTCTTGCAAATGCGTTTAGCCTTGCAAGACTTGATCATCAGGAATACGGCATAGCCTTCCTTCTTGCACTTACGATAATACCGATTGAAGAGGTTATAAAAGTATTCCTCAGAAGGAAGGACAGAAAGAAAACAAAGTAACAAAAAAGAAGGTGCATATGCACCTTCTTTCAGACTGTCGAAAAAGTCCAGCGAGAGCTGGGCTTTTTCTTAGTTTTATAGTATAATATATATGGTGATGAAAGATGATGCAAAAAGGGTACGAAAACAGATATCAAGTAGAGATGATAAGCATAGAGGACTTGGT
>JAFQSU010000021.1 GCA_017409405.1 Oscillospiraceae bacterium | reverse complement strand
CTCTTTGATGAGCGCGGAAACTTCAAGAAGATGCCGACGCTGCGTGATTTGTATGATGAGCTTCTTTCAAGAAACGAGACTAAACGCCTGGCGCTTATGATAGAAAAGTTTGCCGTCGGCTCGCTCTCGTCCTTCGGCAGAGAAACGAATGTAGACCTTTCAAATAAATACATCGTGCTTGATGTGACCGAAATGACGGAGAACTTAAAACCGATAGGTATGTTTATGGCACTTGATTTTGTGTGGGACAAAGCAAAGGAAAGCCGCATACAGAAGAAGGTAATCTTCCTTGATGAGCTATGGACGCTCATAGGCAGCGGCGCAAACAAGCTTGCAAGCGGATATGTTCAGGAAATATTCAGACTCATACGCGGTTTCGGCGGTGCGGCGATACAGGCAACACAGGATCTCAGTGGATGCTTTTCAAGTGATAACGGAAGGTTTGGCAAGGAGATACTTAACCTTTCAAGCTTTAAGATAATTCTTCATCTTGAAGAGGATGAGGCATACACCGTGCAGAAGCATCTCGCGCTATCCGATGAGGAGACGATGCAGATTATACGGAGCGGCAGAGGGGAGGCACTTCTTTGTGCAAACAAGAACAAGGTGTGCATCGACATAAAGGCATCGCCGCTTATGTATAACCTGATAACAACAAAACGAAGTGATCTGGAAAAGAGGAAGAGAAATGTTTGATTACAAGGATACGCTTAAAAATCTGCAGGGCGATTGCATAAAAGTACTGCAGTGTCTGTCAAGGCTCATAATGTCCAACAGCGAGTCCTCGACTGTTATCGGGCGTGGGATTGATGAATATATGACGCGTCTTGAAGAACTCTGCATACGCTCGCGGAACTCGCTTGAAAAATACCGCTCGAGAAATGATGCATTCACTGCTTCTCCTGGCACACGTTCCACTGACAGCATCGGTGGAAGTATCGAAGTGCTCGGCGAAGGCTGGCTGCACATAACGCTCAATACACTACTCCCGAACAGCCGCAGAGAAAACGGTGGGTATATAGGCGATACGGTGAGCAGACTCATGCAGGGCTACGGCGGTGGACTTCCGTATTTCAAGAATGCGTTTATGGCGATTGTCGAGCATTGCAATTATGAAAATCACAATGCTCTCGATAACGATAACAAGGCGTGGAAGGCTATCCCGAACGCGCTCAAAGGTCGTGTGATTGAGGATGATACACAGTTCTGTTTAAGTGTCGGGCTCTTCTCAAAGCTCTCGGATGATATGCGCTGTGAGATATATGTAATGCCGTCAGATGAGGCATCTCTTTTTATGGATTATCTTACAAATAATTATCTTTAAGGGTGGCAACAAAACGGAAACGGCTATGCGTTTGCCATCCCCCACCCGAAACCTAAAGTGTTCCACCCTTGAACGGGTGTTTGAGCGAGTAATATCAACGGTTTCGGGTTCTTGAAAAACCGTAGCCGTTTCCGAAACAGCATACTAATAGGAAGGGTGGTGCAATTATGATTTTTGACACATATGATTGTGAGTTTTTAAGGCTCACAGGACTTTGCAGATATCTCCCCGCAGGCTTGAGGTCAAAGTATGACTCGCCTGTATTCTCAAAGCGTGTTGCAGAAAATTTAAGCCTTCACGGGCTCATCCGTTCCCAGAGCGATATGTCGGGGTTCAGGCTGACGAAGAAAGGCAGGGATATTCTTTTGCAGATGGGCGATTCTTTCCCCGAGGAAGGAAGAACAAATGTAAAGAAAACCTCGTACAGAAGAAAGCTCCGAAGCGCACAGTGGAATGTTCTGCTCCACCTTGCAGGGATAAATGTGTACCACGTAAATACCCACACCCTTGCAGAAACTGACTGCGGATATGTGAGCAGTCTGATGTTAAGGTCGGACGCAAATATGAAGGTGCTTGCAGGAACAAAGTTTTTGGGAGTGCTTAAAATCCGAGATGAAGCATACATACCGTATCATATCGAAAGCGCGGAGGATTGGATAATCCCGGGCTATGAAAGAGAGATATACCTCTCTCAGCTCACGGCTATGCGGGATATAAAGAGAATAAAGGTAATAGTCACGGGACCGTCCTTGGAGAAATTGTGGTCATACATATACCCCGTACACGTGGACAAGAAGTTTTCACACGGCATGAAGCCGTTCGGAGAGGGCTTGAAGGAACTGGGGTGTGACCACATTATCGTTCCGTGTAACCGGGACGGTGTGCTTCAAATGTCACTTCTCAAAATCGGAGAAAGCCGTAAGCGTATGGTTCGTGCGCTCGGAGGAGACACAGATACTCCGGCAAGGTTCTCACTCTCGGACGGAGTTATCGAAGATGCGCCGGTTATATCAGGGATTGATTTTGATATACGAAGAATAGTAAACGCACTGCGGCAGGCGGAAAAAGAAAATGCGGGCATAATACCGAGGATAATTTGTCTTGCAACACAGAAGAATACAATGCTGACTCTGCTTGCAAAATTCAATTGTCAAAAGACGCGTGTTGTATCGGTAAGTAAGGAGAATGTATATACCATATTTCCCGAGCTGCGTGAGAACACAGCGGAAAGACGGGAATTCCGGACAAAGGAGGGAGAATGTATTGAAGTGGTTGAAAGGCGTGTGGCAAACATTAGCGAATAAGCTTATGAAGGTTGGAATAATGCGAAGTATGTATCTTCGAATGAAAGAACACTTCTGGTTTTATACAATTTGCTTGCTTGGAGGGATATATCTCTACGGCATAATGATAAACGCATTTATTCAGGCGACAAACAATTTCACACACAGCACGACGAATGCGGTGTTCTCATTAAACCCGTTAAAATGCTTCAGTGCTGTATTCACCTCACACGGTATCGGTGTTCTTTTCTTTCTTTTCGTTATGTACTTCCTAATAACGGGAAAAGGTATGCATCTCATAACCGGAGTCAAAATAACAAAAGATGAGCGAAACTTCTTCATATCAAGTGAGGGCACGCACGGTACATCAGGATGGATGACTAAAAAAGAACGCGATAAGGTGTTATCCTCAGGCGGTGCGGACAACCTCCCGTGTCCGATACTGTGCAAGCTTAAAAGCTCCGTATATGATGCTGAGTCTGAATACCTCGGTCTGTGGAGTGATTCGGGATTAAACAAGCATATGATGATCTACGGTGCGACAGGTGCCGGAAAATCAAGAGGATTTGTAAAGCCCTTTATGCTCAAAATGGTGCAGATGAAGAACTCAGGACTTCCACCGCAGAGTATGATTATAGTTGACCCAAAGGCAGAGCTTTTTGAGCAGTATTCGGAATACCTCAGAAACAACGGCTATGTCGTAAAGGCATTCAATCTTCTTGATATGGAAAACTCGGACGGATGGAATTGTATAGGAGAGACTGAGGGTGATGTTGATATGGTTCAATCTGTTGCCGAGGTTATCATAAGAAACACTTCGGAAGACGGCCAAAAAGCGGATTTCTGGGATAAGGCAGAGCAGAACCTTCTTATCGCACTTATTCTATATGTTCAGAGTATGCGCGACCCGATAACAAACGAGCTTCTTCCCATACACGAGCGCTCGCTCGGTACGATATACAAGATGCTCTCTACGGAAGGTGCAAAGAGCCTTGATGCGAAGTTTCAGCGTTTGCCGCTCGACCAT
>JAFQSU010000020.1 GCA_017409405.1 Oscillospiraceae bacterium | reverse complement strand
GTCGCCGAAGATGTTTCTTGCGGGTTCTCCGAAAATGTTTTTGTCTGTTGCAGACCATGTGTCTGTAACTTCAGCCATCGGGCTGGAAGGTGTGATCGGGTAAATCGCAGCAACTTCAGTAAACGCATAGCTTACGTGAGCGGCAGCGGTATTACCGTCCATGGAAACTTTTCTTCTTGCCATGTTTGATTTTCCTCCTTAGTTTTATTCCAATAAAGTATTGTATCACTTTATATGCTGAATGTAAATGTTTTTTTGCACTAAAAATAGCAAATTTACAAAAAAATTGAAATAAATCTCAAAAGTGGGTTATATTTTCGAGGCTTTAAATTATAAGCTCTGAAATCGGGCGCTTAGGGACATGATGAACACGGTTTTCGTCACGCCAATACTTTACGTCGCCGTCCTTTGCAGTTTCGATAACAACCTCTTCAATCGGCTTGCCCAGAGCAATGACAAGCATTATCTCATGATTTTCGGGAAGACCGAGAATGTCGCGAAGCTCAGCTCTTTTTATACTCCCGATCATGCAGCCGCCAAGACCAAGCTCTGTTGCACGGAGAAGCATCGTCTGAGCCATAATGCCAACATCCATGACGTTGCCCGTGCCGAGCGTGTTGTCGTTGACGATTGTTATATATGCACTCGGACGTTCACCGACCTGAGGCGTGCCGTCCTTGATATAACCTGCCCACGCAAGTGTCGGAAAAACCCTTGAGCATTCGTCGCCGCTCGGAGTGAGACGGAACTTGAAGAACTGACGGTTTGCACCGCTCGGAGTGAGACGGGCATATTCGCAAAGCCCGCACAGTACATCCTCACCGATTTTAAAGTCTTCGTCAAAACGGCGGTATGAACGGTTTTTCAAAACCAAATCATAAAGCATAATATAAACTTACTTCTTTATGATTGTTCCGTAAACTTCGCCGGAGAGAGCAGCAGCGTTGGATTCGTCGGTGTCAACGTGCATAGCCGGTGCGAACTTTTCGCTTACACGGACAACAACATCGTCAAAAACGAGAGAACGTGCGCTGTCAATCTTAACGCAAACGATTTCCTTGTCAGCAACGCCGAATTCTGCAGCTTCCTTCGGAGTGAGGTGGATGTGGCGCTGTGCCGCAATAACACCCTCTGTAAGCTCAACTTCACCTGCAGGACCGACAATTTTGCAAGCAGCACTGCCTGCAACATCACCGCTTTCACGGATAGGAGCGGAAACGCCGAGTGTACGTGCATCAGTGAGGGAAACCTCGACCTGAGTTGCCGGACGCTCCGGACCGAGGATGGAAACGCCTGCGATTTCGCGCTTCGGACCTACGAGAGTAACCTTTTCTTCGGTGAGGAACTGACCCGGCTGGGAAAGCTCACGCTTGTTGTGGAGAACTGCGCCCTTGCCAAAAAGGATTTCAAGGTGCTCTTTAGTCACATGAACGTGACGGGAAGAGGTTTCAACTAAAACTTTGTTGTCTGCCATTATAAAACAACCCTTTCTTATATAAAATATGTAGAGTATATATCTATCCTATATAATTTACCACAAAATGGCTTGAAATTCAAGTGATTTAACGCAGAAAATGTTAATTTAACATTAAATATAAGAAAAAGACACACCCTGCGGTGTGTCACACGACGAATTACTCCCATTCAGTAGTGTTGATTATTCTTTTTCCAAGCTCATTTGCATGCTTTACGGCGGCATATGCACCGCCGCTCTTACGCTCTATATAGCATAGTACACAGTCGGCACGCTCTGACAGCTTAAGGTTGCGTATGGTTATTGCCGATTTAAAATGTGCGCTTGACGCTTCCTCGCATATTTCAACCTCGTCGTAATAATTCAAAAAGCTTTTTTCGTTATTTTTATACTCTGCAGTCATGTACGGGAGAACAAGCACAAGAGAGGAATTATCGTCACGGTATTCTCTTTTCGCAGTACGGACGGCAGCCGCTGCCATTATATCAAATTCTCCGTTGCGACCCATTAAAAACTCGACATATTCCTTTTCGGAAAGAAGCTCACGGATTTCTTTTTGTAACTTTTGTTCGATTGCAAACGGATTTCCGACATGCCTGTGTCCGAAAAATGCAACGGTATATACATTAAGCATAATTATTCCACCTTTGATCTGTTATTCATACTGCAGAGCATAAATACAGCAGGCGCACTCTGCCACCTTTTGGTTCTGTACATTGGTGTTGAACTCAAGCCATCAGATGGATATCGCAGGTAAAGCAGTCTGTTCTACCGTGAAGATTATCCGGTCCGTACATAGCGTGCCAACTGCCTGTGCATTTCGTTCCGCAGTTCGGACAGATAAAGGTATATTCACCGGGGAGACCCTCCAACCCTGCGGCTTTTCTCGCTTCGCTGTCCGCTTTAAAGAAGGCGGCGCACATCTCATCGGTTAACTTTGCTTCTTTTTTTAACATCGTTATCACTCCTATTTATTTCCCTTTGCTCTGTTATGTGTTTTACAAAGCATCTGACAGTTCTTTATATCCGTAGCTCCGCCACGGCTCCATGCGGTAACATGGTCTGCATCCATTTCGGTTATCTTCCATACACGGGTTTTGTTGTTGTCGCTGCCCATAGCACAAAGAGGACAGTTTGAAACATTCTTTGCTTTTGCATTTTCTGTCTGCTGTGCATAAACCGTCTTTTTTGTCGGCTCGTCAAAGACCCGGATATTAAGAAGCTTGTTGTCTGTGCAGCCGCCGAGAATGTATTCATATACACCCTTCTTGTCTTTAACATAAAAGTCACCGTACAGCTCACGGAGCTTTGCAGACACTTCATCGGGGTTATATGAGTTCGTGTGATACTGCTCGTAAAGCTCGCCCCAGGGAAGTCCGCGCATTTCACTTTCAACATCGGTAAACACACTTGACACCCAATCTATAACGCTTGTGAAATATGCTTTTAATTCGGTTATGTTATCGTCGTAGCGGTGACGGCTCATATAATCGTCAATATTTCCTTTGCTTACCCATTCAAGAGCAGTGCGGAGATAATCTTGACGAAGAACGCTTCCGGAGATATAGGCACTCCATTTTTGGATATTTGCATTCTGACTGTTTGAAAATTCCTCTTTTGCGCGTGTTACAAACGGTCCTGAATGGATTGCGTTGGAGAGCTCCTGCTCGTTTAATGGTATTCCTACTATGTTGATTGTCTTGAACCATTCCTTGATTTCGCTCTCCGTACCCTCGCAGATGTAAATGGTAAGAGGGGTTTCCATTATCTTTTTCTGCACATCCTCTGCAAGTCCCGAAAAATATCGGGGTATGCCGTTTGAATCGTTTATAGCAAATTTGCCTGTAACATATCTTCCGAAGCTCGTTATTCGCTGCTGACCGTCAAGCACCTCATATTTATCCTCGGCAACCTTTGTAAAATAGATAAGTCCAAGAGGATAACCCTTGATGATAGAGTCAATAACAGCAACATCACGTTTACCGTCAGCATATATGTAATTTCTTTGGTATTCCGGCTGAATAACAAGCTTGCCGGACAGTCCGAACAGACCTTTACCCTCGTATTCGTTATATACAAAGCCACGGCATATATCGCCTACGGTTATGTCTGTTTTTAATGTGGTAATCATTCGGACACCTTCTTTCGTATGAGTATGCGAGAGTATACTGCTTTCCCATCAACAACAGCAGCCCCAAGTCCACCGCCATATTTTACGGTTGGATCAAATTTTAGCATTATCATAATTTCTTTAGGAGCATTTGCATAAGCATTTCCGCTTGCTTGCCATACAATTTCAAATTGCTCTGGACAGTATTTCGGTAAAAAAGAAATTGGAACTCCCATTACGCCGTCAAAATCACTTGGTATTGAATCGGTAAATGGAACCTCTATTGCATCGTAATTATCATATTTTTTATAACCCGAATCTCTAACTTCTTTGTGTTTGCTAAATTTAATATTATCAGCCATTGACATGAGACTTAATGGTTGATGCCTGCGACCGTGGTCGATGTTAGTGAACCAACAACAATTTCTGAATTTTACAAGACCTGTTTCTTCGTTGAAAACACCCTGTGCATACTCCTGAATGTTCATAGGCTTAAAATATGCATTACCTGAATTGAAGCCATTTCCCAACCACATTTTATTTTCTTTTATGAGCGGAAAAACTTCTTTATATGTAATGGCGTTCATGCTTCCTATGATTACAAACTTTTTATCAGCTTCTATTATCCACGCAAGAAATTCACGGAAAAGCGAAAACGGCGGATTTGTTATAATTATATCCGCCTCATCTCTCAAAGCCTTGACCTCATCACTTCTGAAATCTCCGTCGCCCTCAAGATATGCCCATTCCAAATCATCAATATCAATCTTGTCCGATTTATCATTGTCGCGTGTTAAAGTAAAAATCTTTCCGTGAGTTTTCGTTTTGTCTGCATCAAATTTCGGTGATTCTGTTTCAAACAGTGAACTGTAATATTCTGTCTCTATCCCTTTGCTTTCTATGGCGTAGCTTGTGCTTATTAGCTTTTTTAGCCCGAAGTTTACAAAGTTCTGTGCAAAAAACTTTGTAAAATTACTCCACTCAGGATCATCGCAGGGGAGTAATATCGTTTTCCCTCGAAACAGATCGGGGTTGTATTCTAAATATGCGTTTATCTCCCTTTGTATATCCTCATACTGAGTATAAAATTCGTCATTCTTCGCATTTTTCGCTTTTGATAAATTCTCATTCGCCATACAAATCAATCCTTAAAAGATACATTTCCTTAATTATATATCTTTTAATTATACACGTCAAGGATATCGAATAATTATTTTAAGTATAACGCTTTTGCTGATGAATTATACTACACATAAATACGGGAGGGATTTATGTGGAATATGTAGATTATTTTAAATTGTTTTCTTCACGGATAGCAGAACTTCGCACAGAAAAAGGCGTATCTGCCCGTGATATGAGTTTATCGTTAGGGCAAAGTAATAGCTATATCAACAAAATAGAAAATGGTCACGCTTTCCCCTCTTTTGAGGTTTTCATATACATTTGTGAATACCTCAAAATCACGCCGCAGGAGTTTTTTGAATTTGATACAAAGTCACCGACTTATGCAAAACAGATATTGAAGGAGTTTGGTCGCCTCACTCCCAAACAGGCAGAACATATCCTTGAGGTAGTAAAGGATTTAACGGAAAAGAAATAAAAACACAAAAAGCCTCCCTTTACACAAGGGAGCCTTTGAGATTCTTCGACTGCGCTCAGAATGACAAACGGGCGTGTTTTCTTTCGTAATGCCTTCCCCTTGTAGGGGAGGGTCTCAGTGCCCTCCCGATGTCGGACGAGCCCTGAGATTCTTCGACGACGCTCAGAATGACAAACGGGCGGATGTGGGCATCCGCCCCTACAATACGCTCAGAATGACATGTGTGTGTTCCTCCTTTATACAAGGAGGACTTTTCTTATATTTGCCGATAAAAAACGCATAATATTAGAAATCAAATATACAAAGGAGTTTGCTATGCATAAATCCGTATGGGAAGAAAATTTTAAGCTGCCTCACTTTGAAAGCCTTTCGGGTGAGGAAAAGTGTGACGTGCTGATAATCGGCGGCGGTATTTGCGGAATTCTGTGTGCGCATCTTTTACAGGAATCGGGCTTTTCGTGCATTATAGCGGAGGGAAAAAGAATTGCATCCGGTACAACGGGGAACACAACTGCAAAGATAACATCACAGCACGGACTGATTTATACAAAGCTCATTCGTGCTTACGGTCGGGAAAAGGCAAAAATGTATCTCGACATAAACGAGCGTGCCATTTCGGAATATGAGAGACTCGGCAAGGGCGCAGACTGTGACTTTGAGAGAAGGTCTGCATACACATATTCTCTGAGTGACAGAGAAAAAATCGAGGACGAGGTAAATGCCGTCAATACTCTCGGTCACACTGCGGAATTTTCGCAAACGGAAGAGCTTCCGTTTAAAACCTCGGGAGCGGTCGCTTTCAAGAATCAGGCGCAGTTTAATCCGCTCAAATTCATATCGCATCTTGCAAAAAAACTGAAAATATATGAAAACACCTTCATTCGTGATATAGCACCGGATGTTGCGGTGTCGGATTCGGGGAAAATACGTGCACACAAAATTATTGTTGCTACGCATTTTCCGTTTATAAACAAGCACGGTTCATATTTTTTAAAGCTCTATCAGCACCGCTCATATGTTGCTGCATATGAGAACGCACAGAAAATTTCGGGGATGTACGTTGATGATGACAAGAAGGGCATGTCCTTTCGTCAGTACAAGAACTTGCTTCTCGTCGGCGGCGGAGGACACCGTACGGGAAAGCAGGGCGGAAATTGGGCAGAGCTTCGGGAATTTGCCAAAGAACATTATCCGCAGGCGAAGCTGAGATATGAATGGGCGGCACAGGACTGCATGAGTCTTGACGGGGTACCGTACATCGGCAGATATTCCGCAAAAACACCGGATTTATATGTTGCCACGGGCTTCAACAAGTGGGGGATGACATCCTCAATGGCGGCGGCAATGATACTTCGCGACGAGCTTCTCGACAAAAAGAACGACTGCGCCGAGGTGTTTTCTCCTCAGCGCAGTATATTAAAGCCACAGCTTCTGGTAAACGGGTTTGAAGCAACGGCGAATCTTCTGACTCCGACGGTGAAGCGCTGTCCGCACCTCGGATGTGCGCTCAAGTGGAACAAAGCCGAGAGGTCGTGGGATTGTCCGTGCCACGGATCACGCTTTGAAGAGGACGGAACGCTCATAGACAATCCTGCAACGGGCGATGCAAAGGGGGATGTAAAAAAAGTCCAGAACGCAAAAAGGCAGTAATAGTACGGATTACAGTTAGCTTGTAATTATTAAGACGTGAAATATTGTTGAAAAATCTCATATTATTCGATTTTTCTGTATATAGAAGCCTTTTTGCTACGAACAAACTTCGCCTCTCGACGTACCTATGTACGCCTTCGGGTAACCT
>JAFQSU010000019.1 GCA_017409405.1 Oscillospiraceae bacterium | reverse complement strand
TTTTTAGTAAAACAAACATTGACCAAAAGCAAATGCACGCATATTTAAAATCCCTTGAAGTGTCGAACTTCAAGGGATTTTCCGCTTATTTTGCCCGAATGTCACCTCTCGGAGTATACACATACACCTTCGGGTTCCATTCGGGTAATCTCACTCCTTTTTGGACAGTCTCCCAGCGTGTCGATAGGTTTATCGACACGCTGAAGGGACTGTAAAAAAACTCGTTTTTTTACAGTCCCTTTAATATTTATTGAATTTCCTGCCAAAACAATCCGTGTTTCACGCAATGCCACACAAGGCGACCTCGTGCAAAAGCCGGAAAGCGCACCTGCAAATCCCATTCGGGATACTGCTTTCGTATCATAACCGCATCACCCGATATCAGAGCCACAAATGAAATATAATGCTCTTTCGTCATTTCGTGTTCGGAAGATATAAAGTAGTCATTTTCTATTTTCTCAACAGTGAGTTGGTCTTTATCATCTGCTTTTTTTGCTTCCAACGGCAACAGCTTTTTTCCGCAGCAGGATACAGATATATCAGATAATGACGTTATTATGTTTCCGCAGCTTTTGCACACATAAAATTTTATCCTTCTCATGCTTGCGCCAAGTCCTTTATTCACATCAAGCTCGCCTATAAGCAGGCTGTCAATATCAACATTGAGCACACGTGATAATTCAGAAATAAGAGAGACATCGGGACATCCCAGACCGCGTTCCCATTTAGAAACGGTTTTATCGCTGATGTTCATGCGCTCTGCCAGCTGTAGCTGTGTCATGCCATGCTCTTTTCTCAAAGAGTAAATCAGTTTTCCGATTTTTGTGTTGTCCATGCTATTCACCCCTTCCGTCTCTATTATAGGTTTATCGCGGTTTTCAGTCAATAAACTCTCCGTCGAGTTTTAATTGCGGATATCAAAACACCGGAGATGACAACATGCATCTCCGGCGCTAAATCAGCTTTTTAAAAATTTGGCGATCAACAGTCTTTCTTTTTGTATGTCACAAACTTAAAGCACAGACCGTTATGGGCATACATTGGCGAACGGCGGACAATTTCCCATTCCGGCATTTCGTCAAAGTTGACAAGGTAGCGGTCTGCTTCAGACTTCGCTTCTATTCTTGTTATATAGGCCGTGTCGCAATACGGCAGCATATCGCGGTAAATGCTCTCACCGCCTATGACAAAAACATCGTTGCTGTCCTCACCCTTCACAAGCTCTGCCGCTTCTTTCGGACTCTTGCATATTTCAACACCCGGAATTTCGCTTGCCGTTCTTGATATTACAATATTGCGTCTGTTCGGCAATGGATCACCGTTCGGAAACGACTCGAGCGTTGCCCTTCCCATTATGACGGTTTTCCCTTTCGTCATTTCTCTGAAAAAGCGCATGTCCTCCGGAATATGGTACAGCAGGTCCCCCTTTAGACCTATTCCCCATGCTACGTCTGCCGCCGCTATGATGTTCACGCAAATTCCTCCCTTTATTATATTCCTATTACACTATATTCGCAAAATTTTGGATTTATTTATACTGCAACGGGAATTTTAAGTTTAAATTCGCTGTATTTATAATCCTCGAGACTGAAGTCATCAACCGTGAAATCATAGAAGTCCTTCTTCTCGGTGTTCATTACAAACTTCGGCGCATCAAATGTTTCGTTTTTGAGAAGCTCTTCGACAAGCGGAACATGTCTGTCATAGATATGTGCATCCGCAATAACGTGGACAAGCTCACCGACCTCAAGGCCGCTGACATGCGCCATCATATGCACAAGCACCGCATACTGGCAGGTGTTCCATCCGTTAGCGGTAAGCATGTCCTGAGAACGCTGGTTTAAAATTCCGTTGAGCTTGTTGCCGCTGACGTTGAAAGTCATGCTGTAAGCACACGGGTACAGTTGCATTTCGGACAGCTCGTCGTGATTGTATATATTCGTCATTATCCGACGGCTTGTCGGGTTGTTTTTAAGGTCAAACAGCACACGGTCAACCTGGTCGAACATGCCCTCGCGGTATTTATGCTTTTTGCCGAGCTGATATCCGTATGCCTTGCCGATTGTTCCGTTTTCATCTGCCCACGAATCCCATATATGGCTATTAAGGTCCGCTATGCGGTTGGACTTTTTCTGCCATATCCACAAAAGCTCGTCTACAGCAGACTTGAGTGCAGTACGGCGGATAGTGAGAATCGGAAACTCTTTCGACAAATCATAGCGGTTGACAAGCCCGAATTTTTTTATAGTATGTGCCGCCGCCCCGTCTTCCCATCTCGGACGGACATCGTAATCGGTGTCCCACACTCCGTTTTCGAGAATATCCTTACAGTTCTGTATGAAAAGTGTATCTGCAATACTCATAAACGTCACCTCACAAAAGCAATTATACCAATTTATGCATTATTTTTCAATATATCTGTAAATATTATAGCACAACACAGAAAAAGTGCAAGAGGTGGAAAAAATACAGTTCTTCCAGATAGCAGATATAAATACGCAGGCTCGCCGGAGCCTGCGTATTTTAGTTACTTCTCTTTATCGCTTTTCGGATAAGCGGCACTGCAAGACATGCAAGGATGCCGCCGATTGCCGCCGTAAGCAGCTGTGTTGTGCCGAACATAGCCGCAAGCTTTGTTGCCTGCTTTTCCGCAACATTCACAAGCGGAAGAACGATTTTGACAACGCCGACGGTAAGAACTGCGTATTTTAAAACTGCCGCCAAAACAACCGAAACAGCCCAGCGAAGCTTTATGTCAAGCCCTGTTTTCATAACACATGCATACACCGCAACAAGAGTTGCATTGCCCAGCGCAACTACGGGTAAAATCGGGTATATGGGACCTATTCCGAAGAGCTTTGCAAAGAACGGAGAAAGCAGTGCTATTACAAGACCGCTCTTCCACCCTGCAAGCAGGCATGCCGCAATCAGGACGAAGTTGACAAGACTTCCCGTTACGAGCTGACCGAGCGAGGCGGAAAGGCTTTGGAAGATAATCAGCATTGCAAGAAAGACTGCAGTTTCGGTTATGAATTTTACGCTTTTGTTTTTCATGTTTTTTCTCCTTATGTAGTGTGATTTAAAAAGAAAAAATCCCGAACACATCTGCGTCCGGGATTTTGGTGATCCACCGGAGGCTCGAACTCCGGACACCCGCCTTAAAAGGGCGGTGCTCTACCTACTGAGCTAGTGGATCATATTTGGCTGGGATGGCAGGACTCGAACCTACGAATGCCAGAGTCAAAGTCTGGTGCCTTACCGACTTGGCTACATCCCAACGTGTAATCCCAAGAGGGAAAATGGGGTGGGTAGCCGGATTCGAACCGGCGACCCCCAGAGCCACAATCTGGTACTCTAACCAACTGAGCTATACCCACCATGATAACAAACTTTGAACATAGGCGTTTGAGGGAAAAACTGGCGCGCCTGAAGGGACTCGAACCCCTGACCCACTGCTTAGAAGGCAGTTGCTCTATCCACCTGAGCTACAGGCGCACATTTACAAAAAAATGGAGCGGATGATGGGAATCGAACCCACGTAACCAGCTTGGAAGGCTGGAATTCTACCATTGAACTACATCCGCATATCTAAGCTTATAAATTATACAACGTAAATCAAGAAATGTCAAGACCTATTTTTCATTTTTTTCAATTTTTTCTAAAAAAGTGAGAAGCGGACAAAACAGCCCGCCTCTCAGCAACTAATTATTGTTCTTATTTTTCCAGTGCATTATACAGCATCGTTGCAATTTCTGCACGGGTTACATTTTTCTTCGGATTGAATTTTCCGCCGTTTCCGGAGATAAGTCCGAGAGCCTTTGCAATTGCAACGTATCCTACCTTATCGGCAGACATCTGCGCTTCATCCGAAAAGCCGGTCTTGTAAATCCCCTTAAGCTCTGCTGCACTGCCATATCCGAACATACGCACAAGATATGCGGCACATTCCTCACGCGTCACCTTCTTGTCCGGATTTTTTTCACTGCTTTTGATTACTTCACGTCTGACAAAGCGGTCAATATACGACGCGTAATCGTTTTCCGTTACCTCATACGGGCGATATCCACCGTCAAAGCAATCCATTATAAGCGCTATTTCCTTTTGTGTTATCGCTTCGTCAGGACGGAAAAGCTCATCATAGGATATAATTATTCCGTTATCGGCAAGTGTCTCCACCGCATGCTTTGCCCAATGATTCTGAATATCCGGCTGAAGCTCATACTCATCGGGAGACTCCTGCTCCTGCCCCATACTCCAGTCATAACACTCGCCGTTTTTTGCATCGACATACGCCGGTGCGTCATCGGAAAAACGGTATACGAGAGCAAGTCTTTCAGCATTATTTGAAGCATACATCTCACGCCCCGTAGCCACATAGCACAACGCAGCTCCCGCCGATTCAATATACTTCTCAGTTGCTTCTTCCAAGGATATAATTCCGTCCGGAGCATCGAATGTTATTTCATTATCCCAATATTTCGTAAAGGAAAGAATCTTTCCCGTGCTCTCATCAACACGAACGGTTATTCTGTTCCCCTGATACTCAATCCCGTTTTCATTATGATTAAATGCGAAATATCCGCTTGTATTCTCTTTTTCTTCCGCTTCGGTTTCAAACACGTGCGCCTTGTCCGCAACATCAGCCGCCCACGTGTCAATAAAGCG
>JAFQSU010000018.1 GCA_017409405.1 Oscillospiraceae bacterium | reverse complement strand
TGCGTGGGAAGTAAGGTCGGTGAAGCCTTTGGACGGGAGGGCAGGGACACCCTCCCCTACGGTGGTGTCTTCGCCATTGTCGGGGTTGGTGGTTTCACCATCGTCGGGTTTTACATTTTCGTCCGTATCGGGGGCAGGTGCAGCGCCACCGCCGCCTCCTCCGCCACCTGTCGGGGTGTCGGTTGTATCGCTTGAGTCTGTGCCGGCGTTATCCTGTGAGGGCTTGCTCGTTGTCGAACCGTAAACTGTTACTGTGAAGTGAACGGTTCTGTTTCTGCCGAAATCATCAACCGCCGTTATCGCAAAGTGGTTCTGCCCCACCTGACTTGCGGTCGGCTTCCACGTAACTACACCTGTATTTGCATCGATGCTTGCACCTCTTGGAAGTGTTGTACCAACATACGTTAGTGTTTTTCCTTCAGGCGAACTTCTGGCATTTACATCAACCGTTATCGAGCTGCCTGCCGAAACGCTGAGGTTGTCCGGAACACTGTCAAACACAGGTGCGTTATCCTCGCTTACGCTAAGCGGAATGCGCGCATTCTGCCCCTCGGCTATCATATACACATAGCCTTTTTTCGGTTCATATGCATCCACGTACTGACGTATTGGTGTAACTCTGCCAATGTTAATTGCGATATCATCACCGGAAAGAGATGCACCTTCAATCTTAAAGGTTCCGCTTCTTACATCATCACCGTTCTCTACAACAAGAAGCTTTCCGACAAGCGCGCCCAGCTCTTCACCCGTTACGGAAGCTCCCGGCGCTGGAGTTATAACGATTTCGTTCTCTTTCTCGGGAGTTTTGGTGAAGGACTTAACGCTTCCTTCTATGGATGCGAGCTTACCTGTTGTCACAATACCGCCTTCTGTTTTCTCACAGAGGATGTCGCCGTCGTGAAGATATCTCAGCGTGTTCTCGCCGTTCTGCATAGTATACACACCCATAAAGCCACGGAACGCAAGCGTTATATCCCCGTCGGTGACTTCATAGGTAACGCCGCTGTTTGTTGCCCAGAAGATGTAGTCCACACGTCCGTTTGTGTGTGTCACCTTAACTGCACGTGCATCATCTGATTTCGCAGGTGTGCCGCCAACAGGAGTCATCACAAGCTCATCGGAGGATGAAAGATATCTCTCATTTCTGTACGGTTCAAAAACGGTTGTAAACGTTGAATCGAGGTTCTCTCCCTCGTTCTTAAGAAGAACGTATTTTAGTCTGTCAATATTCTTGTTTTCTGCCTTCTGCGGCGGATGTCCGTCTGTAATAGCGAGACTTGGTTTCGCACCCTTTGCAACATTGGTTCCGTTAAGCATTGTCATTCGGAGATGTAGTCCTTTGGAATCCTTAATCGCCTTGTTGAAATCCTTTATCTCAAAGTCTATCTCCATCTTATCTTCCGGATTGGATGCACGGTCAACATTTTCAAGCCATGTGTGGCCGTAAGGAATACCGGCAGCACCTTCTCCGTACGGTACATCGGGACCTGCGTATGAACCTATGTAGTTTCCGTTTTCGTCCGTCTGCGGAACAACTTCACCAAGTCCCAGATGCTCTGAAATTGCATTTGAAGAAGCATGTAGATTGTAGGTGTGGCTATTTCCTCCAAGAACCCGGAAGAAATCCACAACATATGAATTTTCATCATCAACATCTATCTGCATAACACTTCTGCGATATTCATCAACAGAATATGTCTCAGCAGGATATGCAAACGGTGCCGAAACATCCATAAGCTTAATATTACCGTCATCGGAAAAATGCTTTATTTTACCGCGGATTTCAATATCACCCTTCTGCTGCTTATCGTCAACAATAACAGTGTTATGAGAAAATGTTGTATCAATCCACTGAGTACGGTTTACATCATTTCCTGTTGCTGCAGGATAACCTAAGTCCGGCATAAAGTTTAAACCAAACGCTGTCATTCCAAGGTTCAGCGCGCAGGTGTGCGCATGGCTTGCACCAAGTGCACCGAAATACATCCATACATCACGGCGTGTATCCTTACCGGAAGCGTTTACACTGCTTGTAAAATCATCACCGCTCCGAAGAGCTGCAAAGCCAAAACCTGTCATAACCTCCGATGATAGTTTGAATTCTCCGTACTCATCAATTACTGCCTGTACTTCATCTTCAAGGCGTTCGGGATTTTCGTCTGTTATATCATAATGCAGCCCGTCTGACTTATTGCCATTGAACAGATACAACAGCTGTGCAAAAACCGGATCAGAAAGCCCTTCCCAACCGTCCTGAGCAATTGCAGAGGTCATCCAATGATCTTTTCCAAGTGTTGACGAGCTGTCTCCAATCTGCGGAGTGTATGTTGCAGACATAAGGGGGATATTGGAATACAACATCTGCGTATATTTGGGGATTTCAAAAAGATTTATCCCCGAGGGATAATCCTCCAAAACCTCCTGCACCTGCATCATATTAGAAACCCATCCGGCATTATACGCTGAACCTTCAGTTCCCTGACCATCGGCATCAACCTCTTCAATAAGCTGCTCGTATATGCTTCCGCCCGTGCTTCCCATACCCGGCAAGGTATGCCAGCCGGCTGCCATCATAAAATCAAGCCACTCTGATGTTTCCGGCTGAGAATCCAGGACTACGGCACCTATAGCATTCACCTTCTGATCCATACCATAGTTTCCTGCAACCTTGCCGGATTTGAGTCCCTCAAGCGATTCGCGAATTATTCCATCTTCAATATGCGTGCGTATCTGATTTCCATTTTCCTTCGCATATCTGAATTTAAGAGGCTTTCCGTTTACCTTACGGCTGTTTATAAATTCTATGATATACGGGTCAGTTTCATACAGTTCAAAAATCTCATCGTATGCCTGAATGTAGAATACGGCAGTAGAACAGCTCCATATACGGTCAACTATCTTTCCCTGATACGGATGTCCAAACAACTGTGTATGCTGTTCATAATTCAAATCCGGATAAAAATCCGCAACTCTGTCAAGCAATATTGCCGCAACTCTTCCGTATTTCTTGTCGCCTGTATAGAAATATGCAGCCGCACAGTTTGACACTCCGTACTTTATCACACCGCTTTGTCCTGACGAAAGCCCGTACCATACTCCGTTGTGAACATATGTTGCAATATACATGTGTCTCTCATAGACCTGCAATCCGTATTGGTCGGTATATCGGTTTCCGTTAATATTAACAGGATATCGTTCTTCTCCGTTTTCCTCAAGCGGAACATATCCAAAGGCGTCGTCAACTCCCCAGAGCATACCTGCGGAAACTTCTCCGTATCCTCCGCCAAGTGTCCTGATGCTTTTGTCAGAAGCTCCGTCACCGTCAAGGTCTGCATTATAATAGAATGGGTCGATGCCGTTTAACGAGTTTCCGCTTGTATACAGCTCTTGATACGCGGTGTTTTTCAAATATCCTTGTCCGTATCCAAAATATTCAAGCCACTCTGTACGATTCTCTTCTGCAGGAAGCTTTCCACACTCCCCTGCATAGGAGCATACCCCGTTCTTATGATAAATCATTTCATGGTGTTTCTCGAGAGCGCGAATGCGGTCAAATTCTCCGTATTCATTAAGCCCAAGCTTGTAAAAGCTTCCGAAATCGTTACTCGGGAAACGTCTACTACAATCCGGACACTGAATCTTCCACGGGTGCTGAATCGGGTTTGTAATCAATCCATACATTCCATAATCCGCACGGATATCACATCCGCAATATTTGCACATATACACGTATGGATCGGAGCGATTTCCGGGCACACAGTTGCGCGGAATCCCCTCAGAAGGAATCATCTCATACAATATTTCAAGGTTCTCTACAATTTTATCCGCCTCTTCAATAGCACTCTTTGCAGACCTTTCTGCCCAATCATATTTATTTATGTTTGCACGTGCGAACTCAGCCTCTTCTGCAGTCATATATGTCGACTTTTCTTTTGCATACGCAACAGTTAACGTAGCTGTCTTTACGGGAGTTTCTTTACCTCTGTAAACCGCACTCACCTCAAAGCTTGCCTTTCCCGGGGCTTTCGGGATTATGTTGAAGGTTTCGTCTATATCCGCAATTTCCGGATTAAGAGCAGTTACCTTCAGTTCAAGCTCAGACTGAGTAATCTCACCGCCCGAATTATCCGATGCTGTGACATATATCGGTATTCTGTCCTGAACCTCTTTTGTTGTCAGGCGGATATGCTCGCTTCCGCCTGCGGTTATTGATATAATTTCTTCAATCTCCGGAACAGATGTCACGGTGAGATAGGCATATGCGGTTTTGATATTTTCAGGTTCTGCTTTCGGAGTTATCTCGGCAGTGATTTTTACCCGTGTATCCCCGTCCACTTCTTTTGCGGTTACCAATCCGCTTGTTTCATCGATTACCGCGGCAGATGTGTTGTCGCTTGAATATTTCACATCATATTCGCCGATAAACTCACTTCCGTCCTCTGCAAAAAGCGAAATTCTTGCCTGAGTTTTTTTCGGTGCGGAAATATTATCCGATTCAACAGAAAGCTCTGCAGCCTCAAGCGGTTTAACCGTTTCAAGCTTTATATTATCAAGATAGACATACTGATACGGTCTGTCCACCGTTGCCGTAGGGTTCATTGCGTAGGTTTCGGGGTCTGCAAGGAGAACCATATAATAATCTCCGTCTTCTTCTGCATATACTTCAAAATGCTCTGCCGGAAGCTCTTCTGTACCATCGTGGGCTGTTCGGCTGTCATGAATGCCAAGAAGGCCGTAGTTGTCGCACAAATCTATTATTCCGCCAACTCCGGGATAGCTTTCCGGAGCTTTTCCGAAATACACCTTCATCGGTGCAGTTCCTGTTGATGCGGAGCTGTTAAAAAGAGACAAACGATACAGCCCTGCTGAAATATCTTTAAGGCGTATTGCGATGTATGGATTGTTATCATACACCCGGTTTGTGCCACCGTCCGTACGTATCATATAAACAAGACTGCTTTCGGTCATGCAACACGAATTACCCGAGTGATGTCCGTTCATTCCGTCTATCGCGTATCCGTTTGTCATCCAGTTCAGCTTATCGGGCGTGATTTTTGTGAAATTTCCGTTTAATACCTTGCCGTCGGCAGTGATAAGTCCGCTTGAGGCAAGTATTGCATCGGTGGTCAGAACAAAGCTGTATGTTCCGCCTTCAAAATCCTCATGTACTGTGATATCAACATAGTCTGCTGCCACAGCATTTAAGATTGACGCATCATCTGCGCCCTCTTCTGCCGTAAAAACGGTTATTCTCGCATTTCCTGCGCCTTTTGCGATAATATTTCCGTCATCATCCACAGTTGCAACACTTTCGTCGCTGCTTGTGTATTTGATTGAATATGCACCAAGAAACTGTGACCCGGTTGCAGTTTTCACTGTAGCCTTCGCCTTAATGGAGTTTCCACCCACACGCATTTCCGTATCGCATATAAGCTCAACACTTGCCGGTGCTTCGCCTTTTTTTCCGAGCGTCAGGGATGCCGGACGGAGATTATTATAGTTTCCTGTTCCGTTTGATACAAACAAAAGAAC
>JAFQSU010000017.1 GCA_017409405.1 Oscillospiraceae bacterium | reverse complement strand
TTGCCGTTGTTGTCATAGGCGTACTGCTCCGTGGTTGTCACGCCGCCGGAAACCTTGCTGATTCCCGTAAGTCGGTTGTTGAGGTCGTAGGTGTACGTCGTTGTCGTAGCTCCGTCCGACATTGTCGCTCTGTTGCCAAACTCATCAAACGTATACTGCGTGTCATTCTCACTTACGAGCCTGTTCATTCCGTCGTAGGTGTACGTCGTTGTATCGCCGTTTGACACCTTCGTCTTCTGATTTCCGTTCAGATAATAGGTATATGTCTCACTGAGCTTTGTTCCCGTTACCTGCGATGTAAGCATATTTGCGAGGTTGTAGGTATAATTCGTCGTTTCGCCGTTTGATACGCTCTGTGTTCTGTTGCCCTTGTTATCGTAGGTGTAGGTGGCGATAGCTTGTCCGTTCTCGCTTACGCTTGTCAGGCGGTTGAGCTTATCATACGCATAGCTCTGGCTCATTTCGATAGTGCCGTTGCGTGTGACAGTAAGCGTTACTCTGTTGCCTGCCGCATCGTAGGTGTATGCCTTTGTTGCACCCGTTACAGAGTCGGTTTCAGAAACGAGACGGCCTTTGTTATTGTATGTATAAGTTATTGTTGAGGTGCTGTTCTGCTTTGATACAGGCACACCCGTTAAGCCGTAGACCGTAGTCTCGGCGTTTGTTCCGTTGGAGAGGGATTTTGTCAGCAATTCTCCGTTTGCGTTGTAGGTAAAGGTGAAGGTGTTGCCTTTTCTGTCCGTCGTTGACAGAAGCAGTCCCGAGGCAATATCATAGGTGTTTGTTTCCACTTGGTTGAGAGCGTCTGTCGAGGTTATGAGTCTGTCTAAAGCATCATACGTATACTTTGTAACAGCGTAAGTTGTATCCGCTCCTGTAACATTGTCAAGCCCCGTTATTGTGAGCGGAGAAGAAAGACCCGTGTATGTTCTCAGCAGGTTACCTCTTAAATCATAGTAGTTCTGGACATAGTTTGATTCCTCGCCATCGCTTGTTTGCGTCATAATGAGCCTGTTGACACTGTCATATGTATAGTTGACCTCGCTATACTGCGCAGTCTCGCCTGCAGCGTTTGTTGAAACGCGCTCCTTTATGACGTTTCCGTTATCGTCATACCATGTCTTTTTAACCGAATAATAAACCGTTCCGTTCTTTATCTCAAACGGAGTTTTTACCTCTATGACGCGATTTAACTCGTCATAGGTATATTCGGTTGCATAGTTGTTTTGGTCATATGACTTAAGCAGTCTTCCGAGCCTGTCGTACTCGTTCCTGACCGTATTGCCGAGCTCGTCCGTCTCCTGCGTTACGTTGCCCAATATATCATACTCGACAGTATGAACATCGTTCCGACCTTCTGCATTCGCTCTTGCAGATTTTACGGATGTGACATTCCCTGCATAATCGAAGGTGTAGGTTTCAAACTCTTCTCCGACTTCTTTCTTGAACACATTGCCGTAGAGGTCGGTATATTCCGATGTGACAATACTCGGATTGCCGTCTCCGCCTATGACTGTCGTTGTCTTTTTCTGATAGTCTTCGCCTATCTCATATGCATATGTTTCCTTGTAGGTGAGAGTACCGTTTCCGTCATAAACTTCCTTGGACAAAGGACGCTGCATGGAATCGTATGTATATTCCGTGCGGCTGAAGACTATTTGATTTCCTTCCTCATCTTCGACATCGGAATATATTACTTCTGTTTTTAAAGCATTCTGCGGCGTATAGAAATATTCGCTATTGTCAACCTTCTGTGTTCTGTAATATATTCTTTTGAGAAGACCGCTTTCTGTGGTATATGTGCTTTTCTTGTTCATGTACTCATCGAATTCCGTTATCATCATTCCGCCGTACTGATATTCTTTTATACCGTTATCGGGTCTTCTCTGTAAGGTGACTCTATCCATCAGGTCATACTCATATCGCGTAATGTTTCCGTTGGCATCCGTCTCGGTTATCGGGTTGCCCCAATAATCATATGTTGCCGATACGGTAACATCACTTGAAGCTCCGTCAATATCCGAAACATCTTTTGTTTTTTCGGATATTACATTTGCTCCGTTCTCATAAGTATATTGTGTTTCTATGTAATCCGTAGCATTTATATACTTTTTCTGATTTATGATGTTTCCGTATGTGTCGTAGGAATATTGCACCGCACTCTTGAGAACATCGTTTTCATATATATTTACGGAAGCAATGCTCTTTCCGTCGGTTGTCGGGACATACTCCTCACGTATTGTTGTATTCGCATCCTGCTTGTACGTCTTTGTAAGCGGAAAATGATACGCGCTGTCATAGGTGTATGTTACAGTTCTGTCAGCATCGCCGTTCGGAGTTTCGGTCAGAACATCACCGTAATTACCTGCATCATATGTATATGCTGCAGAGAGTGTCATAAACTCCGAATTGTCCGCAACAGAATACTCCTTGCTTACCGTGTTCAGCAGAAGCTTGGTCGTCGCGGAATAGGTGTTGTCCGTGATTGTTTTATGCTCTGCACCCTGTGATGTAATCTGTATCGGAAGTATCGTTTTGTAATATCCGCTACCGATGTATGTATAGTTGTATGTACTGAGCGTAGGGTTGTTACTTTCCGAATTATTGTCTTTGACTTCAACAGCATAATCATACCCCGTAGGAGGCATGATACTGCTGTATCTCGGGAACCCGTCATACTCTCCTATTCCGTTTGTATCATAATAGTATTGTCTGTCATTCGTACGTGCCGTTGAAGTCCCGTCAAATGATTCGGCGGTCTCTTCATAGCTTCTTACCGCTTTATGGAATATCATAGAGCCTGTATCACCGCAGTGTTTTATAAACGGTGCATATTCAAAATGATATTCTTTGTAATCCTCACTGTTATATTCCGTAATCAAAGCATACACGTTAAGTATTCCGCTGAAATCGTCAAAGGCATATTCATCTATATAGGTATTGCCGTCTGCGGAATATCTGTAATCCTCATAGTTCCAAAACAAATCGGCATTTTTTGCTGAGAACGAGAATTTCGTTTTTTCAAAAGTGTATGTGTAATTTCTGTATCCTACAGGAAAATCGACACGGAGTAAAATCCAGTCATCTTCACCAAGACCGCTCCATTCATCGTGTATAATGAAGTCTGTGTCATCTATATTGATTCTTTCCAATCGATATGTGAAAGTTTTCTTATCCCAGTCATCGTTCGGGTTAGTTACTGTTACGGTAACATTCTTGCTGTTGTCGGTTGGTGAAGTTGCTGCTTCATACTCAAACAGAACCTCTCTTCCGACCGAATCCACTATTCTTGTGATATACGGATAGTAATTGCTCTGTCCGTGCATGTTTGTATACACGTCACTGTTACAGTAGTATTTTATCTCATTTCCGTATCTGTCTCGCTGAACAAGCAGGCGTCCGTCTTCACCGAAAAAGTGTTTTGTTCCGCCCTTCTCCGTGACGCAATATGCACTGAGTATACCATTATGTGTTACGGATGTGTCACGAGTCAAGATGATATCGTTTAAATCATATCCCACCAACGAGATTACGGTGCCTGATGCCGTGCTGTAATTTTCGGGATCGATTAAATACGTCCCCTTATCTCCGAAATGGAGATATTTAAGATCCTCTTCGTATCCATGACGTATTTCTATATACGGGAAGGCAAACTCCCAACCTGCACCGAGCTTGGAATATCTCTCTGTTGATGTTTCATCCGTAAGGCTGTCTGAATATTGAATATCCGTACCGTTTTTTATGACAGCCTCAACAGAAAAGTTCTGATAGTCTACCATGTATTCAGTGGTATTTGTATACACCCATGGCGCATCTATTTCATACGTTGTGGAATTTAGATATTGCACCGCCGCCTGTGCTTCGCTGTATGATGTGAACAACTTGGATATCGGCGGATTCGAACTATAATTATACTCATAAGTTGTTGAGTTCTGAACCATCCATGTTCCGGTTTTACTGTTCTTGTATGTCATAAAATCAGGTGTTAAGCATATGGTACTTGTGTTAAAGTCGCTACTTCCGTCTGTATATGACAAATACACAACTTTTCTTCCGGTAATCATGTAGTATTCTACATCAGCATCCACCTCGGTCTCTTTAAGAGTCGCCTCAAGAAATGCTGCATTTGTAGAATTGTACATTCTTGTTATATTAAGATCAAAACCATTGCGCCCCCGGAGGGTTAAATCTGTTTCTTGAATGTGTACCGCTCCCGTTGCCGGGTCAACACTCGCTTCTTGCCTTGTCGCTTGCGGAGATGTATTTATGCCGCCGTTATATATAGACATTGGATAATACAAATTATTATATTCATCAGCTTCCTGTGCGGTTATTGCAGACACCGAAATATTGCTGAATAACGACAAGGATATTAAAAACATTATTGTTAAAAGGATTCGTTTTTTCATAGATGTCACCTCATTATTCCGTCCTGTTGCCCTATCCTTTTTTCTTCTCTATGTTATTTTACTGCCGATTCACTTACCTTACGCGCAAGCTCTACCTTCTCCTGTGAGATATTGTTTTTTATAACCGAATCTACGCTTGCTCCATTTTTGACCTGTGCTACCATTTCTTCGAAAGACAGAGTTGATAATTCCGCGGCCTCCTTCATCCTGCAAAGCTCAAGTATCTGCTGCACGGAGCTAAAGCCTGCTTGTGTTCCCATTGCAAGCTCCTCAGCTGTTATTCCCGAGGCTGCCGTTCGCATAGCTACCAAATCAGATGCCACATCTTCTGCATACTCTGTTATTTCCGCAGCTGTCATATCCGGTGCTAATGCGCTCACCTTTTTTACATACTCCAGCTCTTTTATTTTGCCTGTTGCTAAATCTGTGGCCGCCTGTGCTATCTCTGTTTTATTTGCATTCCTTTCTTCTACCAAATCCTCGATTGTTTTACCATCTTTATATGCGACCCATGTAGTTTCTATATCCATCTTAGCGTTATATGTCTGCATTGCAAAATCACGGCGCTGGGAATTACTCATTCCTGCCGCTATCATTTCATCATATATATCATCCGGAATATCCAATTTTGCTTCAATCGTCTTTTGGCTATCCACAAACATCTGAAAGTCTGTCAGATTTATACCATACGACTCCGCTACCATATCCCAATCCTTTAGCTCCTCATATTTCTGCTCTATCGCAGGAGAGAAGTTCTCATCCGACAATTTCAGAATTGCCAGTATACTGTATACATCGTCTTCGCTGTACCCTTGTTTTAGTTTATTTTCAAACCAAGTGTTTCTCGCAATTTTTGCATAAACTGTTGATGTTGCAACTAATGCTATCACGAGCACCGCTGTTATTATTATGTATATACCTTTTCTCTTCATTCGTCTTTCCTCCTTGGTTGATTTTCTATTTATAACAATTTACCTCTTCCTCAAAAACACAAAAGGCCACATAAGCTGTTTATACAACCTATGCGGCACTCAACCTTCGAACATAGAAAACACCTCCTTCGGCATCACGTGCGTATCGCTAATCTGTTTACTTTTATTATACCATAAGACCTTCCTTTTTTCACTTCTCAAATTTTCACAAAATACCCGAGAGAATCTTGTCTGAACTTTACTATTTTTAGTCAATATGCACAAAGTATCCACCTTTCAAAAGAACCGGCAGAACATTCAGCATTTTAAAAGGCAGAAACGATTGATTTCGTTTCTGCCTTTAAGACTTTACAGCTTATATACTTTTTCGCCCGGGATGATGTTTCGTGTGTCGAGAACAATCTTTCCGGCAAGCTTTGAAGCATTTTCTTTGATGTGAGTGTGAGAAGTCAGCACAACAACGATGTCAACCTCATTCAGGAACTCATCAAAATCAAACACCTGACCGTCACAAAGACGTTTTTCAACAAACGGGTCATATGCACGTATCTTTCCGCCGAGGTGATTTTTCATGCTTTCAAGAAGCTGAAGAGCCGGACTTTCACGGACATCGTCAACGTCCTCTTTGTAGGTAAGACCGTAAAGCCCTACGCGTGAAACGTCGGAAATGCCGTTTTCGTCCATAATCTCACGGATTCTTGAGAGAACAAACTCGGGCATCGAATCGTTTATTTTTCTTGCGGCGAGAATGATGTTTGCAAGACCGGGATAGTCGCCGACCAAAAACCACGGGTCAACCGATATACAGTGACCGCCGACACCGGGGCCGGGCTGAAGAATATTGACACGCGGATGCTTGTTTGCGATGCGGATGATTTCATAAACATCCATGTTATCGCTTCTGCAGATTTTTGCAAGCTCGTTTGCAAAGGCAATATTGATATCGCGGAAGGTGTTTTCGACAACCTTTGTCATCTCTGCGGTACGGATATCCGTAACAACAATCTCACCCTTGCAGAAGGAAGCATAGAGTGCCTTTATCTTTTCACCTATTTCCTTGCTGTCGGCACCGATTGTTCTTGAATTATGCTCAAGCTCGTATACCATGTTACCCGGAATAATACGCTCCGGAGCATGGACGAGATTTATATCACGACCGATAACAAAACCGTTTTCTTCTATAACGGGACGTACAAAGCGGTCAATTGTGCCGGGAGAAACAGTAGACTCAACAACAACGGTAGCACCCTTCGGGCAAACTGCCATAACACTTTTAACTGCGCTTACAACGTATTTGGGGTCAATCTTTTTGCTGTCCTTATCATACGGAGTAGGAACAGAAACGATATATACATCTGTGGGGATGTATTCAGTGGTGAACTTTATGCCTCCGGCAAGGGCGTTTGCAAAAAGCTCGGAAAGCCCGTCTTCTTCAAACGTGGTCTTGCCTGCATTAAGCGTATTTACAAGCTCTGCATTGTAATCGGTTCCGACAACCTCAACGCCGTGGGAGGCAAACATGAGGGCAGTCGGAAGTCCTATATATCCGAGACCGACAACATTTATCTTTGACATAATTACGTCCTCTTTACTTAATCTTTATATACTATCTGTTCTCTGTCGGGACCTACGCCGACAATAGAAACCTTGCATCCGCACTGACGCTCGACCGCGTCAATGTATGTCTTGATGCTCTCGGGGAATTCATCATATGACTTGACACCCGAAATATCCTCATCAAAGCCGTCAAACTCTTCATATATCGGCTTGCACTTTGCAAGGTCATCAAGGTCTGCCGGGAAATCGGTGATAATCTTGCCGTCCATCTCATATGCCGTGCAAAGCTTGATTTTCGGAAGACCGCGAAGCGGGTCAATCTTATTGATAACAATAGATGTAAGTCCGTTTACACGAACAGCATAGCGTGCCATAACTGCATCAAACCAGCCCGTTCTGCGAGCACGTCCGGTCGTAACGCCGAACTCTGCACCTGCCTGACGGATATATTCACCGACCTCGTCGTCAAGCTCTGTCGGGAACGGACCCTGCCCGACACGTGTGGTATAACCCTTGAAGATACCGACAACCTCGTCCACGAGTGTCGGACCTATGCCTGCACCGACGCAGACACCGCCGGCAACCGGATGCGAGGATGTGACATACGGATATGTTCCCATATCAATATCGAGAAGTGTGCCCTGAGCACCCTCAAACAGAACCTTTTTGCCTGCCTTGAGCGCATCAAAGACCATAACACTTGTATCGCGTACCATCGGAGCAAGACGCTCTGCATAGCCCCAATATTCTTCTGCTATTGCGTCAAGGTCAAGCGCCTTTCCGCCGTAGTAGTTTACAAACAGCTTATTTTTAAGCTCGCCGACACGCTTTACTGCGGCAAAGAACTTTTCCTTTGATATGAAATCATGCATACGGATACCGATGCGCTGAGCCTTGTCCATATAGCAGGGACCTATGCCTTTTTTGGTAGTACCGATGTTGCCGGCACCACGGGCAGCCTCTTCGAGACCGTCCTGTTCGATATGCCACGGCATGATTACGTGAGTGCGTTCATCTATGAAGAGATTATCGAGCGGCGCACCCTTCTTGGCAAGCTCGTCCATTTCCGAAAGGACAACCTTCGGATCGAGCACAACGCCTGCTCCGATAACATTCAATGTTCCCGAATATAAAATACCTGACGGGATGAGATGAAGTTTATATACATTATCACCTACAATAACGGTGTGACCTGCGTTGTTACCGCCCTGAGAACGGACAACAAGATCTGCCTCCGATGCGAAGATGTCTATAAACTTTCCCTTTCCCTCATCGCCCCACTGAGCACCGAGGATGACTTTTCCTGACATGTAAAAGACCTCCTTATTTATTTCCGTCATGTATTATAGCATACTTTCTCCCACTTGTAAAACAAAAATACTGGATTTCTTATCAAAAATAATTTATAATAGTAAAATAGCTATTAAATCGGAGAGATATTTATGATCTATTTAGACAATGCATCCACTACGCGCGTTATTCCCGAGGCGGCAGAAGCGGCGGTCTTTGCCATGTGCGAAGACTTCGGCAACCCGTCATCACTGCACACGCTCGGCTTCAGGGCAGAAAAGCTTGTTTCCGATGCGAGAAAAGCCCTCGCTTCGGTTTTGTCGTGTGATACAAAGGAAATCACTTTCACATCCTGCGGCAGTGAAAGCAATAACCTTGCCATATTCGGCTCTGCCGCAAGGGCAGGAAAGAAAAAGCACATGATAACTACCTCATTCGAGCATCCGTCCGTTCTCAACGCCGCAAAAAAGCTTGAAGCGCAGGGTTTTGAGGTTACATATGTTGCGCCGCGAGAGGACGGCTCGGTTCATGCCGAGGACGTTGCCGATGCCGTACGGGATGACACCTTCCTTGTTTCGGTGATGAGTGTCAATAACGAAATCGGCTCGGTCATGGACATTCCTGCGATTTCCCGGGCAGTAAAAGCAAAAAACCGCGAAGCACTCATTCACACCGACGCAGTACAGGCGTTTCTGAAAATACCGATAAACACCGCAAAGTACGGTGCAGACATAATCTCAATAAGCGGTCACAAGGTGCACGCGCCAAAAGGCATAGGTGCGATATATATAAAACGCGGCGTGGGTCTCACCCCACAGATTGTCGGCGGCGGTCAGGAGCAGGGACTTCGCTCAGGCACTGAGGCCACCTCGCAGATAGCCGCTTTTGCAAAAGCCGTTGAGAGTGTTTCGGGCTCATATCTCCAAAACGCCGAAAACATGCGCTCACTACTCAAAAAGCTCAGCGACGGTCTCACAGCTCTTTCCGGAGTGCATGTGTTCTCTCCCGAAAGCTCAGCTCCTCACATTCTCACCGCGGCTTTTCCGAAGTATCCGAGCGAGGTCATAATGCGTATTTTAGAAGAATCCGGCATATATGTTTCCGCAGGCTCTGCATGCAGTAAGGGCAAGAAAAGCCATGTTCTCCGTGCCGTAAAATTCCCCGACAAATACATTGGCTCTGCCGTCAGAATAAGCCTTTCACGTTTCTCCTCAAAAGAAGATATCGCGAGTTTTCTCGCATGCGTCAAAGAAAAACTTATTTAATTTTTAAAATACCTATTGCAAAAACAGCGTAATAATGCTATTATACGGATATAGAAGCCATAGGCATAATAACATGGAGGTACTAATATGGTAATTGACACATTGAGAAACATTCTCGAGGCACAGCTTGACATTGACCCTGCAACAATCACAGAGGAAACGAACATTATTGACGACCTCGGTGCCGATTCACTCGACATTGTCGAGCTTATGATGACGGTTGAGGAAGAATTCGATATTACGATAGAAGACGGTGACGCTCACCTCTTCAAAACAGTAGGCGACGTTGTAAACTACATCGAAGCTAATATGTAAAATAAAAATCTTACCGCAGGCGAAACGCCTGCGGTATTTTTGTTATCTCGGTCTTAAATTTACTTTACAATATAAAACTTATCGCTTACCCATGTAGCAGTGTCTCCGTTTGCGTCTTTTACATAGTATTTGAGATAATACCCACCCGGACTTAATTTGTTAAACTTCATGCCGTTGTCAAGAGCGTAGCCCTTGATGTAGTAATTACTTGTCGTGCTGCTGCCCTTAGCTTCCATAACTACGTTTTTATTTTCATCAAGCATATATGCACGTGCCTCAACAATCGCACAGTCCGATGTGAACTTCCCACTGAGCGTAAACGGCTTTCCGTATGGGAGATTACCTTTGGGAAAAGTGTCAAGTATAATGCTTATGGATGAGTGTACGACTGCAGGCTTCTCTTCCTTGTGTGTAGTTGCCAGAGGGGCAACCACAGGCTCTGTGTATGAAGGCAATGCAGGTGTATATGCAGGGGCAGGCGACGACGGCTCGGCAGTTGTTTCTTCCCCTTTAACGACAAAAACCTCGTCCCATGTTTTACTCTTGCCCGATGAATCCTTTGCTACAATTTTCAAAGTATATTTGCCGGATGAAAGCTTATTGAAAAGCAAATTCTGATTCAGGCTTGCCGGACGGATGTCCATTCTCTTTGACTTCGGCGTATCGGTTGTGGACTGAACCGTATCTCCGTTTGAGTTTATAATATAGCCCTTTACCGAGGATATTGTATAATTTGATGTAACTTCACCTCTTAAGCCAAATAACTTGCCTTGGTCTATCGTCGTAGGATACTGCGTAACATTGATGTTGAGAGTGGACTCAACATTCTGAGCCTCGACTTTCTTTAAATCACCCAAATAAGCATATCCGCTGTACTTGCCGAAGCTGACCTCACACCATGTATTGCCGTAAACATTTTTAAATTTGCGCTTAACAGTAACCTTATCGCCTACTTTAAGACGTACCTGTCTTTCGCCGTAGGATGCATAAGGCTTTGATTTAATAGATGTATTCTTTACTACAGTATACTGTCCGTGAGCATTCTCATACTGCCTGACCATTGTCGCTCCGCAGTTGCACTTCTCATTCGCAACATCGTCCTTGTAATTGTGGGTGTGTGCATCATAAGTATATCTCATACTATCTGTATTAGTATTATAAAAGTTTTTTATCACTGTATCATAAGTTGCGTGCGCCGGATTCGGAATCTCTTTTGAAGTAGACTTTGATACATGAAAGTGTAAATGTGGCCCACCACTTTTACCAGTATTTCCCACTTTGCCTAAAATAGTTTCTCCGCCTTTTACAATTTGCCCTTCAGATACTTTTAATGAGCCATCATACATATGCATATACGTGCTTATTATCATCTTTCCATTATGGTCTCTACCATGAAAAATCGTTACATAATTCCCAAAGGTATCCCCTTTTTTCGCCTTAATTACAACCCCATCAAATGCAGCGTATACATTGGCTACTCCATTAATATTTGTGCCACCAATATCTATACCTTGATGAAAATCCGTGTTTTTTCCGTTAGTTCTATCTTCTGCAAACTTAGATGTCACAATTTTTGTTTGAGACAATAATGGCCAATACCAAGTTACTTCCATAGGATCGAAAACTACATTATCATAATCTGAATCACCTGCCGAAGCAAATGTTGTCATCATTCCTAAGCACATGACCGCTACAAAAAAAACACTTATAATTCTTTTCATGTCAACCTCTCCTTATTCAGTCACAATAATCACAGTACGGGTGGTATTATCCCAATCCACATCACAGTTAAACGCTTCTGCAACAAATCTTGCAGGGACAAGAGTTCTGCCGCCAACGATAACCGGGGCTATGTCCATGAGTTTTTCCTCTCCGTCAACACACATTGTGGTGTTTCCTATCTGCGCTTCCACGACAACATCATCCTTAATGCCGATAGCCGTGCGCGTGTCGTTGTCCCAGTCAACCTCTGCACCGAGGTTTTCAAATATTGCACGGAACGGAACCATAGTTCTGCCGTTCATAATCTGCGGCGGAACCTCAAATTCTATCTGCTCTCCGTCAATCAGCACCGTAATTTCACTGCCTGCAAGCACCGTTGTAAGTGTAAGCAAAACCGCCAGCAGGGGTACTACAAAAAATTTTATATACTTTCTCATAATACGACCTCTTCCTTTAAACCTTCCTCTTCTTCACTCGCAGCAGTTAATTTCTGTATAAGCTCTATCGCCGGTGTGTATCCTTTATTTGCGCAGGCAACAATCGCATCCAATGCTTTTCTTTTCTCTGCCTCGTCTTTTGACTCATCCTTTAAAACACCCAGTGCAGCTGTATAAGCTGCCTCTTCATCACGATGTTTAAATCTGAATATCTGCGGAAGATTCACTAACGAAGAAATCCATCCTGCGACACACACGGGCAATGCACCATTTTCGCCTTGTATCACACTTATAGTCCCCGAAACAGCCATAGCAATTGAACCAAGTTCGAGCAAGAGTCCCTCTGTCGGCGTTGTTCTGATTCTCATTTTCATTCTCTCCTTCTTTAACGTTAATCTTCCTTCATGCTGTCAAGACATTCTTTGCATGCGAATGTTACTTCTCCTATTACACTTGTGTATTTCTTAGGATTTGGTGCGCCGCAGAAGTGACATTCAGAACTGCATTCTCCGCACACATACGTTGTTTTGCCTTCACTCGTTTTATACGCTCGCGTCGGAGTTTCTGCACAATGAAAACATGGCTCATTGCTCTCTCCTGCACACCCTACAAATAATCCTGCTATCAGTACCGTCAATGTAATTAAACTTATAAGCTTTTTCATATCTTCACTTTCTCCTTTTTGGTTTGTTTTTTGGGGACTATTCTTTTAACTTATATTTTAATAAACCGTACCCCTCTCTATCATTTTCACTCCTAAAGTCGATACACATGTCGGGGTAGTCATCTAAACCTCTCAAAGCCACATGCATATACTTCCTATCACCAAAATAATCGTCAGTCGTTTTGAAATCACAAAAACCTTCATCAAGACTATCAGTTGAATAACAAAATGCAGTAATCATTTTATTTCCATACTTAAATTGAATATTGTTATTTTCGTCTACAGATACAATAGTAATTTCAGGTGGGAATGCCGAGACCAGACTATTACGGTAACATACCCATGTTGTATTTTCGACTGCTATTCTCTCCTCTGTTCTCTTTGTATCAATATATTTCCACATACCTTCTTGATATTTAAAAGCAACAACTTCAGTGCAATACGCTTGTATTAAATCTCCCATTCTTGAGTCGAAATAAAAATATTGCATATTCGCTTGTTGATTAAAATCAGTACCTTTATATATTGCGGTCGGCCAATTTGTATATCGGACAGGATGACATTGTTCAATGTCATCTTTTGTCATGCCTTGAAAACATTGGTGTGTGACATAAACATCACTGCAAGAATCAAGCATCCATCCCTGATCATTGTAATAATTATATGTCACTGTGCATGTTGTTGTGTAGTTCGCATATGTATCCTTTCCGGTAAGAACAACATCAGCAGTAAATCTCATATCTTCTTTATTTAATTGGCTTCTGCTGATTTCAATTTCATTAAAATTTACATATGCAGAATGCTCATACTTCGCATTGTAATCAGCCAATATTTTTGCCTCATCGGGGGTCTTATTCATTTTAGAACACGATGTAAGCCCCATACACATTATCGCACAAAGCACCGCTGCTGTAATTATCAAAAACGCTTTTTTCATCATACTGTCTCCTTTTCTTTAAAAATCCTTGTCAGCCTACTATTTCATAGGTTATTGTTGATATCCAATTTCCGTTTTCATCTCGTTTGATTACCTGCTTTTTAGTGCCGTCATCGTTATATTCAACCACTTCTTCATAATAGATAGGTCCTGCTCCTGTATGTTGAGTTCTGCTTAATACCTCACCGTATTTGTTGTAATCACAGGAGAAAATTTCAAATTCCCCCGTACTATATTTTATCCATTCACTAACCCTATAGCCATCATACTCTCCATCTTTATCATCCGAAAAGCTATAGTCTGTTTCAGAGAAAAGCTCTCCGTCGCAATATTCCTTCTTATTTTCTTTCCTGTCATATTTACCGTAAACATACTCAAATTCCCATACACCTAAAACCTCATCTTTCTCGGTGTAGCTTATCCATTTAGTCTCATCATTTTTGTCGTTCCATTCAATAACGGTATATCCGTACAGCGTGTCGTCGGACTCATAGTAGCTTTCTTTGACATCCCTGCCAAACTCATCAACTTCGACAATCGTATATCCATTGGCATCAGTATCGACCACTTTAACCTTTTTGTTTTCAAATCCCACAAAATAATTCAGCGGAACATATGACCACGCTCTGGTGTCTGCTTGGGTTTTTCCGGCGCATGCAGCAAGTGCCATGCACATTATCACGCAGAGCAAAAGCGACATTATTCTCTTCATAACTTTTCTCCTTTTCTTAGCTGAAATACACCGAATCGGCTATTTTCAGGCACTCTTCCTTTGATGCTGCCGTAACAGTCATAACTGCACTGTGATTCGGCTTTGCGATGTAGAACTGGATTGAGTATGCCGTAATCCCGCTCTGCGTCTGAGTGAGATGCATAGCCGCCTTCTCTGTTCCGTTGACAGTAGTCTTAATAACCTCACAGGAATCAAGAGGCGTTCCTTTAAGCTTATAATATTCCTCCAACTGCATCGCCATAACGCGCATCATGGTTTCTTCACTAAACTTGTTATAATCGCTTGCAAGTGTTTTCTGTATCATTATATTAACGTTTGACCGACCGTTTTCATGGAATGCCGCCATGTCCATAAACGAATCAGCCTCTTTGAGTATCTCGGTAAAGCGTTCATCATCAAAATCCGACAACAGATTGTCTTTAGCTATCTGAGTATTCGCAAGAAGCTCTTCACGGTCTAAATATGTCCATCCGAAAAGCTCGCACCTTATACCAAAATACTTATTTTCATATACCCCGTCAGGAGTCACCTCGCCTATCGAAAATTCAATTTCCTGTTCGACCTCTTCTGCTTCGGAAATTTCCGGCTCGTCTTTTATCTGAGTATAATCATTTGCCGCATATGTCTCATTTTGTGCATCCGGAAGCTGCTCCTTTTTGCCGATTTCCATCGACACACCTATAATTATTGAAGCAACAAGTCCGACAGCAAAAAGAACAGCCGCAAGAATACCAAGATATTTTTTGATACCTTTCCCTGCATTTGCGTTTTCCTCGGGAGAAGCATAGCCTGTTGACTGATATGTATTCTCGCCGGAGGCTTCACCAGCCTTTTTTCCGCAGCTGCCGCAAAACAGCTGAGAATCTCCCATTTGCGTTCCGCAATAAACACAATATTTACTCATAACCAAAGCCTTCTTTCTGCAAATTTCTACATTTCATTTTACTCAATGTTTGAGTAATTGTCAATACTCAATTATTGAGTATGATATTCTCTGTTTTGTATAAAATAGAGAGGGGCGAAAAGTTATGGATTACAGAACAAGATTAAAGAATTTGAGAGAGGATAACGACTACACTCAGGCTTATGTCGGCAAGCTGTTAAATAAATCCCAGCAGGGATATAACCACATTGAAATCGGTCGTGCAGAACTAAAGATTGACGATTTGACAATACTTTGCAGACTATACAACGTTTCTGCGGATTATATAATAGGACTGACAGACAAAACAATTCCATACCACAGATAAAAAGTCAGCCGCGCAAGGAAATAACTCCTTGCGCGTCTTTTTTGTTCAGTCTTTGTTTGTCTCGCTTTTTATGACCTGCACATCTCCGGCATAAATTGTTATCATCTGATAATTGTTTTCTGATTCGATATGTATCTTTATCCCTTCCGCACCATTTATACACGGCAACAATTCGACATTAACAATTTCGTCATAATCACTTGCTTTGAAGTCGGACAAATCACACCACATCACATTTTCAAAAAACAATCTGATTGTCTCAATTTCGGCATCCGTTTCTTCTGAATACCATGTTTGCATCCATGTACAGAGCTCTATATCTAAAACAACCTCTTTTTTTGCCTCGTCAAAGCGAGCATGTTCCAAAGAACTGTCATGAAAATAATATTCCTCCGCTAATTGTGAAAGCTTCATTTCTCATCCTCCTCTACTTTATTACTATATGTGACCGTTTGGACTTCCTAGGCACCGGATTGCCAAGTTCATCAAGATAATAGTCATGATTACCTGTAGAATTGGGGTTTCTTATATGATAGTGATCAATTCATTTGAATCCATTGGCACCGGGAACCCCTTTTTCAAATTTAATTTCGAAAATCCCCTTTTTATAATGACGTAGTTTTGGATTGTTTTTAACAGACCTTATATCTGTAACGTCCTCCCAACCATTTTTAATTAATCGCTCTGGGGATTCAGATAATTCTGCCATTAATTTTGCAAACTCGGAAGCGCCATAAGCTTTATATGCCTTATCCGAAGCCGTTGTCAGGTCGTAGATATCATCTGCGCTTTCTGTAATGCGCACAGCATCAGTGATGTTGTCAACATCCTTTGCCGTATCCGCAGCATCAAATCCAAGCTTTGCAAGCTTTGTCGCATCTGCAGCTTCACCGAAAAAAGGGATGGCTCCTACTGCATCCAAACCGGCTGAAACGTAATCTCCGCGCAAAAGGTCTACCGGTATTGAGATAAGGTCTGCAGCCGTATCAATAAACGGAATAAGCGATGCTCCTGCAAGTCCGTACGAGATATACTCAAGCGCTTTGCTGTTTCTTATATCATCCAAAGCCTGTATCGTCTCGAAGCCGTAGAGTGAATTATTACTGTCCTCGGGATGGTAGTAATATTTTTGCTCAAACTGCCGGGGCGATGTATTTGTTAAACTCCATATATCGTCGGGAGATGTCAGGGATTTTTTCAGGATATCTGTTTGCAAGGGAAAACGTGTTTCTTTCTGCAGAGCATCCGGCATCCTGTAAATTTGTTTCTGTTGAGAATTTGGATTGGTGATGTTCTTAATGGTGTTTTTTGTCTGATTCATCCAGAACATCGGCTCACGTTTGCTTGCGCCGGACATCCCCTCATAAAAATCCTCGTAATCCTTGCGAGTTACATCATCCCCAACTATCTTGAAGTTGAACCTGTTATAGTCAGGTTCCTTTTCCTCATTCCTTCTCCAAGACGAGGTGCCTGATGACTGCCTGCTACGTGAGCTTTGGGGTTCATCATCATACTCAAACGTATTCCTGTTTTGTCGGGTGTTCTGCGTGCGTGTAGTGTTTTGCGGTGCATATGTACTGTCACCCATGCCGATATTCGTGCCTGTGTACGAGCTTTTTTGTCTGTCTTTATTTGTATTACTGTCTGTACTTTTACTTATTGCATCCACTCCGTTTTGAAGTGTCCATTTTACTATGTTCGGTTTTTCTTCTTGCCGGAACATAAATGAATTGTTTTTGTTTTGGTTTGTAAACAAATTAGTTATTATCTCCTTTCTTAAGTATAATTGTTTTCTGTCGCTTTTTCAAGTTTATGTTACCGTGTTCGCATCTTTTTCACCTCTCTTTTTCTATACAAACAAAAAAGGCACCACCGATTCTTATCGGCAATGCCTAATATTATACCACTCTCAGAATTAACTTTGTGCCAAGATTGTGCCAAGTTTTTTCCACGGCTTTTTAAAGAAAAAAACATTCTTAACCCCCTAAAATCTTTTGTTCGAGAGGGAATACCACGTTTCTTTTACGTTTTTTGGGGTTAAATTTTCGGAAATCAGCTTTAAGATGCCGAAAACCCGGCAGATCCAAAAACGTATCCGCCGGGTTGTGGTCATTTACTTTTTCAGTCCGAGCATTTCTATAGACTCGTCGCGCATTTTATATTTGAGAATTTTTCCTGCGGCGTTCATCGGGAACTCGTTTACGAAAAGGAAGTAGCGCGGAACCTTGTGCCTTGCGATGGATGCATTGCCAAACTCACGCATTTCGTTTTCGTCCGAGGTTTCTCCCTTATGAAGGATAATCCATGCACAACATTCTTCGCCGTAGCGTTCATCAGGAACACCGACTATCTGTACATCACGTACCTTCGGATTTGTGAGATAGAATTCTTCAATCTCTCTCGGATAAAGGTTTTCACCGCCGCGGATAATCATATCCTTAAGGCGGCCCGTGACCTTATAGTAGCCGTCGGGCGTGCGACAGCATATATCACCGGAATGAAGCCAACCGTCAGCATCGATGGTCTGTGCGGTTGCGTTCGGCATCTTATAGTAGCCCTTCATGATATTAAAGCCGCGCGCAACAAACTCACCACTTTCGCCGTCGGGAAGCTCCTCTCCCGTTTCGGGGTCTATAATCTTACACTCGACACCGGGAAAAGCACTGCCGACAGTTTCCACTCTGTGGTCGAGGTCTTCGTTGACCTCACCCATGGTACAGCCGGGGGAAGCCTCGGTCTGACCGTATACGGAGATGATTTCACGCATGTTCATCTCAACAGAAGCACGGCGCATAAGGTCTGCCGGACAGTTTGCACCGGCCATGATACCGGTTCGCATATACGAAAAGTCGGTTTTTGCAAAATCCGGGTGATTAAACATCGCAATAAACATCGTCGGAACGCCGTTAAAGCACGTTATATGCTCGTCATTGACACAGGCAAGCGACGATTTAGGCGAGAAATAAGGCATCGGGCAGAGTGTGCCGCCGTGAGTCATCATAGACGTCATGGAGAGCACCATACCGAAACAATGGAACATAGGCACCTGAATCATCATGCGGTCTGCAGTTGACAAATCCATTCTGTCACCAATAGTCTTGCCGTTATTAACAATATTTCTGTGAGTAAGCATAACACCCTTGGGGAAGCCCGTTGTACCTGATGTGTACTGCATGTTGCAGACATCGTCGGGCTTTACGAGTGATGCGCGGCGGCGCACCTCTTCTTTCGGGATATCTGCGGCACGGTCGAGCATCTGCTCCCATGTGAGGCAGCCGGGCATTGAAAATCCCACAGTTACTACATTGCGCAAAAACGGGAGATTCTTGGAATAGAGCGCATCGCCCGGCTTCATCGTTGCAAGCTCAGGGCAAAGCTCCTGTATAATCTCACGGTAATTTATATCCTTACAGTCTTCTATCATAACAAGAGTATGTGTATCCGACTGTTTGAGGAGATATTCAATCTCATGGATTTTATATGCAGTGTTAACGGTAACGAGAACTGCACCGATTTTTGTAGTCGCCCAGAAGGTGATAAACCACGCAGGAACGTTTGTCGCCCATACAGCGACATGGTCACCTGCTTTTACACCGAGTGAAATGAGCGCAGCGGCACATTCGTCAACATCACGGCGAAACTCGGTATACGTTCTTGTATAGTCGAGAGTAGTGTACTTGAACGCATACTGGTCAGGATACTTTTCGACCATAGTATCAAGCACATCTGAAAAGGTAGCATCTATAACGTCGTACTTTTTCCATACAAAGGTGCCTGTTTTTGCTCTGTTATAGTATACATGGTCATACTCTTTCTTTTCACGCGAAAGATTTGCAATGTAATTTGCAAAGTGAGTAAGAACAATATCTGCGTCATTTATTTCTTCGTTCCACGCAACGGAGATGAACCCGTCATAATTGAGTGATGAAAGGGCGTTGACAACCTCGCCTACAGGAAGTTCACCCTCTCCTATAAGGACGGTGCGGTCGTCTTTTCTGTCACCGAGTCTTACGTATTTTATATATGCACCGAGATTTTTTATCGTAGTTTCCGGACTTTCGCCTGCATCAAAGTATGTTTCACGCACATTCCACGAAGCACCTACAACAGCGCTTGAAAAGAAGTTGATTATGTCAATTACGTTTTCTGTGGATGCGAGATAGCCCCTCGTTTCAAGAAGAATCTGCACATCTGCATTTTCGGCGCGCTTTATTGCCTCGGCAAGCTTTTCTGCAAGCTTTTCATTCTCTGTCTTTTCCTCAACACGTACAATCACACGCTCTATTCCTGCGTTTCGCGCCATATCCACATACTTTGCAATAGACTCTGCGTCAGCATCATCAGTTTCTACGGAAAACGGATAGACAAGCGCAGAAACACTGAGGCCTCGGTTTATTAACTTTCTTTTCGAGTCGGATACTCTGTCGCTTCTGAGTATGCTGTCGTAGTGTTGTTTTCTTTCTTTTACCGCGTCGTATATTTCAAATCCCGAATAGCCGTAATCATAAGCATAACGGCATAAATCAAGAAATGAAGCACGACTGACGTTTTTAGTTGAAAAAGTGAGCTTCATTTTAATTCTCCTCAAACACAATCTTGTTCAACGCATTGATATAAGCGCGGATACTTGCCGCAACAATGTCTGTTGAAATACCGTTGCCGGAATAGAGCTTGCCGTTGTTGCGAAGGCGTACAATTGCCGAGCCGAGAGCTTCTTTACCCTCTGTGACCGCCTGTATCTGGAAATCATCAAGCTCATAATGGTAGCCGATGCTCTGCTCTATTGCGCGGAAAACGGAATCAATCGGTCCGTCGCCCGTACTTACGCCGCAAAGCATTTCGTCACCGCAGCGAAGTGTTACCTGAGACATGGAGCTTCCGAGATTGCCGCAGTTTGTTGTGTAGCTCTCAAGGTGATAAGTTGACGGAGCCTGCATTGCAAAGCTTGCAATGAGAGCTTCGAGTTCTTTTGCGCCGACGGAGCCCTTCTTCTCACAAACCTGCATAAGCGCACGGTGAACATTTCCGTCATCCTCATCGGATAGGTCGTATCCGAGAATTGCCGCCGCGTGTGCAACATCAGAAATCGTGCTGTCTGAATCGAGCAGGATTTTCTTTTTCTCACTTACCGCAGCTTCGTTTTCGTAAGAATCATGGTTAATACTCTCAAGCATAGCTGAAACGCCGGAGTGAATTTTGGTGTTCTCAAGAGAAACGCTTATACCCAGAGCTTCTCCCCTTGCGCTTATCGCATCGGAGAATCTGCCCATGAGCAGTGCATTTTCGCCTGCCATAGCGCATTTTACGCCGTCCGCACCTGCATCAACAGCAGAAATCGCAGCCGCTACTGCCATGCTGATATTATCCGAGGTCTGGACATATACCGAGGCTTTTATCGCCGCTTTCACTTCGTGGACAAGGTCTGCAATCTCTCCGGGGAGAGAAACACCTGCATCGTCGCACAATGTAACAATGCCTGCTCCGCTCTTTTCAGCCGCCGTTGCTGCCGCTATGAGAAAGTCACGGTCTGCACGGGTAGCATCAAGTGCAACAAACTCAACATCGTCGCAGAACTTTTTTGCGCAGGTGCAGAGCTCTGTAATTTTGGAAAGCATTTTTTCTGCCTTCATATGGTGGATATATTCCATCTGAACAGTGGAGGTTGGAACCTCAACCTGAAGTCTGGGGGATGCGGCATCCTTTACGCACTCCCATGCAACGGCTACATCTTCCTCAGAAAAACCGACAGGAATTGCAAGCACTGCGCTTTTTACATTTGCCGCTATCGTTTTATATATTATTGTATCCTCACGGACGCTCTTTATCGGAGCAAGCTCGACAGCGTCTGCACCGAGTGCATCAGCACATGCCGCTACTGCCGTCTTTTCACGGAATAGGAGAGATACCTCTCTATCGCATGACAGTTTTTTTAATGTAATGTCTGAAACATTGATTCTTTTCATAAGGTAAAACCCCTTTCTTATTATTAAATGTTTGTTAATCAACAAAAAACACTTTCATCTCTTTCAAAGAGACGAAAGTGTAAACTTTGATAATTTACTTCCGCGGTACCACTCTTTTTCACCCATATACGGATGCACTCAGATGCCGACACATCTTAACTCTGTCACGGGAGTTCCCGTCCGCCCCTACTCTCTTTCATTTCGCGGCAACCGCTCCGCGGTGAGTTCTGCACATGTTTTCCAATGTCTTGCACCGACCGACACTTCTCTGTATGGCAAAAGCAAGCTGCATACTATTCCGCTTCATCGCGTTTATTTTTTCAATTTTTAAACATTATAACACCGCTTTTTTAGTTTGTCAACAGTTTTTTTAATTTTTCATAAAACCTTAAATTCTGCTCTTTTGTTCGCTTCGGTATACCCTTAAGCCTTCCGCCTGCATTTCTTATTTTCTTCGCCGTATGGCGTGCAAGAAGGAGGGCATCTATATTATCGTCAGTATACTCGTCACCGTCCTGGTTTATGCATATTGCTCCGCGCGAAAGTGCCATCGAGGCAAGTCCATAGTCCTGCGTGATGACTATATCTCCTGTTTTTATAAAGTTTACAAGGGCAAAATCCGCACTGTCGGCACCTTTGGGGACAACGTGGGTTTCCGCGCCCGTTTTTTCAAAAACATGTGACGTGTCACAGAAAATATGGCACGGTACCTCTGCTTTTTTCGCCAGATCCAGTGCAATATCTACAACGGGGCAACCGTCTGCATCAATAAGTATCCGCATTTACCTCACCTTTAAAATGTGATTGTGTGAGTAAGTATTTCTCTTTTTCCGGGTGAAAGCTTTCTTATTCTGTACTTGTCCTTTAAATCGTCATACGGCTTCCACGAAAGGTCCGGGGCACCTGCCCACGGCTCAATGCACACGAGCTCTGCGCCGGGTTTTGACCATATAAGGAGAGTATCGAAACCGGGATAAGCAACATGGATTTTCTCGCCCGTCCTGTCGTCACGGACAGAAAGACCGCGTGATTTTACATCAAAGAATATGAGCGCATCTATTGCAAAATATGAGTCATCAAGCTTTATCTCACGTCCCCCGCGAAGAATCGGAGTCGGTATTTCACCGATGCTGCCATCAGCTGTTACCTCATAACGGTCTATGGCCTCATCTTCATCGAAAACTACAGTATAATTACTTACACCACCGGGGCATGCGTAACCTTCATGCGAGCCTGTTGAATAGTACATATCACATTCGGACTTGTTGTCAGTTAAAAAGTCTACCTTCAGATTTCTTCCGTCTACGGTATATACTACGCGGAATTCAAAATCAAACGGGTACTGTGCACGGGTTGTGTCGTTTGATTTCAAAAGGAAAGTAGCCGTATTTTCGCTGTGGCTTTCAACTTCAAATTCACTTATTTTTGCAAAGCCGTGAATCCCCATTTCGTATTCCTTACCGTCAAACATATAGACTCCCGGTCTACTCCCGTTGCGGAGTCTGCTGACTATCGGAAAGAGGACGGGTGCCTGATTCGGCCACACATCGGGATTACCCTGCCACAAATACTCTTTGCCCGAATTATCTTTTATAGACGTTAGCTCTGCTCCGAAAGACTTTATAGATACAGTAAGCTCATTGCTTTTTATGGTTATAACCGACATGGTCATCTACCTCCGAAATGTTTTTATTTATTGTACCACATCATTCTGATATGTGCAAGAAAAAGAGGTATCGGAAACCGATACCTCTTTTCAGACTGTCGAAAAAGGTGCGAGAGCATAAGCGGAGAAAAAATAAAAGAGAGTTTTTTCGTAAAACAAACATTGGTCAAAAGCAAATGCACGCATATTTAAAATCCCTTGAAATGTTGAACTTCAAGGGATTTTCCGCTTATTTTTCCCGAATGTCACCTCTCGGAGTATACATATACGCCTTCGGGTTTCATTCGGACAATCTCACACCTTTTTGGACAGTCTCCAGCGTGTCGATAAACCTATCGACACGCTGAAAAGAGGTATCGGAAACCGATACCTCTTTTAGCTTTAAGTTAATTATGCATTAATGCCGATAACAACACCGGAACCGACAGTTCTGCCGCCTTCACGGATAGCGAAGCGGAGACCTTCTTCGATAGCGATAGGAGTGATGAGCTCAACGTTCATAACAACGTTATCGCCCGGCATGCACATTTCAACGCCGTCTTCAAGTGTGATAACACCTGTAACGTCAGTTGTACGGAAGTAGAACTGCGGACGGTAGTTGGAGAAGAAGGGCTTATGACGGCCGCCTTCTTCCTTCTTAAGGACGTAAACCTGGCCCTTGAACTTTGTGTGCGGATTGATGGAACCCGGCTTTGCAAGAACCTGACCACGCTTGATTTCGTCACGAGCAATACCACGGAGGAGAGCACCGATGTTGTCGCCTGCTTCTGCATAGTCGAGGAGCTTACGGAACATTTCGATACCTGTAACAACAGTCTTGCGGCTCTCGTCAGCGAGACCAACGATTTCAACTTCTTCGTTCATCTTGATCTGACCACGCTCAACACGACCTGTAGCAACTGTACCACGGCCTGTAATTGTCATAACGTCTTCAACCGGCATGAGGAACGGGAGGTCAGCCTTACGCTCCGGAGTCGGGATGTATTCGTCAACAGCGTTCATGAGCTCAAGGATCGGAGCATATGCAGCGTCGTTGATGTCATCGCTTGCTTCAAGAGCAGCAAGAGCAGAACCCTTGATGATCGGAATGTCATCGCCCGGGAACTCGTAGTCGGAGAGGAGCTCACGGATTTCCATCTCAACGAGCTCGAGGAGTTCCGGATCGTCAACCTGGTCGCACTTGTTCATGAAAACAACAATGTACGGAACGCCAACCTGACGAGCAAGAAGAATGTGCTCACGAGTCTGCGGCATCGGACCGTCAGCAGCAGAAACAACGAGGATAGCACCGTCCATCTGAGTAGCACCGGTAATCATGTTCTTAACGTAGTCAGCATGTCCCGGGCAGTCAACGTGTGCATAGTGA
>JAFQSU010000001.1 GCA_017409405.1 Oscillospiraceae bacterium | reverse complement strand
TCAAAGGAGTGTTTGAAATGTACAATTTTCCGGTAACAAAAACAACAAACCCGAAAGCCCGTCCTGCAGACGAGTCAAAGCTTGGCTTCGGCAAGGTTTTTACCGACCATATGTTCATTATGAACTATACCGAGGGCAAGGGCTGGCACGATGGCAGAATTGAGCCTTACCGCAAGCTCGAGCTTGATCCGTCCGCAATGGTTTTCCACTACGGTCAGGAAATGTTCGAAGGTCTTAAGGCGTACAAGGGCAAGGACGGAAAAACACGTCTTTTCCGCCCGGATATGAATGCAAAGAGAACTAACGACACAAACAAGCGTCTCTGCATCCCCGAGCTTCCGGTCGAGCTTTTTGTTGAGGCTTGTAAGGCAGTTGTAAAGGTTGATGAGGACTGGATACCCACGGCTCCCGGAACATCACTCTACATCCGTCCGTTCATCATTGCAACCGATGAGTTCCTCGGCGTTGCACCTTCCAGCACATATCTCTTCATCATCATCCTTTCCCCGTCGGGCGCGTATTACGCAAGCGGTCTTGCACCGGTCGGTATCTGGATTGAAGACGACTATGTCCGTGCTGTAAAGGGCGGCATGGGCTTTGCCAAGACCGGCGGCAACTACGCGGCTTCTCTTGCGGCTCAGGTAAAAGCTCACGATGAAGGATATTCTCAGGTTCTCTGGCTTGACGGTGTTGAGAGAAAGTACATCGAAGAAGTCGGCGCTATGAACATCTTCTTTAAGATTGACGGCAAAATCGTCACTCCGATGCTGAATGGAAGCATCCTTCCGGGTATCACAAGAAACTCGGTTATCCAGGTCTGCAAGTCCTGGGGCTATGAGGTTGAGGAGAGAAAAATAAGCGTTGAAGAGCTTCTTGAGGCACAGAAGTCCGGCAAGCTTGAAGAGTGCTTCGGCACAGGTACGGCGGCTGTCATTTCACCTGTCGGAAAGCTTCGCTACAAGGATGATGTAATGCTTATCAACAACAACACAATCGGCGAAGTCAGCCAGAAGCTCTATGATACAATAACAGGTATTCAGTGGGGCGAATGTGAGGATAAGTTCAATTGGACAATCACGCTTTAAATAAAAGAGTAACGCTTTTTTGCGGTCACTACGGCAGCGGAAAAACAAACATAGCGGTTAACTGGGCATTGCATCTGAAAAGGCTCGGGCATGAGGTTGCCATTGCCGATATAGATGTTGTCAACCCGTATTTCAGAACAAAGGACAGCCAGGCAGAGCTTGTTGCGGCAGGTGTTGAGGTTGTTGCGCTTCCGTTTGCAAACACGAGTGTAGACCTCCCGTCACTTCCTGCCGAGGTTTACGGGCTTGTTCAGCGCAGAGACAAAAAAGTAGTTATGGATATCGGCGGCGATGACCGCGGTGCATATGCACTCGGAAGATACCGTCCGTATATTCTCGAAGAAAACGATTTTGCAAACCTCTTTGTGGCAAATTTCTACCGTCCGCTTACGACAACGGCAGAAGACGCCTTTGAGATTATGCGCGAGATAGAGGCTGCCGCCGGAATTCCGTTCACGGGTATTGTCAACAATTCAAACATCGGTGTTGAAACACGGCTTTGCGATATTGTCGGAACGTTTCCCATGGCTGAAAAGCTTTCAGAGCTATCGGGGCTTCCGATAGTCATGACAACAGCGGAAGCGACCCTGTGTAAAAAAGAACCACAGTATGATTTCTTCGAGCTTGAGTTACAGAAAAAATTATTTTAAATAAAGAAGGAGTGTTATTATGGCTAAGGTAACATTCGATTCGGACATTTGTAAGGGTTGTGGACTTTGTGTCACAGCATGTCCGAAGGGGATAATCCGTCTTGCAAAAGACAAAATCAACAAAAAAGGTCATTCTCCTGCGGAGATTACAGACCAGGAAAAATGCATCGCTTGCGCGTTCTGTGCTACTATGTGCCCGGATTGCGTAATAACGGTAGAAAAGTGAGGTGTGCGGAAAAATGGCAGAAAAAGTTTTGATGAAGGGTAACGAAGCTATCGCAGAAGCTGCTATCCGTGCAGGCTGCCGCCACTACTTCGGATATCCGATAACACCGCAGACAGAGGTTGCGGCGTACATGGCAAAGAGAATGCCGAAAATCGGAGGAACCTTCCTCCAGGCAGAGAGTGAAATTTCTGCAATCAACATGGTATACGGCGTTGCCGGTACCGGAAAGCGTGTTATGACTTCTTCCTCAAGCCCCGGTATTTCGCTCAAGCAGGAGGGTATTTCATACATAGCAGGCGCAGACCTTCCGGCACTTATAGTAAACGTCCAGCGCGGCGGTCCGGGTCTCGGCGGAATTCAGCCGTCACAGTCTGACTATTTCCAGTCCACAAAGGGCGGCGGTCACGGTGACTATCGCATGATAGTTCTTACGCCGGAGTCGGTTCAGGAAATGGCTGACATGACAGCACTCGCATTTGAACTTGCAGAGAAATACCGCATGCCTGCAATGCTTCTTGCAGACGGTACAATGGGTCAGATGATGGAACCGGTTGAGCTTCCCGAGGAGAGTAACGATACCGTCGAAAAGCCCTGGGCAGTTACGGGTACTGAGGGAAAGCGTGAGCACAATATCATCAATTCTCTTTACTTAAAGCCCGAAGAACTCGAGCAGAAAAATATTGAGCGTTACGAGAGATATAAGCTCATCGAAGAGACTGAGGCAAGATATGAAAGCTTCATGATGGACGATGCAGAATACTGCGTTGTCGCTTTCGGTATCGCTGCCCGTGTCGCCAAGAACGCAGTTGTTGCAGCTCGCAAGGAAGGCGTCAAGGTCGGTATGATTCGTCCTATCACCGTATGGCCGTTCCCGAAGGCTCCGATTGCAGAGGCCGCAGACAAGGTGCGCGCATTTATAAGTGTTGAGCTTTCAATGGGTCAGATGATTGAGGATATCCGCCTTGCATCGGAATGCAAGAAGCCGGTATATCTCTGCAACCGTGTCGGCGGTATGATTCCGTCACCGGAAGAAGTTTACGCAAAGATTATGGAAGTCAAGGGAGGTAGCAAATAATGGCAGTAGTATTTCAGAAACCGAAGGCTTTGACAGATGCACCGTTGCATTACTGCCCGGGCTGCACCCACGGTATAATTCACCGCCTTGTTGCCGAGGCAATTGACACCCTCGGCGTTGAAGGTAAAACAATAGGCGTTGCACCGGTAGGCTGCTCTGTTATGGCATATGACTATTTCTCATGTGATATGGTTGAGGCGGCTCACGGCCGTGCTCCGGCTGTTGCGACGGGTCTTAAGCGCGCATTCCCTGAAAATGTTATTTTCACATATCAGGGTGACGGCGACCTTGCATCCATCGGTATGGCAGAGACCGTTCATGCCGCAGCAAGAAATGAGAACATCACGGTTATTTTCGTAAACAATGCGATTTACGGTATGACCGGCGGTCAGATGGCTCCGACATCGCTTCCGGGTCAGGTTACACAGACTTCACCTTACGGTCGTGATGTTACGACGGCAGGTTACCCGATAAGAGTAAGTGAAATGCTCTGCACTCTTGACGGACCTGAATACATCGAGCGTGTAGCCGTAAACAGTGTTAAAAATGTCAAGGCTGCAGGCAAGGCTATTCTTAAAGCATTCCGCAATCAGGTTGAGGGAAAAGGCTTCTCTCTTATCGAGGTTGTTTCAACATGTCCGACAAACTGGGGTATGACTCCGAATGATGCTCTTAAGTGGGTGGATGAAAATATGATCCCGTACTATCCGCTCGGTGTTTATAAGGATAAGAGCGCGCAGAAGGAGGAAAAGTAACTATGACAACACAGATACTTTTGGCAGGCTTCGGTGGACAGGGTATCCTGTTTGCAGGAAAGTTCCTTGCATACAAAGGCCTTCTTGAGGGCAGACAGTTAAGCTGGCTTCCGTCCTACGGTCCAGAGATGCGTGGCGGTACAGCTAACTGCAGTGTCATCCTTTCCGATGACCCTGTAGGCTCTCCTATCGTTTCCAGTCCCGACATTCTTGTCGCAATGAATCTCCCGTCTCTTGATAAGTACGAGGATGCAGTTGTTCCGGGTGGTATGATTATCGTGGATTCTACGCTCATCGAACGCAAGGTAAAGAGAGATGACGTTAAGGTTTTCTATATTCCGGCTACACAGATGGCTCAGGATATGGATGCGCCTACTCTTGCGAACATGATTATCACAGGAAAGCTTATGAAGGAGAGCGGCATGAGAACCGACAACATTGAGGATTCTCTCAAAAAAGTCGTTTCTGCAAAGCGCGCAAACCTTCTTGAAGTAAACCTTAAGGCAATCAATAACGGTATTGAATATAAAGATTAAGTAAAATGCTGTGTGCGATTTTGCACACAGCATTTTTATCTGGCTCTTTGTCAATAGTTGGGGTAAAGAGTTAAAATGAAAAAGTGATTAAGCAGGCAGTCGTCGTTAGGCGGCTGCTTGTTCGTTGTTGACTTGCTGATGAGAGAATATATGTAAAATACGATTTCTGAATCTGTTAAAAT
>JAFQSU010000016.1 GCA_017409405.1 Oscillospiraceae bacterium | reverse complement strand
GTGGCAATAACTGCAACATCCGCAAATTTAGGAACAGACAATAAATCCTTCCAGTCCTCAAAGCACATAGCATCAGCTATATTGTGCTTCTTTTTTATGTAATCGCGGCATTCCTTTATAGGCTCTGCAACCGCAACAACACGGAAGCGAGAATCTGTCATAAAATCAGTGTAAATACGTCCGCGGCTTCCTGCGCCTATTAAAATAACATCAAGAGTTTGCATACTTTTTTCACCTTAAATACTTTTTCAAATTTAGTATAGCATTTTTGCAAGAAGGATGATATAATTAGTTCAAGCAAAAATATAAAAAATTCCATATATTAAGGTAGTGTTAACCTTGCGCAACTATGCAATTGAGCCGGAGAGTCTTATTCAGTCTCAGCATGGTATAAATGTAGCTTTTATCGAAAGTCAGTGTCCAAAAGTAACTGCGATTGCTCACATACACAGCTCCATTGAATTTTTATACTTCACACGCGGGGAATTTAAAGTAACAGTTAATGAAGAAAGCTTCCTTCTCAATGAAGGCGATCTTATTCTTTTTCCTAAATATTCCATACACTCAGCAACAGCGCTTTCTGATTCCGGTGGTTCGTATTACGTTTTCCAGGTTCATCCGACAATAATCAAGGACATTGTAGAGCCGGAGAGGGAAGATTCTTTTCAGTTCTTCTTTTCTCTCGATAATGTAGTAGCAAACCTTATATGGCGAAAAGCCGCTCTTGAAGAAAGCGGTTTTATGCTTTTGATACAGGATATAATTAAGGAATACGACTCCCATGATTATTTTTCCGCAGCCTCACAAAAGCTGAGCTTATTCAGGCTTCTTCTTGCAATTATTCGCAATCCGCAAAAAAGAACTGCCGAAGCGTTTGATAAGGTAAAAATCGGAACATTTTCAATTTCATATGTTCATAAAGCTTATGAATACATAAATGCAAATTACGCCAATGATATCAGTGCCGAAGATTTTGCAAACAGCTTGAATATAAGCTATAAATATTTTCTTGATTGTTTTTCACGCGCAACAGGAGAGGGGTTTAAAGCTTACCTGAACAAAACAAGAATAAAACACGCAAAAAGCAAGCTTATAAATTCGAATGCTTCCATAAGCGAAGTGGGTTCTGCTGTCGGTTACAACAGTACATCTTATTTCATCCTTGAATTTAAAAAGCAAACGGGTATGACACCACTGCAGTATGTTAAAAAATACCGTGATAAGGGTGTTGAATTTTAGCTCTATTCATATTTTCTCATTTATTTTGCCGTTTTGTAAACCGGTAATATTTGCTATAACAAACAACAGGCAACGGACATTCCAAACGAATATCCGTTGCCTGTTTCTTTTTAACATTATTTTCTTTTCTTACTCAATAACCACTCAAAAAGCTTTTCGTTATATGCGTTTTCCCAGACGTTATGCCCGACTCCGTCAATTCTTGTGTATGTAACATCGGCATTCAGCTCTTTAAGCTTTGCAACCATTTCATCCGTCTGATACGGACTTACGACATCATCCTCCGCACCGTGGAATGTCCATATTGGCATTTTCAAAACCTCGGCGTTCCACGCCATTCCGCCTCCGCAGACAGGTGCGATTGCGGCAAATAAATCAGGTCTTGCCATTGCCGTAAACCATGTTCCGTAACCGCCCATACTGAGTCCTGTCAGGTACACTCTGTCTTCGTCAACATTATATTCCTGAATCAACTGCTCTATAAATTTCACAATTGATTCAACTCTTGCCGCCCAGAATGTATCAGGCGGGCATTGCGGCATTATAACTATGCAATCCGGCTCTTTATCCTTTATGACTTTGGAAAAGCCATTCACATCTACTTTATCTAAATCATCTTTTCCGAGTCCGCGTTCTCCCGCACCGTGCAACTGAATTATCAACGGCAATTTTTTATCGCTTGTTATGTTGGAATACTCCACAAAAGGGAATATCCACTTATCCTCTCTGTGCTCAATTCTGTTCATAGCATTTATCTCCGAATGACTTTAAAATTTTCGATTTATAGTATCACAACATTTAATGAATGTCAACTGCTTATCTCAGCAACAGTCTCACTCTCTGTCTGCGAAGTTGTTATATATACGCATCGTCTCCACCGGGTCGGAGTAAGCCATTTGACTTACTCCGACTTTTTTGTTGTAAAAAACCGTTAAATATTGTATACTAATAACAGTAAATACAACAAGGCATGGAGGTAAAAATGAAAAAAGTAGTCAACGCATATATCAAGTCACCGCTTATTATACGTATAGCCATAGGGCTTGTTCTCGGCGTAATTCTCGGGCTGTGGGTGCCTCAGGCAGCTTTTGTGTCGATGTTCGGCACGATATTTGTAAGTGCGCTCAAAGCCATTGCTCCCATCCTTGTTTTTGTGCTTGTTATTGCATCGCTTTCAAGTGCAGGCAAAGGTATCGGCAAACGCTTCGGAAAGGTTATTTTCTTCTATCTTCTGACAACGTTTCTCGCCGCAGTTCTTGCAGTTTTTGCAAGCTTTCTCTTCCCCATAACTATCCCATTCACGGAAGCCGCTTCGCAAAGTGCACCGTCAGGACTCGGTGAGGTTTTCGGCACACTTCTCGGCAACATGGTCATGAACCCCCTTTCCTCTATCATCTCGGGAAATTATATAGGTATCCTTACCTGGGCTGTTATTTTTGGTCTGGCTCTTCGTCATGTGGCAAACGATAAGACAAAAGAGGTCCTCTCCGATATCTCAGATGCAGTTTCAAAAACAGTTGCCTGGATTATTCAGCTCGCTCCGTTCGGCATTATGGGTCTTGTTTTCTCCTCCGTACACGAGTACGGGCTTGATATATTTACCGATTACGGAAAGCTTCTTGTTCTCCTTGTGGGATGCATGCTCACAATGGCACTCGTTGTAAATCCTATAGTTGTCGGAATCGCACTTCGCCGCAATCCTTATCCTCTTGTTTTCCGTTGTCTCAGAGAATCGGGCATAACCGCCTTCTTCACAAGAAGCTCGGCAGCAAACATCCCCGTCAACATGAGCCTCTGCGAAAAGCTCGGGCTTGACCGCGAGTATTATTCGGTTTCAATTCCGCTCGGTGCAACAATCAACATGGACGGTGCCGCAATTACGATTACCGTCATGGCTCTCACCGCAGCGGCTTCTCAGGGAGTAAATGTCAATTTCCTTATCGCAATAATTTTAAGCTTTGTGGCAACTCTCGGTGCATGCGGCGCTTCCGGCGTCGCAGGCGGTTCACTTCTTCTCATCCCCATGGCATGCTCGCTTTTGGGTGTTGGGCAGGACATAGCAATGCAGATGGTCGGAGTCGGCTTTATAATCGGCGTTGTTCAGGATTCACTTGAAACTGCACTTAATTCATCTGCCGATGTCCTTTTCTGTGCAACAGCAGAATTTCTCGAATGGAAAAAGGAAGGCCGCGAAATAAAGTTCTGATACGATTATAAAAAAGTGCTGTGACAAATTACTGTCACAGCACTTTTTTATATTTCTTCGACTTTTATTGTATTTGTGTTGCCCGACTTTCCGTTGATTATTCCGCCCGTCAGAACGACAAGGTCTCCCTTTTCAAGCGGAAGATTTTCTTTTGCCGCACGAGTTGCGTGATAGAAAAGAACGTCTGATGAATTGAACTGCTCGCTCAGTACCGGCAGAACGCCCCACGACAATGCAAGCTTATACCAGACAGCCTTGTTGGTAGCCATACCCACAATATCTGTAGGTGCACGGAAGCGCGACACCATGCGAACCGTCATGCCGGACATTGAGCTTACGACAATAGCCTTCGCCCCGATGTCAATAGCCATACCGCATGTGGCGTGGGAGATAGCATCAACCTGATTCTTTATTTTGAATGAGCTTGTCCTGAAGCGCTTTTCATAGTTGATGTTCTTTTCCGTTTCACCAACGATTTCGCCCATCGCCTTTACCGTCTCAACCGGATACTTACCTGCAGCGGTCTCCCCCGAAAGCATAACCGCACTCGTACCGTCATATACGGCGTTTGCAACGTCGGAAATTTCGGCACGGGTCGGGCGCGGATTGTAAATCATGGATTCGAGCATTTCGGTTGCCGTAATGACGCGCTTGCCGAGAAGACGGCACTTTGTGATGAGATACTTCTGGATAGCAGGAAGCTCTGCAAACGGAACCTCAACGCCCAGATCTCCTCGGGCAACCATAATGCCCTCGCAAGCCTCGCAGATTTCTTCAATGTTGTCAACACCGGAGCGGTTTTCAATCTTGGCGATAACCTCGATGCCCTCTCCGCCGTTGTCTCTGAGGAAGTTCTTTACATCAAGCACATCCTGCTTGGATGAAACAAACGAAGCTGCAACGAAGTCTACCTTGTTCTCTATACCGAACAAAAGGTCTTCTTTGTCCTGTTCACTGAGGTAAACGGTGTTGAGAACCTTATTGGGAAAGCTCATGCTCTTTCTGTTTGAAAGCTCACCGCCTGCAAGAACCGTACATATTATTTCGCTTCCGTTTATTTCACGTACACCGAAAATGACGAGTCCGTTATTGACAAGAACACGGTCGCCGACAGACAAATCTTCGGCAAGTCCCTTATAGTTTACCGAAACTCTCGTTTCATCGCCCTCGACATCGTCTGTTGTAAATGTAAAGGTATCACCGGTCTTTACCGTGACCTTATCATTTTTGAAGGTTTTTATGCGGTACTCGGGACCTTTTGTATCAAGCATAATCGCAACAGGAAGATTAAGCTTTTCACGGACACGCTTTATCATATCAAGCTTTTCCTGATGTTCTGCGTGAGTGCCGTGAGAAAAGTTAAGTCTTGCAACATTGAGCCCTGCAAGGCACATAGCCTCAAAAACGGCATCCTCTGCGCTTGCAGGTCCTATGGTAGCGACTATTTTTGTTTTTCTCATATGTCATTCTTCCTTCCGTATAATAAAAAGCAAAATTCTCTGACATATACATCATACCACAAAACAAACAAAAGATAAATAGGAAAACCGTTAATTAATTTTTTCACAAAATATGAAATGGCTGTAAAAAAGCTCAACACTTTTTTACAGCCACACTTACGTTTTGTTTTACTTCTTAAGCTCGTTGAGAAGTTCTTTTCCTCCTGCGACAAGCTTTTCCGCAACGTCGCCCTTAAATGAAGATGAACGAGCCTCATAGCCACCCTCATCAAAGGCATCCTTGTTCGGGAAATATCCGTTCGAACCGTTTGTAAGGCAGCAGGGCATAATCATATCAAAGCCCTCTGTATCCTTTATCTTGACACCGATATCGGTAAACGGCTCGCCGGGAATACCTACGAGTGCTACATCGCCGAGTGAGATTCCCGTAAGCTTTAAGCAGAATTCCTTGGGACCGTTCTCGAGGGTGCACATGCGAATGGCCTCGGCAACAACTGTTGTAAGCTCCATTGCCTTATACGGGATTTCATCATCACGGCCGGCATCATGGAGGTCTTTGTATTTATGAGCAAGCGGAAGATCCTTGGGATCCGGAACGTTTGCCGAAACGAAAACATCGCGACTGAGCATCTTTATGCTGTCAACATCAACGTAATTTACCTTATCGTATACCTGAAGAACGGTACCTGCAATAGCGCGGCCGACAAAGCGCGACATACCCGGGCTCTTCATTTCGTTGTCGAAGCTTATCTCGGTATCGTTCATATCGCCGCCCTCGGGGAAGACGTGAGTGCTGCCGACATCGCCCTGTGCACCGCCGACGAAGATTGTTTTGACTCCGTCGAGTGCTTTATCAAGAGTTGAATACATCCAGCTCGGCCAATCGGCAGAAACCATTTCACCGTTTACACAGTCAACATGGAGACCATAGTTTACAAAAACTATGCTTTCTGCACCCTCACGGTCAAAGCGGAGAACATGGACTCTCTGATCAAGCTCACCAAGCGGATGGTCAATATTGGGGTCTCCTACCGGCGGACAAGTCATTGTTGAGCCGTCCTTCATTCTGTATCTTCTGATATATGCAACTCTCTCGGGAGCCCAGCCCGTTATATAACCCATTTTTGCAGGCTTCAAGTCTGCAAGAGCAAGCTTTACGGAATCAATAAGACGCTCACCGACAAAATCCGCATACTTTGCAATGACATCAACATCTGCATCAAACATGTCTGTCGGAGCAAGAAGCGGACCGGTATGTGTGTGAGTTGCTGTAAGGAAGATATCCTCGAAAGCAATGCCGCAAGACTTTGCAATCTGCTCGCGGTACTTATCGCAAAGCCAGGTATCTATGTAGCAGTTATCAAGGCTTATGATAACTATTTTTTTGTCATCAACGGAAAGTGCAAGGCTTCTTGCCTCAATATCGTTAAGAAAGCCCTTAGCAAATCTCGGTACATAATATCCTGCAATGCCTATCCCAAGTGGCGGATTTGCATTTACGATCGAAAATCCGGCGTTTAACTTATTCATTTTCGTTCTCTCCTTATGATATTTATAGCTTTATGCATTGTGCTTTTGCCGTTATTATACTAAAGCCATGTTGCTTTTGTCAAGCAAGAAGTCCCTTTTTCAGCAGATATTACACGAATTTTAACATACTCCTTTACATTGCAGTTTTCTTCAAGTAAGAAATGTGCAGATAAAACAAATTGAGAGAACCCGAAATTCCGGATTCTCTCAAGCAATCAACTTTATTTTTCTGTTGTGTCAGACGGTGTAGCATCAATAACCGGAGCATCATTTGCCGGCTTTATGCTGTTATAGAAGTTAGTATACGTTGCCTGCATATACGGTAAAATCCAAATATATGCAATACCGAAGGTCAGTGCTCCGAGAAGACTCCAGCCAATGAATGAAAGACCGAGGATGAAGAAATCCATCTTACGCCCGTTCATCATCTGCTCAGAGCGACGAAGGGCTTCGCGAGCCGACATACCCTTGTTCTCAGCGAGAATAAAATATGCCTGTGAATATGCATATGACTTGATTATACCGGGTATCAAAAGAAGAAGAGACCAGAGAAATACATACACAAACATCAACAGAAATAATTTCATTGCGCTCTTCCAATCATCATATCCGCAGAAAGCATCTGCAATCTGAGGTGTCTTATCCTCATTTGCTATAGCGAGATAAATTTTGATGAGACTCAATGTCAGCGGTGCGGAAACTATCACTGCCAAAAGCGAACCGACTCCGGGGATGAAACCGAGAATAAAGGAAATCGCAAATATGACTATGTAAATAATCAAAGATACCCCAAGAAGATTCCATATTTTGCCTCTGATGTCCATTTTTGCTTTTGCTTTAAGTGCTGCTCTGTCCATAATAAATCCCCCTTTATATTTGGTGCTCTTATTATATCATAATGTTAACAATTTGTAAACAGCTTATTCGTTATACAAGGCTTCAAGAATAAGAATGATATTTCGTGTGATATGGAACGGATCCTTGACGGGAAGCGCAACAACCTTTTCCTGCGGACTTCCGTCGCGACTGCGAATCTGAATCCATTCGCGCACTTCGGGATTCTTTCCGGGGAAGGTATTGAAGGTATATTCAAACACACGCTCAAACCACTTAAGGAATTTCTCATCACCGCTTCTCAAATGGCACAAAAGAGATGTATAGAGAGCCTCCGAGTGAACCCACCACAGCTTGCTGTCCCAGTCTAAAAGCTGTTTTGTCATAGTTTCGTTTTCTACACCGGTCATGTCTCCAACAGGCTCGCCGCCGTTTACTCCGCAGAAGTGAAGCAGCCCGCCGTAGGTTTCATCCCATCCGTTTTTGAATGCAGTTTCGGCAACGTCATATATCTTTTCTTCCCACTGCGGACATCCGCAAAGGTCGCAGGCTTCAAGCATAAACCACGCATCCTCTATTGTATGACCCGGATTCATATGCTGACCGAGAATCTGAGGGAAGAACGAATTGTCATCGCTCATTATAATTTCATGCATAACATTGTTTTCGTCTACAAAGTTATCAAGAATATCCTCGGTATATCGCTTTACAAGCTCACGGAGTGTCTTTCCGTATTCAGTGTCAAGCTTATCTGCCGCAAGGCAAAGCTCTTTCGTTGTATTTGACATTATCATCGGTATACCGTGGGCACGGTATTTTGCCGACAGCGGATACGGAAGCGTGTTGAACGAATTATTGTTTACTCTGTTCACGCAAGACTCATGGAGCTTTTTCGCAAACTCGTATTTTTTAATATCGCCGCTTTCAAGTGCATATCTTGCCATACCGATTACCGCAAAGCAGTCAGCATAGATACTCATATCAAGCTGTTCCCAGCCGTCAACCCTTTTCGGCGAGCCATCACGGTTCATAAGGAACACACAGCGCCAGTCATCTTCACCCATAAGACAGTGTTTTTCGAGAAAATCGGCACCCTGTTTTGCAAGACGCAGAAACTCATCACGTTCTTCCTTTGTAAACATGACGGCAGGACTTCCTGCAAGACGTGCAAACATCCATATAAATCTGCCCTGACTCCATGTATATTTATCATATGAAGCAAGCTTTTCGCCCTTGTTGTCAAAGCAGTTTATAAAACCGCCGTATTCTTTATCCTCACACCTGGGCATCCAGAATGAAAGAATCTGATTGGTAAGCTCATTTTCAAAAAAGCCGTAAAGCTTTTTTCTCTCAGTTTGTGTCATTTCGGTTATCCTTTCATTATAGTATCATATGCTGTTTTTGCCGCTGTTATATCCATATTGCAAAACACATTCCAGAACCTTACATTCCTTGCAACAGCATCTACGGAATCCAGCACGAAAATCGCTTCTGTCCCGTCGGGGATATGTATGCTCTGAATGAAATTCTGCACTATTTCGCCTTTTTCAACGGGTATGGTGATATTTTCTTTCGCACGTCTTATAAAGCATACATCAGAAAGCCTTACGCGTGCGTTTTTGTTTATTTCTTCTTTTCCGCACCACGGAGTGCCGTAAGCAAAAGGAACCCCGTCTATCACTCTTACAAGCGGCTTATCGCCGTTGATTATTTCACAGCGCTGCCCCAGAAGCTCAAGCCACAGCGCGGCGTGAGTCGATTTGCCGGTACCGCTTTCGGCACACAAAAGCACACCGTGATTTTCCGCCTCCATTAAAACTCCGTGCATGAGAAAGCCGTTATATTCCGAAAGCTTATTTGCAATTTTGCGGTATATGGCAAGTGTTTCGAGATAATACTCCGGAAAGCCTTCATTGCTGTCGTTCTCACGCAGTATCTCCGCATCGGTCACACTGACAGAAAACTCCGGTGTCTCTTCGGTTATATAATCACGGCACATTTCTCTGATGTATTCATATTTATTATCTATGCATACAGATATATCGGCTATTTTTATGTTGAACATAGTGCATCACCCCTCCCGGGAGAGTATTTCCTTTACCTTCATAATGCTTAACCCATTTTCTTCCGCAATTTTCTCAAGATCGGAAAACTCATACTTCTCACGACTGACACCAAACCCTTCGGATATCTTTTTCCTTACCCTTCCGAAAGGGGTTTCTGCTTCAGTAATCTCACGTGAAAGCTCTCGGCGTGTGCATTTTATCTCGCGCACACCCAGCGTAGAGGTGTGTTGGAACATGAGCCTTGACATCTCTTCCGAACACACAGTTTTGCACAGCATGCAAACCGTAACACCGGGTCTTGACTTCTTCATTCCGATGTTTTCTGTCCATACATCCAGTGCCCCTGCTTCAAGAAGCTTTTTGCAGGCATGAGCGATTTCCTCGCCGGTCATATCGTCAATATTTGCACGAAGCTCGCACAGCTCTGAAGCTTTTTCCGCATAACCAAGAAATGCTCTCACGCAGTTGAGCTCATCAAAGTCACGCTTACCCATGCCATAGCCTGTTTTTTCTGTCGAAATCACAGGCATATCACCGAACTCATCCGCAAAGAATTTAAGCAGAGCCGCACCTGTCGGGGTGCACAGCTCTCCATTAACCTTACCGCCGAAAATCGGGATTCCCTTTAAAATTTCAGCAGTTGCAGGGGCCGGAACGGGAAGTATGCCGTGAGCACACTTCACATTCCCTGAGCCTACGTGCACAGGGGATACATATACCTTTTCAGGGGCTAAATGCTTCATTGCGATACATACAGCAGCAATGTCGGCAACAGCATCGAGCATGCCGACCTCATGGAAGTGAAGCTCTCGCACATCCTTTTTGTGTACCCGACCTTCCGCTTCTGCAAGAATTTTATATATACTCAGTATATTCTGCTTTACGTCGTCGGTTGTGTTGAGAGAGGTTACAATATCTTCAATATCATGCATGCAATGACCGTGATGCGAATGTGTATCGCTTTCACTTTCACCGTTTACATATACTTCAAAGGATTTTCCCGATACCCCGTTTTTTGTTACATCTGAAATTGAAATGGAAGTGCCCGGAATATTCAGCCCCGAAAGCTCAGCTGCAAAATCGGCATCGCCGTCGAGCAAATCCGAAAGTGCTGCTGCAAGCATATCCCCTGCCGCGCCCATAGCACAGCTGAGATATAATATCTTCATTTCTTTCCCTCCATGTGATTTATCATACTCGCAAGGTATCCTGCACCAAAACCGTTATCAATATTCACAACCGACACACCGCTTGAACAGGAGTTCATCATCGAAAGCAGAGCTGTGACGCCTTCAAACGCCGCCCCGTAGCCCACACTTGTCGGTACTGCAATGACCGGGCAATCGCAAAGACCGCCCACGACGCTTGCAAGCGCACCCTCCATGCCTGCAACGGCAATTATTACACTTGCACTCATAACGGCATCAAGATTTGCAAGCAGTCTGTGAAGTCCTGCGACTCCTACGTCATACACCCTTATGACCTCGTTACCGAGAAACTCTGCAGTAAGTGCCGCCTCCTCCGCAACAGGAATATCGCTTGTGCCTGCAGTGAGAACCGCAACCTTACCCAAGCCGTCCGTTTTTTTCATTTCACCTACTATACCGAGTCTTGCCTGTTCATAATATGTTATATCCTCGATTTCTTCTGCCTTTTTAGCATCAAGCCTTGTTATCAGTATTCCGGGCTCCCCCGACGAGATAAGCGTTTTTACAATTTCGTTTATCTGAAAAGCGGTTTTTCCCTCTCCGTAAATAACCTCACATGCTCCGTTGCGAAGCTTGCGCTGGGTATCTACCTTTGCAAAGCCCATATCACGAAACGGCTCGCTTTTAATCATCCTTGCCGCTTCATCAACACTGATTTTTCCGTCTTTTACCTGTGTTAAAACATCAATCAAATAGTTTTTCATTGCGTGCCTCCAGATCAAAAAGCACTGTCAAGTAATATTTTTTCAGTTCTTCTTCAAGCTTCTTCATATTCAGCAGAGCAAGCTCACGGTCCTTTGAGCACAGCTCAACCTTCGCATTGCCTCGAGAAACTCTTACTCTGAAATCCGAAAACCCGAGATTTCTCAAATAATCTTCGGCATTCTCAGTCTTTCTCAAAGTGTCTTCCGTAATACGTTCATTTTGCGGAATGCGTGTCGCAAGGCATGCGTACGACGGTTTGTTCCATACACTTAGCCCCATTGCCTTTGCACGTTTTCTTACTTCAGCCTTTGAGATTCCGCATATCCGAAGCGGCGATATAACAGAAAGCTCACCCAGAGCACGATATCCCGGGCGGTCTGAAATATCATCCGATGCGTTTGTGCCGTCGCATATCACGTCATAGCCGTCGCTTTTTGCCGTTGCTGTTATTATCTGCATGATAGCGCGCTTGCAGTAATAACAGCGGTCTTCTCCGTTTTTGACTGTATTTTCATCATCAAGCACGGAAAAACTGATGACACAGAGCGGCACCTCTGCAGCTTTTGCCGCAAGATGCGCATCACGAAGCTCAAACTCCGGCTGAAACTCAGTCTTCACAAAATATGCGCGGACATCCGCGCCACAAGCCTTTGCTTCATTCATGAGATATACAGAATCGACACCGCCGGACAGAGCCACGGCAACCTTAGGGCATCTTTTAAAAAAATCGCACAGTGTCATTTCGCATATCTCCTTATAAACTTCATTTTAATTATATTATTGCGCTTGTTTTTTGTCAAGATTGGCAGGTAAAATGTCTAAAATCGACAGCTTTTTATTGTTCCGTCTTGTCTGTACCTCAAATATTGACATTTCACGGGAATTGTGCTTTAATATTTTATTATTTTAAGATTTTACTGAAAGGATGATATATATGAAAATTCGCGTAGCAATCGCCGGCTACGGCAACCTCGGCCGTGGCGTAGAACATGCAGTTTCCGCTTCCCCCGACATGGAGCTGTGTGCCCTTTTTACAAGGCGTAATCCCGATTCAATAAAAACCTTTTCTGCTGTCCCCGTTTATTCTATAGAAAAGGCAGCGGAAATGCGTGATAAGATTGATGTTCTCATTCTCTGCGGCGGCAGTGCAAACGACCTGCCTGAGCAGACACCCGAGCTTGCAAAATACTTTAACGTCATAGACAGCTTTGACACTCACGCCAAAATCCCCGAGCATTTTGAAAACGTTAACAAAGCAAGCCTTTCCTCCGGAAAGGTCAGCATCATTTCGGTCGGTTGGGACCCCGGTATGTTCTCACTCAACCGTCTTTACGGTCAGGCAATCCTTCCTGACGGCAACGACTATACATTTTGGGGCAAGGGCGTAAGCCAGGGTCATTCGGATGCCATACGCAGAATAGAGGGTGTGCTTGATGCCCGTCAGTACACCATTCCGGTTGAATCCGCACTTGAAAGTGTCCGAAACGGTGAAAATCCCACTCTTACGACACGCGAGAAACACACACGCGAATGCTTTGTTGTTGCAGAGGATGGTGCAGACCTTGCAAGAATTGAGCGTGAGATAGTAACTATGCCGAACTATTTTGCAGACTACGATACAACGGTTCATTTTATATCACAGGAAGAGCTTGAGCAAGAGCATGCAGGCATCCCCCATGGCGGAAGAGTTTTCCGTACCGGAACTACGGCAAACGGTGCGAACAGCCATGTCATTGAATACAGCTTAAAGCTTGACTCTAACCCCGAGTTCACTGCAAGCGTTCTCACAGCCTACGCAAGAGCCGCATACCGCCTGAACTCCGAGGGAGTAAGCGGAGCAAAGACGGTGTTTGACATAGCCCCTGCATATCTTCACCCAGAAAGCGGAGAAGAGCTTCGACGCAAGCTTCTGTAAAAACAGCATCCTTCAACAGTCCCTTTACCGGGACTGTTTTTTTATTAAAAAATGCGCCGATTTCTATTGACAACAAATACGATATATGCTAATATTATTTACACCAAAATACAAGATATTGTTATTTTTATAACTTTCACCAAAGGAGAAAAGGGTATGAAGATCATCAAGCGTGACGGCTCTGAAGCCGTTTTTGATATTACCAAAATCATAGTTGCCGTTACAAAAGCCAATGAAACTGTTGAAGAAAAGGACAGAATGACTCCCATGCAGATTCAGAGAATCGCCGAAAGTGTTGTTCTCGCCTGTGAAAAGCTCGGTCGTTCTCCTATTGTCGAGGAAATTCAGGATATGGTCGAAAAGCAGATTATGGCTCACGGTGCATTTGAGGTTGCAAAGTCATACATCACATACCGCTACACACGCACACTTGTCCGCCAGTCCAACACAACAGACGATAAAATCTTAAGTCTTATCGAATGTAACAACGAAGAGGCAAAACAGGAAAACTCCAACAAAAACCCTGTTATAAACTCGACTCAGCGTGACTATATGGCAGGTGAAGTTTCACGCGATATCACAAACAGAATCCTTCTTCCTCAGGATATCGTTGATGCGCACAACGAAGGCATCATACATTTTCACGACACCGACTATTTTGCACAGCATATGCATAATTGCGACCTTGTAAACTTAGAGGACATGCTTCAGAACGGTACGGTCATCACAGGTACGCTCATTGAACGTCCCCACAGCTTTTCAACTGCGTGCAACATTGCAACACAGATTATCGCACAGGTTGCATCGAACCAGTACGGCGGTCAGTCGATTTCGCTTGCTCACCTTGCTCCCTTTGTTAATGTAAGCCGTGAAAAAATCCGCCGCGACTTAAAGGATGAGATCGATTCCATAGGTATCACCCTTTCTGATGAGGACTTTAACAAGATTGTCGAGAAGCGTCTTCGTGAAGAAATCCGCCGTGGTGTTCAGACTATCCAGTATCAGGTCGTAACCCTTCTTACAACAAACGGTCAGGCCCCGTTTGTAACTGTGTTTATGTATCTTGGCGAGGCAAAGAACGAGCAGGAAAAGCGCGACCTTGCCCTTATCATTGAAGAAACTCTGCTGCAGCGCTATCAGGGCGTAAAAAACGAGGACGGTGTTTGGATTACTCCTGCTTTTCCGAAGCTTGTTTATGTTCTTGAAGAGGATAACATTCACGAGGATTCACCCTATTTCTACCTGACAGAGCTTTCCGCAAAATGTACGGCACGAAGAATGGTTCCGGACTACATCTCCGAAAAAATTATGCTCCGCGACAAGATTGACAAGAACGGTGAGGGCCACTGCTACACATGCATGGGCTGTCGCTCATTCCTTACGCCTTACGTTGACCCCGAAACAAACGAGCCGAAATACTACGGCCGCTTCAATCAGGGCGTTGTAACAATCAACCTCGTCGATGTTGCTCTCTCCTCCGGCGGAAACCTCGAGAAGTTCTGGAAGATATTTGACGAAAGACTCGACCTTTGCTACCGTGCGCTGATGTGCCGCCACAACCGTCTCAAGGGCACGCTTTCCGATGCCGCACCTATTCTCTGGCAGTACGGCGCACTTGCAAGACTCAAAAAGGGCGAATGCATCGACAAGCTCTTGTATGGCGGATACTCTACCATTTCACTCGGCTACGCAGGACTGTATGAGTGCGTAAAATACATGACCGGCAAAAGCCATACCGACCCGTCCGCCACTCCGTTTGCGCTTGATGTTATGAAATACCTCAACCGTGCAACAAAGGAGTGGAAGGCAAAGGAAAACATCGACTTTTCCATCTACGGTACTCCGATTGAATCTACAACATACAAGTTTGCAAAGTGTCTCCAGAGGCGCTTCGGCATCATAGAGGGCGTTACGGATAAGGGCTATATCACGAACAGCTACCATGTTCATGTTTGTGAAGAAATTGATGCATTTGAAAAGCTGCGCTTTGAGTCTCAGTTCCAGACGCTTTCTCCCGGCGGTGCAATAAGCTATGTTGAAGTACCTAACATGCAGCACAATATCGACGCTGTTATCGAGGTTATGAGATTCATTTACGACAATATAATGTATGCTGAGCTCAACACAAAAAGCGACTACTGCCAGCTCTGTGGCTGGGACGGCGAAATTGAAATCCGCGAGGATGACGGCAAGCTTGTGTGGACATGCCCCAAGTGCGGAAACACCGATCAGGACAAAATGAACGTCGCAAGACGTACCTGCGGTTATATCGGCACACAGTTCTGGAATCAGGGACGCACTCAGGAAATCAAAGAGCGCGTTCTGCACCTGTAAAAAGCTATGTATTACGGCGAGATAAAAAACAACGACATTGCAAACGGAGTCGGCGTGCGTGTCACCCTTTTCGTCTCAGGCTGCAGAAACCGTTGCAAAAACTGTTTTCAGCCCCAGACCTGGGATTTCCGTTTCGGAAAAGAGTTCACAAAAGAAACTGAGGACTATATAGTCTCCCTCTTGTCACACTCACACATCTGCGGACTTACCGTTCTCGGGGGTGAGCCGTTTGAGCCTGAAAATCAGCGTGACCTGCTCCCCTTTCTCCGTCGCATAAAAGAAGCATATCCACAAAAAACTATCTGGGCATTTTCGGGTTTTACCTTTGAAGAGCTTCGCGGCGAAAGCCGTGGGCGCTGTGAGGTTACAGACGATATTCTTTCACTTCTTGATGTCCTTGTAGACGGTAGATATGTGGATGAACTCCATGACATTTCCCTTCGTTTCAGAGGTTCTTCCAACCAACGGCTCATAGATATGCCAGAAACACTAAAACAAAATAAGGTTATACTTTGGGATAAGTAGCAATAATAATCCCCCGTATAACGGGGGATTATTATTGCTCAGACTGTCGAAAAAGTCCAGCGAGAGCTGGGCTTTTTCTTAGTTTTATAGTATAATATATATGGTGATGAAAGATGATGCAAAAAGGGTACGAAAACAGATATCAAGTAGAGATGATAAGCATAGAGGACTTGGTTCCGC
>JAFQSU010000015.1 GCA_017409405.1 Oscillospiraceae bacterium | reverse complement strand
TAAAAAGATAATGTTAAAAATTTCGCAAATTCCTCTTGATTTTCTCGGAAAATATGGTAAACTAACATAAGTGAAAATTTTTAAGGAGATGTAATTATGCCACTCGTAACTTCAACAGAAATGTTCAAAAAAGCATATGAGGGCGGCTATGCAATAGGCGCTTTCAATGTAAATAACATGGAGATTGTCCAGGGTATCACCGAGGCAGCAAAAGAGGTTAACTCACCGCTTATTCTCCAGGTTTCTGCAGGTGCAAGAAAGTATGCAAAGCACGTATACCTTATGAAGCTCATCGAAGCTGCAATCGAGGATACAGACCTTCCGATCTGTGTTCACCTCGACCACGGCGACAGCTTCGATATATGCAAGTCCTGCATTGACGGCGGCTTTACCTCAGTCATGATTGACGGTTCAAAGTATTCTTTTGAAGAGAATATTGAGCTTACAAAAAAGGTTGTTGACTACGCTCATGCAAGAGGCGTTGTCGTTGAGGGTGAGCTTGGTAAGCTTGCCGGCATTGAGGATGATGTCAATGTTTCCGATGAGGATGCTCAGTTCACAAACCCGGCAGAGGTAGAGGAGTTTGTAACACGTACAGGTGTTGACTCTCTTGCCATCGCAATCGGAACAAGCCACGGTGCGTTCAAGTTCAAGGGCGAGCCGCGTCTTCGTTTTGATATTCTTGAAGAGGTTTCAAAGCGCCTTCCGAACTTCCCGATTGTTCTTCACGGTGCTTCCTCCGTTATCCCCGAATTTGTTGAGATGATCAACTCAAACGGCGGAAACATGCCGGGCGCACAGGGTGTTCCTGAAGATATGCTCCGTCAGGCTGCACGCATGGCTGTCTGCAAGATCAACATCGACTCAGACCTTCGCCTTGCAATGACAGGCACAATCCGCAAGTACTTTGCCGAGCATCCTGACCATTTCGATCCGCGTCAGTATTTGTCACCGGCAAGAGCTAACATTAAAGAGCTTGTAAAGCACAAGATTGTTAATGTTCTCGGAAGCAACGATAAGATATAACTTAAATTAACTAAAAAGGTGACAAACTGTTTGACTTCAAGCGGTTTGTCACTTGTGTTTTTCAGATGGGTTGGGCTTGTTTTGGGTAGAAGATACTTTTTCTGGTTTTGCGCTTCATTTGTTGCTACGGTTATGATATGCTCGGGTTGTGAAACATTTATTGGTGCAATTCTTCTTGCAGTATTCACAATCGGAGCTTCTGCGGCGGTTCTGTGTGCTATGAAATTTAAAAAGACTGCTGCCCTTGTTGTTGCGGCTGCGGCTCTTTCACTTGTCTGGCAGAGTGTTTATTTTACATATGACAAGCTTCCGCCTGAGTTTTTTGAAACCGGCTCAGGCATTGAGGCAGAGGTGACATCATACAGTCAGAAAACTGACAGTGCAACTAAATTTGAAGCCGCCATCCCTTATGGCGATAAGAAGGTAAAGGCTTCTGTTTATGCATATGCTACACAGCTTGAACTTAAACCCGGAGATAAAATTATCATGGATGCAAAGCTTCATGAGTATAAAAACACCGAGCATTTTGCACAGCTGACGTATTATAAATCACGCTACCGTGATGTCCGCGCAACAGCCTCAAAAGTATATGTCACAGAAACGTGCGACAAGGTAAGCTTCAGATTTTTACCTGCATACCTTGCGATGAAGTTTAAGGTAAAAACAGATGAGTTTTTTTCACCCGACGGGTCTGCCTTTCTCAAATCGCTGATTCTCGGTGATAAAAGCGGATTGTCAAAGGAGTTCCGTGAGGCTCTTCGAGCTACGGGATTATCTCATGCTGTCTCGGTATCGGGCATGCACATATCTTTTCTGATAGGTCTTTTGCTCATTTTCTCAAAGAAAAACCGGTTGAAGCTTCTGGCGATTCCGCTGATGTTTGTTTTTGCCTTTGTGGTAGGTGCACCGCAGTCTGCACTTCGTGCAGTTATAATGCAAACAATCGTCATTTCTTCTCAGTTCATTAAACGTGAGTATGATTCTCTTACCGCACTTTCAACAGCGGCATTTGTGCTTGTTTTTATTAACCCCTATTGCGCTACGGACATTGCGTTTTTGCTCTCGTTTTCGGCAACGCTCGGCATAATTCTGATGCACAGCAGAATATACGGCTTTCTTTGCCGGTTTGTCCCTGCAAACCGAGGCTTGCTCAGAAAAATAATTATGAAAATATACGGAGTTGTTTCGGTTTCGGTATCTGCAACTCTTTTTACAATACCCATCTCTGCTTTCTCGTTTGAAAAAATATCGCTCATTTCTCTGCCTACGAATGTATTGCTGAATTTTGTGCTTGAGATTGAGTTCATATCGGGATTTCTGATTACCTTGCTCGGTTTTATATACAGTCCGCTTGCGAAAGGAGCTGCTTTTTTCTTGGATTTTCTTATAACAAGTACAATGAATACAATCAAAGCAATGTCAACGCTTCCTTTCGCTGAAGTTTTTACAGGCTCTCCGGTGATAATTGCACTCATTTGTTTTGCCTGCTTTATGGTGGTATACTTGATAAGTGTGGGACGCAAACGTCTTCGTCCGACAGTTGCTTTCATATTGACAATTGCGGTGGCAATTTGCACATGCTTTGCAGATTTTTTAGCTCACCCTGTGAAGAAGCATGAGGGAATCCGTTTTGATGTTCTCGATGTCGGACAGGGACAGTGCGTAGTGGCTACGGCAGGGCAGACATGTGCTGTTATAGATTGCGGCGGCGACCGCGAGGCTGACAAAATAGCTATATCGCATATACTGGGTAACAGAATTCCGGACATAGATGCACTGATTCTTACACATGCGCACTCTGACCACGCAAACGGTGCTGAGTATCTGACGGAAACAATAAAGACAAAGAGCGTATACATGCCGGCAACGGACAGAGAAAATGCGACATTTATTTTGCTTGAAAAGGCAGTGGGAGAAGATTGTGATACCGTATATGTCAGTGAGGATACAACCCTCTCACTTGACGGTATGGAAATACGGCTTCTCACTCTTCCTCCGGGAAATGACGAAAATGAAAACGGAATAGTGGTCATAGTTTCTGACGGAGAGTATGATACACTTATAACGGGAGATATTCCGACCGTGAATGAAAAGCTTATCCTTACGAGAATACCTGATTGCGAAAGCTATATAGTAGGTCATCACGGTTCAAAATCATCAAGCTCGCTTGCTTTGCTGAACAAGGCACTGCCTGAGCTTGCAGTAATCTCTGTCGGTGTCGGCAATACATACGGTCACCCGTCACCTCAGGCGATTTCCCGTCTTGAGAAGATAGGTGCAAGCATTTTCCGCACAGATATTGACGGAACGGTTACGTTTTATTCGCGCGAAAGCGAGGGGGCGGTATCATGAATCTGAATATGAAAGAATTCAAGGAAGAACTCAAATCCGGGAATATAAGACCGCTGTACGTATTTTACGGCGAAGAGGGATATCTCCGCGAGTATTATCTTTCGGAGCTTAAAAAGCAGGTTGTCGGAGATATGATGCCGGAGTTTAATCTTACGGTTATCAACCACGCCCCTGAGTTTAACGAGCTGTCGGATGTCGTTGAAAGCTATCCTGCAATGAACGACAGAAGGCTTGTCATCGTGCGTGATTTTGATGTTTTGTCCGCAAATGCCGATTTTTCGGAAAAAACAGAAAAGCTTTTTGCTGATATGCCGGAGCATTGTGTGCTTGTTTTTGTGTACGGAAACATAGAGTACAAGCCCGATAAGCGCAGAAAGCTTTATAAGGTTATGGAAAAGCACGGTGCTGCCGTAAATTTTGCAAAGGCTTCACGTACCGACCTTATTTCATGGATAAAGCGCCGCTTTTTGGCAAGTGACAAGGATATAAGCAATGAAACTGCCGATTTTCTTCTGTTTTATTGCGGTGAAATAATGCAACAGCTTATTCCGGAAATTGAAAAGATTTCATCATACGCACGCAAGCGTGAAATAACACGCGCAGATATAGAAACTGTTGCAACAAGAAATGTATCCTCTGCCGTTTTTGATGCGGCAAACGCCGTTGCAGAAAAAAAGTATGCAAAGGCTCTGTCTGTCCTTGAAGAGCTTGAGGCTCGCAACGAAAAGCCCATACCGGTCCTCGCGCTTATTGCCCAGCAGTTCCGCCGATTGTATGCGACCAAGCTTATAATGGAACGCGGTGGCGGCAAAAATGAGGTTATGGAGCTTCTTGACATGAAAAGCGATTATCCGGCAAGGCTTGCAATAACTGCCGCACGCTCTGTAAAAAAAGAAAACATATGCAGGGCAATTGAGCTTTCTGCAAGGGCAGATGCACAGCTTAAATTTGGCGGAGGTTGGGAAGTGCTTTCCCAGCTTATTGCGAGCATATCTGCGGAGGAAAAAAGATGAAACGTATCCGCGAAACGATTATAGTAGAGGGAAGATATGATGCAAACACAATCAAACAGTGTGTTGATGCGCATGTTATAGAAACCTCGGGCTTTGGTATATTTAATAATGCAGAAAAACGCAAGCTGATAGAAATGCTTGCACAGAAGAGGGGCATCATTGTATTTACGGACAGTGACGGAGCCGGATTTGTAATACGCAATCACGTAAAAAGTGCGGTAAAAGGCGGCTGTGTCAAGCATGCCTATATACCGGAAATTGAGGGGAAGGAGCGGCGTAAAACAGCTGCATCAAAAGCCGGTCTCCTGGGCGTTGAAGGTATGACTCCTGAGATTATCATTGATGCCTTACGGCGTGCCGGTGCAACGTTTGAAGACGAGCCGGAAAGGGAAAGCGCCGGAATCACGAAACAGGATATGTACGAAATCGGTTTGTCGGGTGGGACGGACAGCGCATCAAAACGCGAAGAGCTTGCTGTGTTGCTCGGACTGCCGAGACTTTTAAGCGCAAACGCATTTCTTGCTGCCGTGAACATGATTTTTAACAGAGAAGAATTTTTGCAGACAGCTCAAAAACTTAATAAATAGGGCTTGTATTTAATTTCGGCACTGCTTTGTTTTTTGTTATTGCAAAGCAGTGCTTTTCATATATTGTTTAAGAGGTGATAAAAATGCAAAGAAGCAGTCGGGCAGTCGCTGCGTCCAAAAGAAACAGAACAAAAAAGAAAGGAAAAGCAGCTGTTTATCTGAGACTGTTTTTGTGTATTGCAATAATCGGAGCAGCAGTTGTCTTAAAGCATGTAAACATGCCGATAACAGAAAAGCTCATACAGGTTGTAAGTGATGAGCTGAAGGTAGATGAGGCTATAGATGTTATAAGCGAGGTTCAGGGTCTCGGCAATGGGATAACCGAGGTTTTCGGAGAAGGTGCAAAGCCTGCGGAGGAAGCCGATAATACAGAGCCGGTATTCGGAGAAGATTTTTATATAGGGCAAGAGTCGGAGAAGCTTCAAAAAGAAATAGAGGAGAATAAGAAAAAGGCCGAAATAGCAGAAAAAGAGCTGAGTGTGGAAACACTCAGCTTTCAAATGAGCGAAGAAGAGCTTTCGGATAACACAAAGGCAGAGGTATTCAGGATACCGCCCCCGTCCTATTGCAGTTATGATAAGCAGGAAATAAAATTCAGATATAAGGCACCGCTTTACGGCGTTATTACGTCAAAGTTTGGGTACAGAGACCATCCGATTGTTGAGGACGCAAGCTTTCACACTGGTCTTGATATTGCCGCAAAGAGCGGCAGTGCGATAGGTGCATTTGCGGACGGAACGGTTATAGATGCAGGAAAGAACGCAACATACGGAAACTATCTCCTCATTGAACACAGTGGGGGCTTTCGGAGCTTTTACGGACATAATTCGAAATTGAAAGTAAAAAAAGGACAAAGAGTTAAGCTGGGACAAAAGGTAGCAGAGGTGGGAAGCACCGGTATGTCAACAGGACCGCACCTGCACTTTGAAGTAAGAAAAGGAAACGTACGCCTTGACCCGGCTTTGTACATATCGCCTGAAACCGTATGACGAAAATAAGAGTCAGCATACCGTTTGTATGTCTTGTCGCTCTCATGTACATGCTTGATTGCAGGAATGTTTTTCTTCCTACTTTTATCGCGGTTGCACTGCACGAATTTTCGCATATTGCAGGGGCAAGAGTGTGCGGAGGAACCATTGACTTTGTTGATATACGAGCATTCGGAATAAAGGTCAATATTCCCGAGCTTTCCATGATGTCTTACGGAAAGGAAATAATAATAGCTGCCGCAGGTCCGGCTGCAGGAATTATCACTGCAGTTTCGGCCGTTGCGGCAGCAAGGATTTTAAAAACTGATTCATTTTCTTATTTTATAGGTGTTAACGCCTTGATAACGGCTATTAACCTCATACCTGTATATCCTCTTGACGGGGGAAGAATAGCACTGTCCTTGAATTTGATGATTTTTTCGATGCGCACGGCGTATTTTATAAGCTATGTACTGTCGCTCGTATCAATAGCGACACTGTTTGCAATATGTACGTATCTTGCAATCAACGGAATGCTCAACCCGTCACTTGTGATATTTTCGGTATATATAACGGCTTGCGGAATTAGGTTTTTGAACGCATTTTAAGCTCTTCAACAAGCATTTTTTCCTTTGCCGTTAATGGGGCATGCTCAATCATATCCGGACGCTTTTGAAAGGTTCTGATTATTGACTGTTCACGTCTCCACTTTTTGATGTTCGCATGATGCCCTGAGAGGAGAATTTCAGGGACTTCACGGTCATGCCATACCGCAGGGCGTGTGTACTGAGGATACTCTAAAAGCCCTGCAAAATGGCTTTCTTCCGAGAAACATTCTTCGTCCGAGAGCACTCCGGGAAGCATTCTTGCAATCGCATCGGTTACCGCCATTGCAGGGATTTCGCCGCCTGTGAGAACAAAGTCGCCTATGGAAAGCTCTTCGTCAACGCACTCCTCAATAAATCTTTCATCGATGCCCTCGTAGTGACCGCAGACGAGAATGAGGCAAGAATAATCCGAAGAAAGCTTTTTTGCCTTTTCCTGATTGAAGACTGAGCCCTGCGGCGACATGTATATAGTATACGCATCGGGGCACTCTTCCTTGATTTTTGCCCAGCAATTGTAGAGTGCATCTGCATACATGACCATACCCATTCCGCCGCCGTAGGGGTAGTCATCCACCTGCTTCTGCTTGTTTTTTGTATAATCACGTATCTGATGATAATTGACTGTGAGCTTGCCGTCACGACGTGCGCGACCGATAATGCTTTCGCTCATCATGGCATCGCACGCTTCGGGAAAAAGTGTCATTACGTCAATTCTCATTATTTGCACCGCCCTTTTCTGTTCGCATACCCGGAATCGTGGAAACAAACATTTTTCCACCTTCAAGGTCAACCTCACGGATGAATTCGCCTACTGCAGGTATCATGTATTCGTGCTCACCGCGGATGACGTAAACATCGCTTGCAGGGAGGGTGAGAACCTCGCGGAGTGTTCCGAGAACAGCTCCGTCACTGTCGATTACGGTGAGCCCCTCAAGATCTGCGATGAAGTATGTGTCATCGTCAAGCTCGACCTCGTCACGGTCAACGCATATCAATTTGTTTTTGAATTTTTCTGCTTCATTTATACTGTTTATGCCGCAAAGCTTTAAAAGCACGCAGGTTTTATGCACCCGTGCACGCTCAACCTCATACGGCTTTTTGTCTATATATACAACGTCAAAATCGCACAGAAAATCATCGGTGTCACTCCATGGCTGTACCTTGAGCTCGCCGTATACACTGTGCGTATTCACGATTTTTCCTGCTTCAATAAATTCCATATTTATGACCATTCCTTTTTCGTCATTACAAATTCAGGGCTGTCGCAAAATAGGACAGCCCTGAGCTTCTTAATCAGTCAAGAATATCGACCGATACCTTGATGTTATCCTTAAGTGCAGCGGCTTTAATTACAGTGCGGATTTCTTTCGCAATGCGGCCGTGCTTACCGATAACCTTTCCCATATCCTCGGGAGCGACACGAAGCTCGAGGACAAGACCGTCCTCCTTCTCAGCTTCGGATACGCTTACCGCATCGGGATTTTCAACAAGGCTTTTGGCAATGTAAGTTAAAAGGTCTTTCATTGGTTGTCACCTTTTCTCCGGTTCCACCGGTGGCAATTTACTGGATAGCACCTGTACGCTTTAAGAGTGCTTTCACAGTATCTGTCGGCTGTGCGCCTTTTTTCATCCACTCAAGAGCACGATCTGTATCAATCTTTATTTCAGCCGGTTCTGTGAGCGGGTTGTATGTTCCGATTTCCTCGATGAATCTTCCGTCACGCGGGAATCTGGAATCTGCTACAACAACGCGGTAGAACGGAGCTTTCTTAGCACCGATTCTGCGAAGTCTGATCTTAACCATTATTTTCACCTCCGAATTTTTTATAAAAGCAAATTTATGTTAATTTGTTTGCTTACACTGTTATCAGAACGAGAAGGGGAATCCTCCGCGTCCGTGCCGACGCATTTTCCGCGACATCTGCTTTGCCATTGCGCCGCCTGTCATTTGCTTCATCATCTTCCGTGAAGCCTCAAACTGCTTTAGGAGCTTGTTTACCTCTTCGACGGTAACACCGCTTCCTGCAGCGATGCGCTTTTTTCTGCTGAAGTTTATCTGCGACGGGTTATCACGTTCATACGGTGTCATAGAAGAGATTATAGCATCCGTACGGACGAGGGCGCGTTCATCAATCTTTGCACCTGCAAGAGCCTTGTGGTCTATACCCGGTATCATCTTTATAAGGTCGGACATAGAACCCATGCTCTGCATTTGCTTCATCTGCTCACGGAAATCGGTGAGTGTGAACGAGTTTTCGCGAATCTTCTTTTCAAGCTCAATGGCCTTTTTTTCATCAAATGCCTGCTCGGCCTTTTCGATAAGAGAAAGAACGTCACCCATACCGAGAATGCGTGATGCGATTCTGTCGGGATGGAACTGCTCGATGCCGTCAAGCTTCTCGCCGACACCGACATACTTTATAGGTTTTCCGGTAACGGCTCTTACGGAAAGTGCGGCACCGCCTCTGGCATCGCCGTCAAGCTTTGTAAGGAACACACTGTCAATGCCGAGTGCATCGTTAAAAGCTGATGCGGTGCTTACAGCATCCTGACCGCTCATTGCATCTATGACAAGCATTATTTCTGTCGGAGAGACCTCGGCTTTGATGGATTTGAGCTCGTTCATAAGATCTTCGTCTATGTGAAGACGGCCTGCTGTGTCAAGAAAGACCATGTCGTTGCCGTGTGACTGTGCGTGGGAAACAGCAAGCTTTGCAATTTCTACGGGGGATTTTCCTTCGGCTTTAAAGACCGGGATATCAAGCTGTGAACCGAGAACCTCAAGCTGCTTTATTGCAGCAGGTCTGTATATATCGCACGCTGCAAGCAGTGGTCTTTTTGATGAGGTTTTCTTTAAAAGAGAAGCAAGCTTTGCAATGTTTGTCGTTTTACCTGCGCCCTGCAGACCTACAAACATGACAATTGTCGGTGGCTTGGGGGAGATGTTGAGCTTTTCGCCGGCACCGCCCATCAAAGCCGTTATTTCTTCGTTTACAATTTTTACAATTTGCTGTGCAGGGTTTAAACCTTCAAGCACCTCTGAGCCGACAGCACGTTCGGAAACCTTCGAAACAAAGTCGCGGACAACCTTGAAGTTTACATCCGCTTCAAGGAGAGCAAGCTTTATTTCACGCATTGCGTCCTTGACATCATGCTCTGTAAGGCGACCTTTGGAACGAAGCTTTTTAAATGCCGCAGAGATTTTGTCGGTTAGACTTTCAAAAGCCATTTATTTGCCTCCGTAAAATTTAATCGTCAAGAGCCTTTGCAAGTTCGATAATGCTTGTTGTGCATGTATCAAGCTCCTGATTACGGTAGTTTGTGTCGTTTATAAGCTGTATACGCTCGGCAGCCTCCGTGATTTTTCGTACGTTTTCCGAAAGCTTGCCGTATTTTTCGGCAAGACCGAGCTTGTCTTCGAATTTTCTGAGGATTTCTTCAGAACGGACAATGCCGTCGCGGACACCCTGACGAGTTATTCCGAGATGCTCTGCTATCTCGGCAAGGGATAAGTCCTCGTTGTAGTAGAGGTCAAAAAGCTCACGCTGTTTTTCGGTTAAAATATCGCCGTAAAAATCGAACAGAATCGTAAGCTCGAGAGAAACATTTCGCATATTTACGCCTCCTTTTTGTAAAGTTAACTTACTTTACAATATCGTATTTTACCACAAACTCATCCTTATGTCAAGCAAAACATCAATATACGGCGGTACAACTTAGGGAGAAATTGGTTTTGAATTGATATTTTCCGCCAAAAGTGCATAAAAAAATCAAGCAATACGCCAGTATTGCCTGATTTTTGTTCTTTCTTTTAACAAAAAATCTCTATTTCAAAACTGCTATGCATCTAAAAACATCATTTTTTTGATACAGAGCAAACAAAAAATATGAGGTTATCCTGACGGATGCCGAGTGTTTTTTGTGAAGCTATGTGCTAAAAATGGTGTTTTTAGACAATTTATCCCTAAGTTGTACCGCCGTATAGTATAATTTTTTATCTTGCTGTTGTAATGTTGTGGAAAATTGTGTATAATATAAAATAATTATATTCGTCCCGGATGGAGGCGCAGACAGTTATGAATATGACATATAAAGAGATTTTACCGGGAATAAAGCTTCGGGTTATAGAAAATGGAAGATTTGAAACAAACTGCATATCCATACAGTTTCTTTCGCGGATAAATGAGTCTGTAGCAACGAAGATGACGCTTATTCCGCGCATTTTGCGCCGTGGTACAGCCAAGCATCCTGATATGGAGTCGCTTGCAGCAGCGCTTGATGATATGTACGGTGCGCGCATTGAGCCTGTATCGAGAAAGTATGGAGATATTATGACGGGCGGCTTTGTCTGTGACTTTGTGGACATGGAGGAAAAGCTTCTTCACGGAGTCACAAAGCTGCTCGGAGAGGTGCTGTTTGACCCCAAAACGAGCGAGGGGGTTTTTAAAGACGAATTCGTCGAGGGTGAGCGTGCAAACCTTATTGATGAAATAAAGACAGAAATAAACAATAAAATGTCTTATGCTGTCCGCCGTGCCACAGAATATATGTTTGACGGAAGTCCTTATTCCGTCAATGAGCTCGGGACTGAGAGAACGGCTGATGCGGCAGACTCGAAGTCGCTTTTTAAATTCTACAAAAAGCTGATTTCCGAGTGTCCTTGTGAAATTTTCTTCTGCGGTAAATATTCATATGAAGAGATTGAGAAAGAAATTCTGAGGATTTTCAAGCTTTGTCACAGAGAAAAGCCGTGGAAGCCGTCTTGTGAAAAACCGACATATGCAACGAACAGGCGAGCAACAGAGCATCTCGACATTGCTCAGGCAAGCCTTGTTATAGGAATGTATACAGAGGACAGCGACATATATCTTTCAAAGCTTCTCGCGTCTGTTATAGGCGGAGGAACAACCTCAAAGCTTTTTGCAAATGTAAGAGAAAAGAAGTCTCTCTGTTATTCCACCGGCGCAATGTTTGATTCATTCCAGAAATCGATGTTCATGTACGCCGGCATAGACCCTAAAAATGCGGAAATTGCAGAAAAGGCAATTCTTCGTGAGTTTGATAAATGTATCCACGGCGATATTACGGATGAAGAAATATCAAACGCCAAAAAGGGAATGATAGACGACCTTCTTACAACAGAGGACTCTCTGTATTCGATGGAAGCCTTCTGGTTGCGTGCAGCTCTGCTCGCGGATGAACGTCCGCCGCTTGAGGTTGCCGCCGCAATAAAGAATATCGACGGTGCACGCCTTTGCGAGGCGGCTCGTGGCTTCAAACCGTCGGTGACATATCTTCTTACGGGATTGGAGGGTGCAAAAGATGAAAGAAAACTGCTACCCGAACTTTAATCAAAAAATGATTTCACATACCTGCAGCAACGGTCTTAAGATATGCGTATTCCCGAAACCGGGCTTTCGCCGTTCATATGCGATGCTTGCCGTGAATTACGGCTCGATAGACATAAGCTTTCAGACCGGGGAGGGAATTTACACATCTCCGCTTGGTGTGGCACATTTTCTCGAGCATAAGGTTTTTGAGCAACCGGATGGTGGAAACGCTCTTTCCGTATTTGCAAAAACGGGTGCATCTCCTAACGCCTTTACGAGCAAAACGATGACGGCTTATCACTTCTCCGGAACGGAAAAGTTCATGCACAACCTTGAAATTCTGCTTGATTTTGTGACAACGCCATATTTTACGGATGAAAATGTTGCAAAGGAGCAGGGCATAATCGGACAGGAAATCAGTATGGTTAATGACCGTCCGGTGTGGAGAGTTTATGAGAACCTGATGTCTGCGCTTTATTCTGTTCATCCTGCAAAAGACTCCATTATCGGTACGGTTGATAGTATAGGTCGGATAACCCGTGATGTTCTGTTTAAGTGTTATAACACGTTTTATGTTCCGTCCAATATGACGCTTTGCGTGGCAGGTGATGTTTTGGCAGAGAGGATCATTTCTGCGGCAGAATCCATGCTTTCACGTGACCGTGTTGTTCTTCCGGTGCGTGATTACGGTTATGAACCGCCTGCGGTGGCGCGTAAATATGTTGAACAGAAAATGGAAACGCCAATCCCGATGTTTGGTGTAGGGGCAAAATGTGCAGTGAAGACCTCCGGAGAGGACGGTATGCGCAACCGCATTATTGCAGACCTTGCGGCTGACGTTCTCGGCGGTCCGTCTTCACCGTTGTATGCGTCTCTTTACGGCAAAGGTGTAATAAGTGCGGATTTTGATTCCGAGGCAATTATATTCCCCGGAAGCATTACTATGATGCTTTCGGGAGAGAGCCGTGATCCGAAGCGTGTTCTTGATGAGGTCTGCAAGAGCACCGAGTCACTTGCCGGCGGTGTTGAAGCAGGATACTTTAGCAGAATAAAAAAAGCGTATCTCGGTACAAAGCTTCGCTCTCTCGATAAGGTCAGAGGTCTCTGCCATGAACAGGCAGAGGCGGTGTTCGGGGGATATGATTATCTCGACACCATTGAAGTGATAAATGAGATTGAAGCTTCTGAAATTTCTGCATTTATTGCCAAAATGTTTAAAGAAGAGAGTGTTGCACTTTCTGTAGTACATGGCAAGTAGGTGAAGATATGATCAATCACATTTCTTTTCCGGGTCCGGGCTTCGATTTAGAAATAAACCGCATTGCGTTTGAACTGTTCGGCAGACCTATATATTGGTATGCTATAATAATAGCCACGGGATTTTTGCTTGCGGTTTTCTACGGCATGCATCGTAGCCGCGAGTTTGACCTCACGGACGATCATATTACGGGCATGCTCATGTTTGCCGTGCCACTTGCCATAATCTGTGCAAGGGCGTATTATGTAATTTTTAATTTCGACTTATACCGCAGTAACCCTGTCAGAATGTTCTACATCTGGGAGGGAGGCATTGCAATATACGGGGCCATTCTTGGGGCTCTTCTCGGAGCTTTTATTTATTGCAGGATAAAACACACAAGCATTGTACGGTTTCTCGATATCGGCGCTCTCGGACTGCTTATAGGGCAGAGTATAGGGCGCTGGGGTAACTTCGTAAACGCAGAAGCTCACGGTGCGGAAACCGCTCTTTTCTGGCGAATGGAAATTAACGGAGGCGTTGGCGTCCATCCCACTTTTTTGTACGAATCGTTATGGAACGCTGTCGGTTTTGTTATTCTTCATTTTTGGTCGAAAAAGCTGCGCTTTCGCGGAGAGGTGTTCTGGCTGTACGTGCTGTGGTACGGTGTCGGAAGAGCGATAATAGAAGGTATGCGTACCGACAGTCTCTACCTTTTCGGGACAGGGCTGCGTGTGTCCCAGCTTCTTGCGATAGCTTCGGCGTTTTTTGCGGCAATAGTTTTAGTATATAATTACAAAAAGATAAAAACGGAGGTAAATACAAATGAGTGCAGTGATAATTGACGGAAAGGCAACTTCAAAAAAGCTTCGCGGTGAGGTTTATGAAAAGGTTGCAAAGCTCGGTGCTATGGGAATAAAGGCAGGTCTTGCCGTTGTTATTGTGGGTGATGACCCTGCAAGCCGTACATATGTAAACAACAAGAAAAAGGCATGTGCAGAGTGCGGTATATACAGCGAGGAATATGCACTTTCTGCAGAAACAACGGAGGCTGAGCTTCTTGCTCTTATCGACAAGCTCAATGCAAAAGAGGATATCAACGGTATTCTTGTACAGCTTCCGCTTCCCAAGCATATCTCGGAGGATAAGGTTATAAATGCAATCCGACCGGATAAGGATGTCGATGCATTTCATCCGCAGAATGTAGGCAAAATAATGACGGGGGACTTTGATTTTCTTCCGTGTACTCCGGCAGGCGTTATGGCGCTTCTTGAGGAATACGGAATCGACGTGTCGGGCAAACGTGCCGCTGTCATCGGACGCTCAAATATTGTCGGCAAGCCTCAGTCCATGCTTTTGCTTCATAAAAACGCTACGGTCACTATTTGCCATTCAAGAACAAAGGACCTTGCAAAGATACTTCGTGAGTCGGATATCATTGTTGCCGCAGTAGGTAAAGCCGGCTTTGTCACGGGTGATATGGTCTCCGAAGGCGCTGTTGTTATGGATGTCGGCATAAACAGAAACGCAGAGGGCAAGCTTTGCGGAGATGTCGATTATGCAGCGGTATCTGAAAAGGCGTCGTTCATTACCCCTGTTCCCGGCGGGGTAGGTCCCATGACCATTACAATGCTTATGAAAAACACATTGAAGGCTACCTGCATACAAAACAACATAAATCTGGATTAATTTCAATATTTTTGGTTGACAAATCGCGTTCTTGCAAGTATAATATATTTTGTGACGTTAAAATGTCACAGTTATGGAGTTTGATATGTGTATTAACATTAAACAACTTCGCGACGGTTCATTGCGCGAAAAACAGTTTGAGTTTACGGTGGACATTTCCGACGTTGAGCCTACTGTTTCTTCTCCCGTTACGGTTTCGGGCGAAATCGTAAACCGTGCAGACGTCCTTCTTCTCTCAATGACGGTTGAAGGTATGCGCGATCTTATATGTGACCGTTGCGCAAAAGAATTCTCCCGAAAAACCTCGGTGCGGTTTGAGTCATGCATCGTTGACCATCTCGACAACGAAGAGGATGAAGACGATTTTATCGTCTGCGAGGGAGATGAGCTTGAGCTTTCAGAGCTTGCTGTTTCAATGTTCATATTGGGCTTTGACAGCAAAAATTTGTGCACGGAGGACTGCAAAGGTCTTTGCCAGGTCTGCGGCGCAAACTTAAATGAGCAAGCATGTAACTGCAAGGTCGAGTCGATTGACCCAAGGCTCGAAATACTTGCACAGTTGCTTGATGACTAAATAAAAATTTAACTGTTTATATATCGAAGGAGGTGTCACCCATGGCGGTACCAAAGAGAAAACATTCTAAATCGAGGAGAGACATGAACCGCAACGCACATTGGAAGCTTTCCCTTCCGGGAATCGGAGCTTGCCCGAAGTGCGGAGCAATGAAGCTTTCACACAGAGCTTGCAAGAATTGCGGAACATATAACGGTCGCGAGGTTATCGCAGCTGATTCTGCGAAGTAATTTCGCACGAATACTCAATTCGGTAAAGGGTAGAGGTGGATAGAAAAATCCTCCTCTATTTTTATATCAGGGGGTGAGCGGATATGAGTGCATATGTTAAAGAAGTGGAACAAGGGAGTCCGGCATACCGTGCAGGTATTGTTGCCGGGGATGAACTTATTTCCATAAACGGCCACAAAATTTGTGACGTGCTTGATTATAAGTTCTACTCATATGACAGACGGTTAAAGATTGAACTTGCACGAAAGAAAATTAAAATTAAAAAGGATGAGGGCGAGGATCTCGGTCTTGTCTTTGAAACCTACCTTATGGATAAGGCAAAACACTGTGCAAACAAGTGTGTGTTCTGCTTTGTTGACCAGATGCCCAAGGGGATGCGTGAAACTCTTTACTTCAAGGATGACGATGCCAGAATGTCATTTCTTCTCGGAAACTATATCACGCTTACAAATCTCTCCGAGGAAGACATCGACCGCATGATTCGTATGCACATAAGCCCCGTCAATGTATCTGTTCATGCAACAGACCCCGAAATCCGCCGCCGGATGCTTCGCAATCCAAGGGCAGGAGAGTGCATGAATATCATGCGCAGCTTTTGCGATGCAGGTATATCGTTGAACTGTCAGATAGTTGTGTGTCCGGGAATAAATGACGGTGAGGTTCTTTCTCAATCTATTTCCGATATGCTGTCATTGGGTGAGAAAATAGAGAGCATTGCGGTTGTTCCTGTCGGTATTACTAAATACAGAGAAAACCTTTATCCGTTGAAGCCGATGGATAAAGAAGCTGCAATAGAGACAATCCGCATCGTGGATGAGCTTGGTGAGAAAGCTAAGCTTTCGCGTGGTGAACGTGTTGTTTATGCAGCGGACGAGCTGTATATAAAAGCAGGGCTTTCGCTTCCTGATAACAGATATTATGACGGATATCCCCAGCTTGGCAACGGTGTCGGACTTATGACGCTTCTGCATGAGGAGTTTTCCGATGCACTTGAGTATACCGATATTCCGGATAATATAGACGGGTTCACGGTTGCCACGGGAGTTGCGGCTGCACCTTTTATAAGAAAACTGATTGACGAATTGAAAGAAAAATGCCATAATATAGATAGTGCAGAGGTTTATGCCGTGAGGAATGAATTTTTCGGTGATACGATAGACGTTGCCGGACTTGTTACCGGCAAAGACCTTATAAGAACCTTGCGCGAAAAACCGCTTGCGAAGCGGCTTTTGATACCTGATGTTATGCTGCGTCAGGGTGAAACTGTATTTTTGGATGATATAAGCATTGCGGATGTTGAGAGAGAACTCAATGTTCAGGTTGTTCCCGTTGAAAATGACGGTGAAAAGCTTCTTTGCGCAATGCTCGGAAGATAGGAGGTTAAGTGATGGGAAAGCCTGTTGTTGCGATTGTCGGACGTCCCAACGTCGGAAAATCAATGCTTTTCAATAAGCTTATAGGTAAAAGAATGTCGATAGTAGAAGATACCCCCGGCGTTACCCGTGACAGGCTTTATGCCGATTGCGAGTGGAGCGGCCGCACTTTTACTCTCGTAGATACCGGCGGTATTGAGCCGCGTACAGACAGCGAAATTTTAATGTTCATGCGTGACCAGGCTGAAATAGCTATTGCCAACGCAGATGTTATTGTATTTATAACAGACCTCAAAACAGGCGTTACCGCCTCTGACCATGAGGTTGCGGCTATGCTTTTAAAGTCACATAAGCCGGTTATTCTTGCTGTTAATAAGTCCGACTCCGTCGGAGAGCCTCCTGCTGAGTTTTATGAGTTTTACAATCTCGGTATGGGAGAGCCCATTGCCATTTCAGCTGTCCACGGTCACGGGACGGGAGAGCTTCTCGACCGTTGTATAGAGCTGTTTCCGGACAGCGACGAAGAACTTCCCGTTGATGACAGCATCAAGGTTGCCCTTATAGGAAAACCGAATGTCGGCAAGTCATCGCTTACCAATAAAATTCTCGGTGAAGAACGTGTGATTGTAAGCGATATGGCAGGAACAACGCGCGATGCCGTGGATTCATCCTTTGAAAACGAATACGGCAAATATGTTTTCATAGACACGGCAGGTATCCGCAAAAAATCAAAAATAGACGATGATATTGAAAAATTTTCCGTACTTCGTGCATCCCTTGCCGTAGAGCGAAGCGATGTCTGTCTTATAATGATAGATGCGCAGGAGGGTGTTACTGAGCAGGATACCAAGGTCGCCGGAATTGCCCACGATGCAGGCAAGGCGTGCATCATAGTAGTCAATAAATGGGACCTTGTAGAAAAAGACGATAAAACTCTGAAAAAGGAAGAGGATAAAATCCGTAAGGACCTTGCGTACATGACATATGCACCGATTTTATTCATTTCCGCAAAAACCGGACAGAGAGTAGGTAAGCTGTTTGAGCTCATAAACAGCGTATATGCAGAAAGCTGTAAGCGCATCACAACCGGTATGCTCAACAACGTTCTTGCAGATGCGGTTGCAAGGGTTCAGCCGCCTACTGACAGAGGAAAGCGTCTTAAGGTGTATTATATAACACAGACGGGCGTTTGCCCACCGAACTTCATTATGTTCTGTAACGATGCAAAGCTTTTCCATTTTTCTTACAGACGCTATCTTGAGAATAAGCTCCGTGAAGTGTTCGGCTTTGAGGGGACACCCATTCGTGTAGTTATACGTCAAAAGGGAGAGAACGGTTAATATGGAAGCAGCAGTAAGATATGCAGTGGTTATAATTTTGGCTTATCTTCTGGGAAGTCTGAATTTTTCGATTATCATTTCAAAACTTACCTTAAAGAAGGATATAAGAGATTTCGGCAGCGGAAATGCAGGGAGTACCAATTCACTCCGCGTTATGGGGATGAAAAAGACACTTCTTGTTATTCTCGGTGATATTTTAAAGGGTGTTGCGGCTGTTCTGCTTGCAAAACCCATTATGGGCGCGTCCTTCGGGCAGCTGCCTGAAATTCTGGCAAGCATTTTCTGCGTCCTCGGACATACGTTCCCGGTCTTTTTCGGCTTCCGGGGCGGTAAAGGCGTGCTCACAACGGCCGCCGTGGTCGGTTGCATAGACTTCAGAGTGTGCATCATTGCGGTAACGCTGTTTGTAATAATAGTTGCGATTTCAAAATTTGTTTCGCTCGGTTCAATAATAGCAGTCTGGTCTGTACCCGTTCTGTTTGCTTTGTTTTACGGAAAAGGCGGAATTTTCTATATATGCTTTGGCGTCCTTCTTGCCGCTTTTGTAACGTTTCTCCACAGAGCCAACATAAAGCGGTTGAGAGAGGGAACAGAAAATAAGCTTAAGTTTAAAAAATAGACGTACTAAATTCTGAGGTGATTATAATGAAGGTTGCTGTAATAGGAAGTGGCGGCTGGGGCACTGCTCTTGCCGTTATGCTTGCAAAAACCGGCAGTGAAGTTGCTTTGTGGTCGTTTGACGAAAAAGAATATCAAAGGCTTTTCAATGACCGTGAAAACAGGGCATTTCTTCCCGGTGTTCTTTTTCCCGAGGGGATGAAGTGTACGAACGATTTAAGCGTTGCAAAGGATGCGGATATAGTTGTTATGGCAGTCCCGTCTTTTGCAGTGCGAACAACGGCAAGAAAGCTGTCTGAGTATATTACAGACAAGCATATAGTCGTCAACGTATCCAAGGGAATAGAAAAGGATACCTCCAAGCGGCTTTCTGAGGTTATCGAAGAAGAAATTTCGGCATCGTGCGATATAGTAGTGCTTTCGGGTCCCTCGCATGCTGAAGAGGTTGGACGAGGTGTTCCGACTGCAATCATTGCAACATCACGTTCAAAAAAAGCGGCAGAAACCGTTCAGGATGTTTTCATGAACGAAAACTTCAGAGTTTATATAACTGATGATATTGTCGGTGTCGAGCTTGGCGCCGCACTTAAAAATGTCATGGCACTTGCCGCAGGTGTCTGCGACGGTCTCGGACTCGGAGACAATACAAAAGCCGCACTTATGACACGCGGTCTTGCGGAGATGGTGCGTCTCGGCATTGCTCTCGGCGGAAAAGAAGAAACCTTCGCAGGTCTTGCAGGACTTGGCGATTTAATTGTTACGTGCATGTCAATGCATTCAAGAAACCGTCGCGCAGGTATACTTATAGGACAGGGGACAGGCACAGACAAGGCGATAGAAAAAATCGGCGCAGTAGTTGAAGGGTATTATGCTACTCAGTCTGCAGTCGAGCTTGCCCGACGTGTCAATATTGAAATGCCGATTACACAGGAGGTATACAAGATGCTGTTTGAAAACGCAGACCCCAAAGAAGCTCTGTATACCCTGATGACCCGTGATAAGAAAAAAGAAAGCAATACCGCATGGAAATAAAACTCTATATATAATGAAAAATGACTTGCGAGAAAATCGCAAGTCATTTTTGTTTCGTTATGAGGTAGGGGATTAGTACATTCCCATACCGCCGTCACCCATGCCGCCCGGCATTGCAGGAGCAGGAGCAGCTTCCTTCTTTTCAGCAACAATGCTTTCTGTTGTGAGAACCATGGAAGCGATAGATGCAGCATTTTCAAGTGCACTGCGTGTAACCTTAGCCGGATCAACGATACCTGCCTTAATCATATCGCAGTACTTGTTTGAAAGAGCGTCAAAGCCATAGCCTGTTCTGCGGCTGTTCTTTATCTTGTCAAGAACGATGGAGCCGTCGATACCTGCGTTTGCAGCAATCTGACGTACCGGCTCTTCAAGAGCTTTGGCAATGATGCGAACACCTGTGCGCTCGTCACCCTCAGTCTTTGAAATAAGCTTTTCAACAGCGGAGATAGCATTTACAAATACTGTACCGCCGCCTGCAACAATACCTTCTTCGACAGCTGCGCGTGTAGCGTTAAGAGCGTCCTCAATGCGGAGCTTCTTTTCCTTCATTTCAACTTCGGTTGCAGCACCAACCTTGATAACTGCTACGCCGCCGGAAAGCTTTGCAAGACGCTCCTGAAGCTTTTCACGGTCAAAGTCGGATGTGGTAGACTCAATCTGTGAGCGAATCTGACCGACACGAGCCTTGATTTCGTTTGCATCGCCTGCACCGTCAACGATGATTGTGTTTTCCTTCTGAACCTTGATCTGACGTGCGTGACCGAGCATGTCAAAGCTTGTTTCCTTAAGATCCATACCGAGCTCATCAGAAACAACTGTACCGCCGGTGAGGATTGCGATATCCTTAAGCATTTCCTTACGTCTGTCACCAAAGCCGGGAGCCTTGACACCAACGCATGTAAATGTGCCGCGGAGCTTGTTGACAAGAAGTGTAGCGAGTGCTTCGCCTTCGATGTCTTCTGCGATGATAACGAGCTTCTTACCTGCCTGAACAATCTGCTCGAGGAGGGGGAGGATTTCCTGAATGTTGGAAATCTTCTTATCTGTGATAAGAACGCAAGCATCGTCAATAATAGCTTCCATCTTATCTGTGTCAGTTACCATGTAGGGGGAGATGTAGCCGCGGTCAAACTGCATACCCTCAACGATTTCGCTGTAGGTCTCAGCAGTCTTGGACTCTTCAACTGTAATAACACCGTCTGCAGAAACCTTTTCCATAGCATCTGCAATAAGTGCGCCTATTGTTTCGTTTGCAGAGGAAACTGCAGCAACACGGGAAATGTCTTCATAGCCGTTTACCTTCTGTGATGCAGCCTTTACAGCAGTAACAGCAGCTTCAACAGCGGCGTTGATGCCGTTTCTCATAATCATCGGGTTAGCACCTGCAGTTACGTTCTTCATACCCTCACGGATGATAGCCTGAGCAAGAAGTGTAGCTGTGGTTGTACCGTCACCTGCAACGTCGTTTGTTTTTGTGGAAACTTCCTTTACAAGCTGTGCGCCCATGTTTTCAAACGGGTCGTCGAGCTCGATTTCTTTAGCAATGGTAACACCGTCGTTTGTGATAAGCGGTGCGCCGAACTTTTTGTCAAGAACAACGTTGCGGCCCTTAGGACCGAGCGTAACCTTAACTGTATCTGCAAGCTTATTGATACCGCGCTCTAAAGCATGACGGGCATCTTCAGAAAAAAGAATTTCTTTTGACATGATTGAATCCTTCCTTTATCAAAAATATTATTAACTTATTCTACTACAGCAAGAATGTCATTCTGGCGGACGATGATGAGCTCTTCGTCGTCAATTTTGACTTCTGTGCCTGAATATTTGCTTGTGATTACTTTATCACCAACCTTGACATGCATAACGATGTCCTTGCCGTCTACATTTCCGCCCGGACCTACTGCGAGAACTTCGGCAACCTGGGGCTTTTCCTTTGCCGCAGCTGTAAGGATGATACCGCTCTTTGTGGTTTCTTCTGCTTCTACCATTTTAAGCACTACTCTGTCTGCAAGTGGTTTGAGTTTCATAATAATGTCCTCCTGAAATAGTTAGCTTATTCTTTTAGCACTCTCTTTGGGTGAGTGCTAAATCTTATAAGTATATAATAGAATAACAATCAAAAAACCGCAAATCGATATTTTTCGAAAAACGGTCAAAAAAAAGAGTAATCCGGATAAAATTCAAATTAAATCCAGATTGCTCTTAATTTTGTTAAATTGCTCGCTTTTGCTCCTGAAAACGCGCTTTTTACAAATTTTTAATATTTAATAGTACATGTATAGCTCACATTTAATCATACCGTTATACAATTTGCGACGTTTTACGGCTTTTTTGCCGTAAAAATGTTCAAATTCCGGATGTGAGGTTATTATGTACGATGAAAACTCCGGATTATGCTTCATTGATGCGCCGAAGCCGCTGTAAATACGTTCAGCCTCGCGAAGCTCCAAAAGCCGCTCTCCGTAAGGAGGATTGGTTACGAGAATGCCCTTGGAATGCCTCGGCTTGAACCGTGAAGCATCTGCCGTTTCAAATGTTATACAGCGGTCAACGCCTGCCTTTTTTGCATTTGATTTTGCAAGTGAAATTGCGTCTGCGTCGATGTCTCCGCCCCAAAGCTCAAAATCGCGTAAAAACATCTTCGTTTTCGCAGTCTCACGGTGAGAGTGCCAATCGTTCTTGGGGGAAATCTGCCAGCTTTCTGCTGCAAAACGCCTGAGAAGCCCGGGGGCACGGTTTTCTGCAATCATCGCCGCCTCTATGAGTATGGTACCCGAGCCGCAGAAAGGGTCGCAGAAAAACTCACGGCCGCGGTATTTTGATAATTGAACCATGGCGGCGGCAAGAGTCTCGCGCAGAGGAGCGGCACCTGCAACGGCGCGATAGCCTCGTTTGTGAAGCCCTGCTCCGGTTGTGTCAAGATAGAGTGTTGCAACATCACGCATAAGTGAAAACTGAATCTGATATTTACTGCCGGTTTCTTCAAACCATGACAGTGAATATTTTGATTTAAGTCGCTCTACTACAGCTTTTTTTATAATGCTCTGACAGTCGGGGACAGAAAAAAGTGCTGAATTTAAACTGTGTCCTTTTACGGGGAAGGCACCGTCCTTGGGGATGAAGTGCTCCCACGGAAGAGCCTTAACACCTTCAAAAAGCTCTGTGAACGTAGTTGCGCGGAACGACCCGACAACCAACAGCACTCGCTCACCTGTGCGAAGCCAGATGTTGGCAAGAGCCATGTCGGAAAGGGTTCCGCGGAAAAAGACGCGACCGTTTTCAGCCTTTACATCGCTAAGTCCCATGTGAGTGAGCTCTTTTGATACGATTCCTTCCAGTCCGAAAAGGGTGGGAACGCAAAAAGTGAATTTTTCCATATTGGTAAATGTAACTCCAATTCTATTCAATAGTTGGTGTCTGTTCGTTCTCCGGCGGAAGCTGTGCTTCTTCTGAGTTGTTTTCTGAGCTGTCAACGTTTCCGTCTGTTCCGTCAGAGATATCAGAATTTTCCGAATCAACCGGTTCATCCGGAACTTCTTCGGGTTCATCTTCAACCGGAGGAGTGTAGGTGTGTGAAGTACAAACGGAATTCATGGGCGAATCAACTCCGGTGGAGAAGAAGAACTGTCCGTCGGGAGCATTTCCGTCATGCAGTACATATTGTTCATCACCGACTACTACATCGGCAAGAGGGAAGAATCTGTCTATATCCATAAGTGCAACCGTTTTTCTGTTTTCGGCAGGGCAGAACTCGGATGCAAGCATGTTTGTCGTACTGTCTATATCAACGGTAACGTGAACATCACATGAGCCCTTCGGGACATCATCCTTGTGGAAGTAGCCTGCAACTATACGGCTTCCGCGTGGGTCAAGCTGACAGCTTTCGGTCGGAAGAAGCCCACTGCATGAGCAGACATTTACATATTGAAAATCACTGTTGGATTCAAAGTTTTTAACTTCAAGACCTTTATGCGACTCGTTCATGACACGCTTCCATGTCGTAAGCGCAGGAGAAAGGGATTTTGATATGTATTTCGGCTTGTCATAACCGAACCACGCCGCACCTACATAATATGGAGTATATCCTACAAACCATCTGTCTTCATCGTTGTTTGACGTACCGGTTTTTGCGGCTGCCGGCATACCGCGGTCAAGCTTTGCATATGTTCCGGTACCGCCGGTAATAACGTTCTGTAGCATGTAGCTCATGTAAGCTGCGGTTTTTTTGCTCATCGCCTTGACCGGCTTTGATTCCTTTTCTATAAGAATATCACCGTCGCTGTCAATGACCTTGGTGTAAGTTCTCGGCTCATAGTATGTGCCGCCGTTGGCAAACGGAGCGTATGCCGCCGCCATCTCAAGAACGGTTATACCGTTTGTAAGCTGACCGAGTGCAAGCGGTGCAAGGTTTTTGTCGCCCTTCTTTGAAAGTGATGTGACGCCGAGATTTGCTGTAAGGAAATTGTAAGAGCGTTCTATCGACAGCTTTTCAAGAGTTCTCATAGAAATTGTGTTGAGTGACTGCTTGACACCTTCGAGCACCGTTGTGCGTCCCGAATATTCACGTGTTTCGTTTTTCGGATAAGCGGAGTTGTTAAGAACCTGAATCGGGGCATCATCCTCGACCGACAGGGGAGTGATAAGCCCGTATTCAATAGCCGGTGCGTATACGGAAATCGGCTTGATTGATGAGCCGGGAGGACGCTTCGTCTGAGTGGCACGGTTGAGGATTCTCGCAGCACTTTTTTCACCGCGTCCGCCTCTCATACCGACAATATCGCCGGTGAACGGGTCGAGCATAATCATGGCACATTCGGGCTGTACGTTGCCGCTGTATTTCGGGAATGCGCTGCTATCTTCAAAAACATCATCCATTGCCTTTTGGATTTTCGGGTCAACGGTAGCGTATATTTTCAGTCCGCCGGAATATATTGTACGAAGCGCAACATTTTCCGAATAGCCGCATTCTTCTACAAGATCATCAACAAGGTCTTCAATAATCTGGTCTACAAAATACGACTGAACGTTTGCAGAGGCATCATTTCTCTTTTCGGTGTTGAATACAATTTCCTCGCTTTTTGCAGATGTGCATTCTTCCTCTGAAATCATGTCGAGCTCATACATGCGGTTGATGATATTTACTCTGCGTGTTTTGTTGTTTTCGGGATTGATGTACGGATTATAATATGTAGGAAGATTTGTTATACCGACAAGTGCGGCAGATTCTGCAAGCGTAAGCTCGGATACATCCTTGCCGTAATAAGCCTGTGCCGCAGTGCCGACACCGTAACAGCCTTCGCCGAGATAAATGGTGTTGAGATACATTTCTATAATTGTATCCTTGTCATAGTGCCGCTCGAGATAAAGCGCACGCATGATTTCCTGGAGCTTTCGCTTTACGGAGTCCTGATTGTCTCCGGTAAGATTCTTTACCAGCTGCTGTGTGATGGTGGATGCACCGTAATCGCTCTTGAATTTAAAAAACAGGTTTACGCTTGCAGACAGCGTTCTTGTCCAGTCAACGCCGTTGTGCTTTTCGAAGCGGTGGTCCTCGATGGCAATTGCGGCATCCTTTAAGTGCTTCGGCATATCCTCAAGATTGACCCATGTTCGATTCTGTGAATCATACAGCCGCTCAAATTCATGTTCATTTCCATCCTCGTCAAGATAATAGACAATGGATGAGTAGTTGAGCTTCATAGCCTCAACCTCAATGTCGACCTTCGAATCAAGGGAGAGCATGTAGCATATGAAGACGGTCATGCAAATGACAAATGAACATGCGAAAATATGCAAAGCCGTCCGTAGAATAAGCCAAGTATTAGATTTGAAAAATTTGCTTTTCGTACTTTTACTGTTTTCGGAATTATTTTGTTGATTCAAGTGAAACACCTCCAAGTAAAAAGCATATCATTATATAGTATACCATAAATTTTTAAAAAAGCCATCAAAAAATCTCATAATTTGTAACAGGAGGGTGTTTTTTATGAGAAGCAGGATAACGGAGCTGAGCTGTAAAGAGGTCATAAATATATGCGACGGTACAAGGTACGGCTTTGTAAATGATGTCGAGGTGGACTGTGCGTGCGGAAGAATTGTATCTCTTATTGTGCATTGCAGCAGTAAGTTTTCATCGCTGTTTTCAAAAAACGACGATATAATAATCCCGTGGGAGTCAATAAAGCGAATAGGTGATGACTTGATTTTAGTGGATAATGTGATTGAACCGCAGTATCAAAACAGAAAACAGGGGATTTTTTCAAAATAAATGAGAAAAATATAAAAAAAGGCTTGCAAAATCTTCCGAAACGTGATAGTATATTTCGGTAAAAAACTCACACATCATGACTTTCGCGCTGCTGTGTCGAAAGATGGCGGGTAAGAATGATTGATGTGGCGGTTAAAACAGAAGGAGGACAACAAAATGTCACAGGTAATCTCAATGAAGCAGCTTCTTGAGGCAGGTGTTCACTTCGGACATCAGACAAGACGCTGGAACCCCAAAATGGCTCCGTACATCTTCACGGAGCGTAACGGTATCTACATCATCGACTTGCAGAAGACCGTTAAGAAGCTCGAAGAGGCTTATTTCTTCGCTCGCGATATCGCAGCAGAGGGCAAGAGCATTCTCTTCGTAGGCACAAAGAAGCAGGCACAGGAGGCTATTAAGGAAGAAGCAGAGCGCGTAGGCATGTACTATGTAAATGCACGTTGGCTCGGCGGCATGCTCACAAACTTCAAGACAATGCGTCGCCGTATCGACCGTCTCAACCAGCTCAAGAAGATGCAGGAAGACGGCACCTTCGACCTTCTCCTCAAGAAAGAAGTAATCAAGCTCCAGGCTGAGATTGCAAAGCTTGAAAAGTATCTCGGCGGTGTTAAGGAGATGAACAAGCTCCCGGGCGCAATGTTCATTGTTGACCCGCGCAAGGAGCGCAATGCTATTGCTGAAGCACGCAGACTCGGTATCCCGGTTATCGCTATCGTTGATACAAACTGCGATCCGGAAGAAGTTGACTACGTCATCCCGGGCAACGACGATGCTATCCGTGCAATAAAGCTCATTTCTCAGACTATCGCAAACGCTGTTATCGAAGCACGTTCAGGCGAGCAGGTTGAGGATGTTGCAGAGGCTTCGGCTGAAGAAGTTCAGGCAGAAGAAGCTACTGCAGAGCAGGAATAATTTTAATATATAAGGAGAGTGTTACATTATGGCTTTTACAGCTGCTGATGTTAAGGCACTTCGTGAATCCACGGGTGCAGGTATGATGGACTGCAAGAAGGCTCTTGCATCGTCCGACGGCGATATGGAAAAGGCAATGGAATTCCTCCGCGAGAAGGGTCTTGCTGCTGCTGCAAAGAAGGCAGGCCGTATTGCTGCTGAGGGTATGGTTTACGGCACAGCTACTGCAGATGCAGGCGTTGTTGTTGAAATCAACAGTGAAACAGACTTCGTTGCAAAGAACGCAGACTTCCAGAAGTTTGCTGCAGACGTTGCAGAAACAATTCTTGCAAACAAGCCGGCAGACGTTGATGCACTTGCTGCTTGCAAGTGTGCAGGTTCTGATATGACTGTCGCTGAGGCTCTTCAGGAGAAGGTTCTCACAATCGGCGAAAACATCAAGATTCGTCGCTTCGCTGTTTGCGAAGGTGGCGTAAACGTCACTTACATGCACATGGGCGGTAAGATCGGCGTTCTCATCAACATGGAAGTTTCCGATAATCTTAAGGGCAACGATGAAGTAACTGCTCTCGGTCGCGGTGTTGCGATGCAGATTGCTGCTATGAGCCCGTCATGGCTCACAAGCTCTGAGGTTCCGGAAGATGTTCTTGCTAAGGAAAAAGAAATCCTTACAGCACAGGCTATGAACGAAGGCAAGCCGCAGGCTGTTGCCGAAAAGATGGTCATGGGTCGTATCAAGAAGTTCTATGCTGAGAACTGCCTCCTCGAGCAGGAGTATGTTCAGGGCGATAAGATTTCCGTTGCACAGCACGTTGCAAATGTTGCAAAAGAGCTCGGCGGCGAAATCAAAATCACAAAGTTCATCCGCTTTGAAAAGGGCGAAGGCCTTGAGAAGCGTGAAGACAACTTCGCTG
>JAFQSU010000014.1 GCA_017409405.1 Oscillospiraceae bacterium | reverse complement strand
TCGAACTTCAAGGGATTTTCCGCTTATTTTGCCCGAATGTCACCTCTCGGAGTATACATATACACCTTCGGGTTCCATTCGGGTAATCTCACACCTTTTTGGACAGTCTCCAGCGTGTCGATAGGTTTATCGACACGCTGAGCTCTGCAAAATGCAGAGCTTTTTTCTTTTTCCGAGACTTTAAAAATATGTTTTGCTTGACAAAATAGTTACAATCGGTTACAATAAATAAAAATTATGAAACTTTTTAGGTAAAATATGTAATTTTAAAAACAAAACAGCATATACTTTTAATAATCTGTTTGTATCATTATAAGGAGGTTAAAAATGACTGAAGTTAAAGAAAAAAATAAATTCAGCTTTTTATTTTCTGCAGTCAAGCGCTCGGTTATTATTCCTTTAGTTCTCGTCATAGCCTTTTTATGTATTGCGGCTTCTGTTTCAACGACAAAAACCTATATCGTTTATGATGGTAACGAAACAAGAGTTTTAAACAGCACTGTAAAAGGAACAGACGAGGTTATAGCAGAGCTCGGAATTGTAATTGATGAATCCGAATATATTCATGTACCTGAGGAAAATGAGTTCGGTGTAGCTGAAATATATATATATCCCAAGATGAAAATCAATATGACCGTGGGCGGCACGGCTTCTGTGCTCTATTCTGAAAAAGAAATCCCCCTTTCAGAGCTTCTTTCTGAAAACAACATAACAGTCGAAGATAACGATATAGTCTCACTTCCGTTAACTACCTCTGTTTCAGACGGTATGAATGTAGAAATTATACGAGTTACAAAAAGCGTGGTCGAAGAAACTACAGCACTCCCCTTTCCAACAGAAAAAAAGCCTGTAGCGACCATGACCAAGGGGACATCAAAAGTTTTGCAGGCAGGCGTTGACGGCAGCAAAAAAACCGTGTATGAAATAGAATACAGAAACGGCATCGAAGCAAGCAGAAGGGTTATAAGCGAAACTGTTATAAAAGCCCCGGTTTCAAAAATAGTTGAATACGGCACGAAACCCGTTGATACCTCCGGTGTTGTTACAACATGGGCAGGAAAGAAGCTCAACTATTCTAAAAAAATCAATATGACTGCCACGGCATACACTACAGAGAGAACTTCAGATAAGGTCACGGCAACGGGAAAAATCGCAAAAGTCGGCTTGGTTGCGGTTGACCCGAGGGTTATCCCTCTTGGCAGTAAGCTTTATATCGTCTCTCAGGACGGAAAGAGCTGGTGTTACGGAACTGCCGTTGCAGCCGATACCGGTGTGCGCGGTAATAAGATTGACTTATTCTTCAACACGTATAAAGAATGTATAAGCTTCGGAAGACGAAAAGCAACGGTGTATATACTGAAATAATCAATGAGAGCGGGAGTTTAAAACTTCCGCTCTTTATTTATATTGCACTTTCGGGTAAAAAAGTGTATAATGATAAAAAAATATTTTGAGGTTATGTTATGGATTTATTTTCAATAAACAGTATAAAAGCCATATTACAAAGGCACGGATTCCATTTCTCCAAATCTTTAGGACAGAACTTTCTTACCGAAAGATTTGTTTGTGAAAAAATCGCAGAGCTGTCAGAAATCACTAAGGAAGACTGTGTGCTGGAAATAGGCCCGGGAATCGGCAGCTTGACAAGCGAGCTTGCATACTGCGCAAAAAAGGTTGTTGCGGTTGAAATCGACAAATCGCTTCTACCCGTTCTTAACGAGACGCTTTCTTCCTTTGATAATATTAAAGTTATAAACAGCGACATAATGAAATGTGATTTACCGTCACTCATCAAACAAGAATTTGACGGAAATCTTCCGAAGGTGTGTGCAAACCTTCCCTATTACATTACAACACCTATCATTTCGCACCTTATCAGATCTCATCTTTTTACTTCTATAACTACCATGATTCAGAAAGAGGTAGCTTTGCGAATTTGCGCTAAAGCCGGAACTTCGGACTACGGTGCTTTCACCGTTTTTGTACAGTATTTTACAGAACCCGAATACCTCTTCACCGTAGACAAAGAATGCTTTATTCCCCAACCCAAAGTACAGTCTGCCGTTGTACGGCTCAATATGCGAGAAAAACCTCTTGTCTGTCCAAAATCTGAAGATATGTTTTTCCGTGTCGTTAAAGCATCTTTTGCTCAGCGCAGAAAGCAGCTCGCAAACAGCTTGTTTTCTGACTTTAAAAACGAAATCACCAAAGAACAAATTACGAATATTCTGGTGTCCGCAGGACACAAACCAACAGTGCGCGGTGAGGAATTAACCATTGAAGATTTTTGCACAATTTCAGATGAAATATTTTCAATTTATAACTAAAAAGAGAGCATGGTCTATTATTGACTATTATTGACCATGCTCTCTTTTTTCAACTTTTACATTCTTTTTTATGATCTCGGGCGAACTGAAGCATTTCTTCTGCGTTTTTCAAAGTAGTTTCGCTGATTGAAGTGCCGCCTGTTATTCTTGCAAGCTCCTGCGCCCTGCCTATCTCATCAAGCTTTGTGACCTCAGTATATGTACGTCCGTTCATTGCAGACTTTTCAATTTTAAAATGCACATCGGACATTGCAGATATCTGAGCCAGATGAGTAACGCAGAGAACCTGTTTTTTTACAGAAAGCTTATAAAGCTTTTCCGCTATTTTCTGGGCTGCACGACCGCTCACACCCGTATCAATTTCATCAAAAATCAACGTGCTGATATAATCGTTTTCATCAAGCGCATTTTTTATTGCGAGCATGATCCTCGAAAGCTCACCACCCGAAGCGATTCGTTCTAAAGGCTTGGGAGGTTCGCCGAGGTTTGCGGCAAGTAAGAATTCAACAGTGTCAAATCCGCGCTCGGTCAGATTTTCTGTTCGTACTATATTTACAATAAACTGTGCATTTTTCATATCAAGGTCAGACAGTTCACGCATGATGAGAGCCTCGAATTTTCTTGCAGCACTTTCTCTGAGTTTATATAATTTATCTGCAAGCTCAAACGCTTTTTCTTCAAGCTTCTTTATTTCAAAATCAAGCTGTTTTACCTTTTCATCGGAAAACTCAATTTCTGAAAGCTCCTGCTTTATACTGTCAAGATATTGAAGCATTTCAGAAACAGAGCTTCCGTATTTTCTTTTGAGTTTATGTATTACATCAAGTCGTGCTTCTACCCTGTTTGCATCCTCATCGGAAAAGTCGAGACTGTCAAGTACATCGCGAAGCTCTGATGCTATATCATCCGAAGAATAGTACAGCTCTGAAGCTGCGGATGATATTCCGGATAGCTTTTCTGACATATCGGAAACCTGCACAAGCGATTTGGACGCAGATGACAGAGCGGAACATATTCCCGGAACATCGTCACTTCCACAGAAGAGACTGTATGCTTCAGAAATGCGTTCGATAATTTTTGCACTTTCACGAATCATCTTTTGCTGTTCGGAAAGCTCAACATCTTCATTCTCTTTTAAATCAGCAGCTTCAAGCTCTGAAATCTGAAACTTCAGCATTTCCACTTGCCTTGCCTTTGTAGTTTCGTCGATATTTAAGCGCTTACACTCACTTTTTTTCTCACACAGTGATGTATATGTTTTGAGGTACTCGTCATATACTTCGCGGTATTCTGAGCTTTCTGCGAATCTGTCAATAAAAAGCGGATGAAACTCTGCATCCAACAGCTGTTGGCTGTCGTGCTGACCAAGAATATTGATAAGCAGAATACCCAATGACTTGAGGAGTGAAGTTGTTACCGGTTTACCGTTTATCCGTGCAGAGCTTTTGCCGTCTGCGGAAATTTCTCTCGAAATGATTATTTCCGTATCGCTCGGCACTCCGTATCCGTTGTCGGCTAACCAATTTGCAACATCCGTTGAATCATCGTCAAAAATGGCGTTTACAACGGCTTTTTGCGTTCCTGCGCGAACAATGTCACGAGAAGTACGATATCCCAAAACAGCACCGATTGCGTCGATAATAATAGATTTTCCGGCTCCGGTTTCACCGGTCAGAACATTAAAACCGTTTTCAAACTCAATATCACAGTGTTCAATAACTGCAACATTCTCTATATGGAGAAGTTTCAGCATTCATATCACCCCAATATATTACGAAAGCATTTTACTTAAGCTTTTACAAAAATCACTTGCAGATTCTGCCGTATGCATAACGAGAAATGCAGTGTCATCTCCGGCAAGAGTTCCGACTATATCAGAAGACTGCATTGAATCTATCGCAGAGCATGCCGCAGAAGCGAGACCGGGCATAGTTTTAAGCACAACAATATTCTGTGCATTGTCATAAGAAAGAACACTTTCTCTGAATATAGTAAGCAGCTTTTCCGAAAATCCCGAGTCGGTTGTGGAATGAGAAACGGCATATTTGCTCTTTCCGTTTGCGCCTACCGCCTTTACGAGTCTCAATTCCTTGATATCTCTGGAAACAGTTGCCTGAGTAGCGTTAAATCCGGCATCACTGAGACGTTCGGTCAGCTCTGACTGAGTAGAAATATCATACATTTCAATTAGTTTTAAAAGCGTTGATTGTCTTCTTGATTTCATCAATCAAACCTCCTGTCTGAAAGCTTTTCATACAAAACATCATAAAAATTTGTATTTTTCACATGAATAAGTTTTGTAACCTTGTCAGATGTTTTTATAGTCAGTGTATCGCCGTGCATCAGTTCAAATCCCGGATCACCGTCTACACTTACTGCGATTGCCGCATTCTGCGGATTCTGCGGTACTACATTTATTATTCTCTTAAACGAAAGAACTATAGGTTTTGCAGTCAGTGCATGCGTACAAACCGGAGTTATCGTGATGTTTTTTGATTTTGGGTCGATTATCGGACCGCCTGCAGACATAGAATACGCCGTCGAACCGGTCGGCGTTGCGACAATGACTCCGTCACCGCTGTAATGAGATATAAACATATTATCTGCATATATGTCCATATCGATTGTCATAATAATTCCTGTTTTCAGTATAACAGCATCATTTAACCCGGTCTTCTTGTAAACAGTCTTGCCGCTTCGCTGTACGGAAACATCAATCATCATGCGCTCTTCGACAGAGTAATTACTAACCAGCACATTTTTTAAATATTCAAGTTCATTTGATTCAAGCTCTGCCATATATCCTATACGACCTATGTTTATACCCAAAACAGGAACACCTAAGTGAGATACCTGATTTGCTGTATGCAAAAGCGTTCCGTCTCCACCAAAAGAAATGATCATATCCGCTTCTTTGGCGACAGATTCAAAATCAGCAGTTTCCGCACCCGTCGTATTTGCTCCGTCAATTTTATCCGAAATGTATGTTTTGACCCCGTTGTCCTGAAAAAACTTAACAACCTTTTTGGTGCACTCAAAACCAATATCACGCAACGGATTCGGATTCAATAATACCTTTTTCATATAAGGTCTATCCTTTCAGCGAATTATGTGCATCGCAAACCAATGATTTAATATCAATAGCACTATTTTCATCAGTGCCGCACGAGAGACTTCCCAAAAACTCAATGTTGCCCTCGGGCCCTGTTATGGGCGAAAAAGTAATGCCGCAAACAGAAAATCCTGCGTCATTTGCGTTTGTAATAAAGTTTTCCAAAACTTCAACATGAACAGCAGCGTCTCTTACTACGCCCTTCTTCCCAACCTTATCACGTCCTGCCTCAAACTGAGGTTTTATAAGGCAATATACATGTCCTGTATCCCCCATCAAAGCCCTGACTGCCGGAAGTACAAGCTTTAAGGATATAAACGAAACATCGATTACTGCAAGTTCAATGATATCGGGAACTTCATTGTGCGTTACATAGCGAATATTGGTTCTTTCCATGCAAACAACACGGGGATCGTTGCGGATATTCCAGGCAAGCTGACCGTATCCTACATCAACAGAATACAGTTTCTTTACTCCACGACGGAGAAGACAGTCGGAAAAGCCGCCCGTTGAAGCGCCTACATCTATTGCAATCTTTCCCTCAACATCAGCACCAAAAAAATCAAGAGCCTTTTCGATCTTTAGCCCTCCGCGACTCACGTATGCATTGTCATTTCCGTGAATTTCTATATTGACTTCAGGTAAAAAAGAATCGCCTGCTTTATCTACCTTCTGACCGTCAACAAAAACGTTTCCGCTCATTATAATTGCTTTGGCTTTTTCACGGCTTGCTACTAAGCCGCGCTCGGTAAGAAGAACATCAAGTCTTTTCTTTTTTTCACTCAACTTTATTTGCCTCCACTATTGCATTATATATGCCGTTAACATCAAGAGAAAGCTTTTCGTACAGCTTGTCGATTTCTCCGTGCAACGTAAAATCTTTTCCTGTGTTAAGTCCAATAACCTTACACGGGACATTGTTTTTATTGAGCATGGTGCACACCTTTTCATATACAGAACCGGATGCTATGACATCTTCCGCTACGATAATCTTACCCGTTTTCCTTGCTGATTCAAGAATTGTCTGCTCATCGGGAGTGCTGATAATATTAAGCTTTATAATATCACAGCCGATTCCATCCTCGGACGCACGCTTGCCTGCCAGAATCACATTGTTTATAAGTGTACCGTACGAAATCAGGGTAACGTCATTTCCTCTGTCAAGAAGAACACCGGAAGCATTATCTTCAAACGAGTTTTCTTTGTATGATCCTTCACCGCCACGGGGATATCTTATGGCGTACGGTCCCTCATTTGCAAGTGCATACCGAAGCATTGAACGAAGTTCCGAAAAGTCAGACGGAGCAAGGATTTTCATACCGGGAACACCGGAAAGATATGAAACATCAAAAACACCGTGGTGTGTTTCGCCGTCTTCACCTACAAGACCTGCCCTGTCAACAGCAAAAACAATGTTTTGAGAGGATATCGCCACATCATGTATTAACATATCATATGCACGCTGAAGGAAGGTAGAATAAATAGCGCAAACAGGAAGCATTCCCTGTGACGAAAGCCCTGCAGCCATAGCGACTGCATGCTCTTCTGCAATGGCAACATCAAAAAAGCGGTCGGGGTATTTATCGGCAAAAGCATCGAGCCCTACCCCCGACGTCATCGCTGCCGTGATTGCACAAATTCGTTTATCTTCCTTTGCAAGCAGCGATAATTCATTTCCGAAAATGCTTGAAAAGGTTTCTTTCTTTTCAGATTTACTGACGCCTTTTTCTACATCAAACTTGCCGACCCCGTGATATATTTCGGGACTTGTCTCCGACGGCTCATAACCCTTGCCTTTTGTGGTTACAAGATGAATTACAACCGGACGGTTCAAATCACGTGCAAGCTCAAAGAGATATATCATATATTTTATGTCGTGGCCATCAGCCGGACCGAGATATGTAAATCCCATATCCTCAAAAAACAGAGACGGAATAAAAATGTTTTTCAGTGCTTTTTTTATCCCGTGAAGTGCGTTGTCAACCGCTATACCAACCTTGTTCTTTTTGATTATTCTGCGGTACACATCTTTAAAATGCAAATACTTACGCTTAAGTCGCAGTTTTGCAAGATAGTTTGTCATCGCTCCGACATTTTTGGTAATTGACATTTCATTGTCGTTGAGAATAACAATCATAGGCTCTTTACTCTGTCCTGCATCACTTAGCCCTTCATATGCCATACCGCCGGTCAAAGCTCCGTCTCCGATAACGGATATAACAGAATAATTTTCATCTTTTAATGTTCTTGCCCGAGCCATTCCGAGAGCAATCGAAACTGAATTTGAAGCATGACCTGACACACATGCATCATGTATACTCTCAGACGGACGGCAAAATCCCGATATTCCGCCAAACTTCCTCAGATTGTCAAATTCATTCTTTCTGCCTGTTAAAATCTTATGTACATAAGATTGATGCCCAACATCAAAAACAAGTCGGTCGCAAGAGGTGTCGAACACCTTATGTATCGCAAGAGTCATTTCAACGATTCCGAGATTGGACGCAAGGTGTCCGCCTGTTTTTGAAACATTTTGGATAAGAAACTCACGAATTTCATCGGAAAGCTTCTCCAGCTCCGCCAAAGACAGTTTTTTTACGTCCTCCGGACTATTGATTTGAGATAATACATTCATTTCTGTATCTCCAAAGTATTTTACTTTTTCTTTCGCTTGAAAAACCCGATTATCCGGGCCATAAAAAACACTATGTCATTACCGAACCTTATTGCAACACTCTTGCCAAAAGCCTTTCCGCCGACCGTAACACCTGCTACAAGCCCGGTTATCACTACCGATACAACAAGGAGCCTTGTCCCTGAAAACGGCAACGTCGCTATAATGATTGCCGCAGTGGAACCGCTCATAATGCCGCAAATATCACCGACTACATCATTACAGAAGCTTGACACCTTTTCTGCGTTTTTGACAAGCCACAATGCTTCTTTTGCCGAAGGTACTCTTTTGGATGCCATAGCATGAAACGGCTTTTCGGATGCCGTAGTTGCGGCTACGCCGAATATGTCAAATATTATTCCGAGAAAAACAAAGGTTGCAAGTATCAGAAACGCCGGACCGTTATTGACCTTTTTCAACGCAGTTTCTGAAATTGCATTAAAAAGCACAGATAAGAAAAAACTTGCCAAAAGCATCTTGAATGCCCATAAAGCCTGCGACGTTTTTGGCTTTTTAGTGCTTTTATTTCTTGAAGCATCAGATGAACCAACACCCGATTCTTTCACTGTCCTTACCTCCGTAAAATATGGGCAGCAGAAGAAGGTAAACTTACGGCTTAGGTCCGGTTTGATTTCCATACGAAATACCCCTTGTTGCCAATAAGGGCGGTTTCCCTTTAAATCTCGTACTGCAGCGTCGCCTGCTGCAGCACCGGATAACCACTTAGTCCGCACTGCAAATCTTCCTCTGCACAACAGCCTAGATGATTTCCATAACAGCCAAACCAATTCTTAGCCTCTTTTGCAGCAGGGGTTTCAAAAAGCAATATACCCGTTTGCTTTGGCCGAAGCTCACAGGCTTTAAGTCTTTTATTCACCGCAAACCACTCAAGGCAGGCTACTCTGCACACAGCACAAGGCTAATACCAAGCACCGCATTGCAGGTTTACTCCCGGTACGTACATAGTCCGTCAATTCAATGAATGTATAGGCATATGCACGTATTCGGGTCTCCACGGCAACAGGGTCAGAATTATATGCCATTATAAGCCGCCCTGAAGCCTTAACCCCCAGCACTCACCCCAATCTGGGCGAGAGAAGCAAGCACAAGGGACTTCATCGATATGCCCTTCTACGGATTTTTAGGCCCGTCCTGGGAATTGGCAGAACTGACTAGGATACTGCACCCACAGTTTTATTATATCATATGAACTGTTTTTATTCAAACAAAGCTATTTTTCTCTTGAAATAAGGTTATACGCAAGCCATATAAGAAACTCACTGTCAGGAAGTTTCTTTGCCTCCTTAACAGCCTTTTCCGTAAGCTCTGAAACTCTTTTCTTGCACAAATCAAGCCCCAGAAGCTTTACAAACGTTGATTTTCCGCTTTTTTCGTCATTTCCGACATCCTTGCCGATGATTTTCGAGTCACCTTCAACGTTAAGTATATCATCCTTAATCTGGAAAGCGAGACCGAGATTGGCCGCATACTCTGTTGCGGCGATGTACATGTCCTCATCCGCCTTACCGAGAATACACCCCATCTGAGCACCTGCCTTGATTATGGCACCTGTTTTTAAATTCTGAAGCTGCCTTGTTTCCTCAATATCGAGAGCTCTGTTTTCGCCCTCCATATCAATCATTTGTCCGCCTATCATACCGTCGGCACCCGATGCGTCGGCAAGACACCGCATAGCTTTAAGGGTTGTTATGCTGTCTATATCTCCGGCATTGTTTAGTATGTGTTCGAACGCACGATTTAATAATGCATCTCCGGCAAGGACCGCGGTCGCCTCATCAAATGCTTTATGGCTTGTGGGTTTTCCACGGCGCAAATCGTCATTATCCATACACGGAAGATCATCATGTATAAGTGAGTATGTGTGAATCATTTCAAGAGCAATCGCAAACGGCATTGCCTTTTCTGCAGAAATGCCGAAAATACGGGCGAACTCCAATACCAGCACGGGACGTATACGTTTTCCGCCTGCATTAAGGCTGTATCTCATTGCCTCGAAAATTCTTTTATATAAACACTCTTTTTCCGGTATTGCAGCATCTAAAGCAGCATTTATCTGAATCTGATACTGTTCGAATTTAGTTTCGTTTGTCATCAGTTTTCCTCCGGAGCAAATGGGGTTTCTGACGGAACGTCGCCTTTTGTCAGAAGCGTTACCTTTTGTTCTGCTTCATCAAGCATTTTTGAACAGACCTTAATAAGCTCTGTTCCCTCTTCAAAAAGGGCAAGTGCATTATCAAGCGGTGCATCTCCTCGTTCAAGAAGCTTCACCACCTCTTCAAGTCTTGTGATAGATTCCTCAAACGTCTGTTTTTTTGTCATTTTTATCTCCCTTTCAATCGACAGTGCATTTTATGGTACCGTCACTTACACGAACATCAAGCTTTTCTCCCGATTTAATATCTGAAACATTTTTTATGATTCTTCCGTCGTTTGCGGAGGCGATTGAATAACCTCTGGACAGAACCTTCAACGGACTCATTGCATCAAGAGACGCGACGAGCCTTGCGAAGTGCTCTCTTGACTTCATCAATGCAAGACTTGTGTTGCTTCCAAGCTTTTCACACAAGAAATCAAGCACAAGCCGTCTCTCCTGAAAATAGTTTTGGGGACTTTTCATAATCTTTTTTTCAGAGATGGTCCTGATGCTTTCTTTGTAAGAATTAAGCTTCGTTATAAGAGACGAATATATTCTTAACTCATAGTCTTTTATGTTGCGCTTAATAACACCTGCATCACGTACCGCAAGCTCTGCGGCATTTGACGGAGTTGCGGCACGCACATCAGCTACAAAGTCAGAAATGGTAACATCCGGTTCATGCCCTACCGCTGAAATAACCGGTATCTCGGATTGATATATTGCATACGCAACCCTTTCGTCGTTAAAGCCCCATAAATCTTCTATCGAACCTCCACCGCGACCGGTAATGATGAGGTCTGCAATTTTATGCTTATTTACATAAGAAATCATGGAGGCGATATCTTCGGGAGCATCCGGTCCCTGAACGAGAACGGGACAAACAACAACCTCTGTCATCGGGAATCTTGATTTTAATATACGCAGAATATCTCGCACAGCAGCGCCTGTAGGAGATGTTATGACGGCAATTTTTTTCGGAAACTGTGGCAAAGGCTTCTTTTTCTCAGCATCAAACAGCCCCTCTTCCGAAAGCCGTTTTTTTAACTGTTCAAACGCAACGTACAGAGCACCCACGCCGTCAGGAATCATATCGGAAATATAAAGCTGATACTGACCGTCACGTGGAAAAACGCTGACTCTTCCTTTGGCGATAATCTTCATGCCGCTTTCAGGTCTGAATTTGAGTTTTGATGCATCAAATTTAAACATAACGGCCCGAATTACCGAAGATTCATCTTTAAGCGTCATGTAATGATGCCCTGAGGAATGAAATTTATAATTGGAAATCTCACCTTTGACGTATACCCCGTTAAGATTAGGGTTACTGTCAAACATGTTTTTTAAATATTCATTCAACTCACTTATGGTACATATTTTTGCCATAAAGCTTCTATCCTTCTCTTACTATACTTCCGAGAATTCCGTTAATAAATGATACGGTTTCTGCCGTGTCATATTTTTTTGCAATTTCCACAGCTTCATTGATTGCGATTTTTTCAGAAACCTCATCGGTGTATTTCGATTCAAAAACAGCAACTCGCATAACAGCCATGGCGATACGTGAAATGCGGTTTAAGTTCCAGCCAACAGAGTATTTGCGAATAAGCTCATCAATCTCTTCTCTCTTTTCCGAAACTCCTTTAACAACTGTTTCTATATATTTATGCTGTCCTTTTCCGACCTGAGAATATATATCCGTGTCTCCGGACACACTCTCGGCAAACTCCTCACTCAAAAAATGTTGTAAGGACTCTTCTCCGATTTCGTTGTTAAAGCCATAATCATATACTATATGTACAGCTACCTCTCGTGCTGCTTTTCTGCTCATATCAGATCCTCCGTTTTCTTCATTTGTATACAAAAATCCACTATACATATAATATCCCGATTGAGCCTTAAAGTCAATCGGGATATGCATATTTTTTCATTTTTATTTATAAATTATATGAGTGCTGCTATGGCTTCACGTATATTCTTGGCGAACATAACGTTAAGTCCGTCCGGAACAATTAAATCTTTTTCGTTCTGCCTCGGAAGAATACACGTTTTAAAACCAAGTCTCTTGATTTCATTTAAGCGCTGCTGTGCTGCAGAAACTGCACGAATCTCACCCGTAAGCCCTATTTCACCAAATGCAGCAAGATCACACGGCAAAGGCTTATCCTTGCACGCCGATGCTACGGCGAGTAATGTAGGTAGATCAGACGCTGTTTCAGAAATTTTCAGACCGCCTACAACGTTGATATATGCATCGTAGTTGCCCATCTTAAAGCCTGCTCGCTTTTCCAGAACCGCAAGCAAGAGAGCAGAACGGTTATAGTCAATACCCGAGCTCATACGCCGTGCCGTACCGTATGCGGTAGTCGCAACAAGTGCCTGAATTTCAGCAAGAATCGGACGTGAGCCTTCCATAACACAGGCAACGCAAGTGCCCGGAACATCAATCGGTCTGCCGTCAAGCAATGCGGCAGAAGGATTTTTCACTTCAACAAGCCCCTTATCCCTCATCTCAAAAACACCGATTTCATTGGTAGAGCCATATCTGTTTTTGGCTGCACGCAGTATGCGATAGGACATGTTTTTGTCGCCTTCAAAATAAAGCACACAGTCCACCATATGCTCCAAGACCTTAGGCCCGGCTATAAACCCATCCTTGTTTACATGTCCGACCACAAAAACTGTTATGTTTTTGCCTTTGGCAAGCTCCATAAATGACATTGTACATTCACGGACCTGAGCAACACTTCCGGGTGTGGACGGAAGGTCGCTTTTGTAAACAGTCTGAACAGAGTCAACAATCATAATTTGAGGGTTAATATTTTCGCATACAGAAATAATATCATCAACATCTGTTCCCGCGTAAACGTACAGGTTATCAGGGTTAACGCCGAGACGCTCTGCACGAAGCTTTAACTGGCGTGAAGATTCTTCGCCTGATATGTAAAGCACCTTGGCTTTAGTGCATAAATTCGAACAAATCTGAAGTAGAATTGTAGACTTACCTATTCCCGGCTCACCGCCCACAAGAACAAGCGAGCCGTGAACCGCGCCTCCTCCGAGAACTCGGTTAAGCTCATCCATGCCGGTATCAAATCTGATTTCATCCTCAACGCTTATTTCTTTTATCGTTGTAAGCGTTCCTTTTCTTTCACGAGAAACATGTTCACCTGAAGTTTTTTTAGACGAAACGTTCATTTCCTGAAGTGTGTTCCATGCACCGCAGGCAAAGCATTTGCCACTCCATTTGGGGCTTTCGTTTCCACATTCCGTACACACATATATTGTTTTCGCCTTCATCTTATTTCACTTCACTTTCATAATTCAAAAATCCCGAAGCAATACAAATTGCAAGCTTGGTTCTGTACATATCTGACATGAGAAGTTCCATTTCATTTTTATTTGACATAAATCCGCATTCTACCAAAACTGCCGGACAGTTGACATGATTCAGTAAATATATATTTTTACCTCCGGGCTTTTGTTTTCGGTTATTATCGGGATTGAGGTTGTTTTTCAATTCATCCTGAAGGTTTTCTGCTAAAGCTTCGCTTCCTATATTATTTTCGGAATAAAAAACCTGAGCTCCACTACACCTTTTATCCTGCGGAAAGGAGTTTTGATGTACACTTATCAAAACAGCACTCGGCGTATTGTTGATTTTTTCAACACGCCTTTTTATATCCGAAACCTTCCTTTGTCTTGTACTGCCTGCATCCTCCGAACCTAATGAACTGTCATCAGCTCTTGTCATATCCGTATTTACTCCCAAAAAATTGAGCAGTAGTTCAAGCTTATGCGAAACAGAAAGGTTGATGTCTTTTTCCAATATATTCTCACTTCCGACAGCTCCCCCGTCTTCTCCGCCGTGACCGGCATCTATTACAACGGTTGTGCGCCTGTCAAAATGCGAAACAAGAAGCCCTGATCTTCCATTATACTCAAAAAAGAACATTACACTCATTGAGATTAAAAACAGAAAAACGGCAGACAAGTCTATAACCCTTTTTTTCACACTTAATCACCCCATAAATATTATGGGGTAGATTACAATAGTATTCGTCAGTCCTCTTCGCTCTCGTTTGTATATATGAAATACTTTTTTAAAGTTATCTCATACATACCGCAAATATATCCGATTTCTGCTGCAATCGGAAGAAAAAGAGGTATAATAAGATTTAAAACCGGAGCTGTATTAACAAACTCATAAAGCGTTCCGAGCGGCAGATGCCACAGTCTGTTTAACGTTGTAAAAATATCAACGGTAAATACATCCAGAAAAGAAGCTGCACCGATTTCGGTAAGAAGCGCAATAACCGAAAGCATAAAGCCCGGAATTGCGGCAATAAGTCCTGCAAATACAGCTCTTATTTTATTATTCGGAATAACGCCGAGCTTGATTCTGTTTCTGTCAGCATTGCCCTTATGCCAAAAATCAACATAACAGATAACAAAATAAACAGAGGCACAAAGAATCAACCTTAATACAGGTATACCGTCATTTGAAAAAAAGTTTAATACATTGATTATAACAAGAGAAATCAGCAGTGCAAACAAGTGATCAATGAGCAAGCTGCCTGCATAATTCAACAAACTAAAGCCGTTTTTTTTCATTATTTCATCTCCGTTTTATTTGTATTTGGGAATCGACTCCAGTTCCTCAAACATTCGTTTGTAGCTCTCGTATCTTGACTGTTGAATTTTTCCGCAGTTTACAGCATCGACTACTGCACAGCCGTAATCTTTGACATGAGAGCATCCGACAAATTGACACGAATCCTTGTATTCTTTAAATTCAGGGAAAAAGTCCTGCAAAGTATCGGTTGTTATTTCATCCTTTGCCGCAATGTCAAAAACCGAAAAACCGGGGGTGTCTGCAATCCATGTTCCGTCTGAAAGCTTAAGAATTTCAACCTGACGTGTTGTGTGTCGTCCTCTTCCGATTTTTGCATTTATCTCGCCTGTTTCAAGACCCGCCTGTGGCATAATCGAGTTTATGAGAGTAGACTTTCCCACTCCGGAATTACCTGTAAAGGCGGTTAACTTGCCTGTTAGATATTCCTTGAATTCATCGATTCCGTCGCCGTTTTTGGCGCTGACCCTGAATATCTTAATGCCACTGTTTTTATAGACATCATAAAGCTCGTCGCCATTGTCCTCATCACATTTATTGATTACGATACAAACCTCAATATTCTTAAAAACAGCCATAACGGATATTTTATCAATGAAATACGAATCCGTTACCGGAGGCGCTTTTGAAGCAACAATTACAATCGTGTCAATATTTGATATCGGAGGCCTTATGAGAACATTTTTTCTTTCGTGGATATTCAAAACATACCCTGTGCTGTCATTCTGAATATCAATATCAACAATATCACCTACATAAGGAGTTTCGCCAAGCTTGCGAAGCTTACCGCGAGCTCTGCAGGTTATAATGTCTTTGCCGATGTCAACGTAATAAAATCCGCCTATTCCCTTTATTATTCTTCCGGTTGAAACTTCTTTCATATTACTTAAAGTCTATAGGTATTTCCTGTCTGAGAACATCGTTGATGTAAACGCAGACTGTAGACTGCCCCTTTCCTTTTAAAGTAACATTAACTGCGCCGTCAGTTCCTTTATGTGCCTCTTCATACTGAGTAACTCCGTTTACTGTGATTTTTACGGTGAAGCTTTCAGGCTCTGACGGAAGTCTGATTGACCTTGTAATTTTAATATCACCGCTTGCAGAAACTGCCGGTACATCGTTTTTATCTTCATTCTGTACGGGTTTGTCGTCTGTTGAAGGTGTTTCTGCCTTTTTCGGGCCTAAGCTTACAGAAAAGTCTATCGCAGTTCCTTCGTCCTGTGGTTCTCCTGATGCGATCTTCTGACTAATAACAATTCCTTTTTCTGTTGTAGAGCTGTTTTCATACGTTATCTTGCCCTTTTGAAGCTTTGATGTAACAAGGGATTCTATAGCCTTATTTTCAGTTAAGCCGAGCAAATTGGGTACAGTTACCTTTTTATTTACACTTCCGAGGCTTACATACAAAGTAACAACCTCGTCTGTGCTGACCGAGTCTCCTGCAGAAGGCTCTGTTTTTATGACATTACCGGCTTCAATCTCCTCTGAATTTTCTGTCTCTATCCTATACTGAAGCCCCTTTCTGTCAAGGAGTATTTTGGCTTGTTCCTCGCTCATATTTGTAAGATCAGTCAATTCAACGCTGTCTGTACGCTTTCCTTTGCTGATTGTTACATATATTTTGCCTGAAGAGGTCACCTCATCCTCACGAGGACGCTGTTTTACTATTTCACCCTCGTCATATTCATCACTGTATTCACGTGTATCCTCGTTTGTCTCTATAATCTCAAACTCAGGGTATCTCTCTGCTGCATCCTCAATTGTCATACCGAGAACATTGGGAGTTTCCACCTTTTCCTGAGGCTTCTTATCTCCCCACCCAAACAATGCGCTCAAAAGAGTGAGCAAACCCACCAAAAAGACTGTAGCGGCAACTGCAGTAGCGATCAACGGCATTTTTGCTTTTAAGGGGCTTTTTTCTTCGGGTTCATCTTCAACCTCGTCTACCGACGGAATAACAAGCTTTCTTGTTGCTTCAGTGTCATCTTCGGGATTTTTCACCGGAGGCTCATACTCAATATTTACCTGCGGATTTTTTCTGTATTCCTCAAGATCTGCCAACATTTCATCCGTTGAAGCATACCTTTTTGCAAGTGATGGTGCCATTGCCTTCATTGTTATCTTTTCAAGAGCTTCCGGAATATCGGGATTGATTTCTCTCGGACTTAACGGAAGAGAGTTTATATGCTGGATTGCAACTGAAACCGGCGTGTCTCCTTCGTACGGAAGGCGGCCTGTAAGCATTTCATACAAAACAACGCCTGTTGAATATATATCGGCACGGCAATCAATATGGCTTCCCTTTGCCTGCTCCGGCGCTATGTAGTGAACCGAGCCGAATGCCTCTCTCGTAACAGTGCGCTGAGAAGATTCAAGGCGCGCTATACCAAAGTCTGCAACCTTAACCGTGCTGTCGCGCAAAAGCATGATATTATGCGGTTTGATATCTCTGTGAATGATTCCTTTGGAATGGGCGTGGGAAAGTGCTTTTAAAATCTGTGTTATGAAATGGACAGACTCTTTCTGTGAAAGTGTCCCCCTACGCTCCATATATTGCTTGAGCGTCATCCCGTCCATAAGCTCCATTACGATATATTCAATTGAATTTGATCTTGAAACATCGTATACTGCAACGATATTCGGATGAGAAAGCATAGCTACTGCATGGCTTTCTGCATGGAATCTGTTTCTGAACTCTTCGTCCTTCGCATATTCGTCCTTAAGTATTTTTACTGCAACATGACGGTTTAATCTGTGACAAAGTGCTTTATATACAACCGCCATTCCGCCCGTACCTATTACCTGCAGAATCTCGTATCTGTTATCAAGAAGTTTTCCTATGTATTTATCATTCATTGAAACTCTCCCCCTTCATCAAAACGAAAGCAAGACAACTGTAATGTTGTCGTATCCGCCCCGGTCATTCGCTATATCGATAAGCCTTGAGCAACAATCAGAATTTTCACCGTACATAACCTCATACAGTATTTCCTGTTCTGTTACAAGGTTTGTAAGCCCGTCCGAACAAAGTAAAATATACTCACCGGGTTTTATGTCCGGGAAAAAAACATCTCCCGAAACCGTACTGTCAGTACCGACAGCTCTTGTTATAAGATTTTTGCCGGGATGCTCCTGTGCCTGTTCTTCGGTAAGCTCGCCCATACGAACCATATCCTCAACAAGTGAGTGATCCCGTGTGATTTTTGAAATGCCGTCTGCATTTATCTTATAAGCACGGCTGTCGCCAATATTGATTACTGCCGTTTTGGTGTTTGTAGATACAACCGCAACAAGAGTTGTCCCCATGCCGTGGAACTCGCGCCCTGACAACGCCTTTTCGTGTACGGCTGAATTTGCAGATTCAACAGCGGTTTCAAGCAAAGCGCATAGCTGTTCGTTGGACGGATTTTTATAATCAGCGCTTCTTATGTGCTCTGTGAATTCTTCTAAAGCAAGACGGCTTGCGATGTTTCCTGCAGCCGCGCCTCCCATTCCGTCACATACGACTGCAAATGCAAGCTTTTTTGAATCTGAAACACTGTATGCAAAAGAATCCTGATTATCCTTTCTTGCTTTGCCTATATCGGATTGTCCCCAAGCAAACATAATATATCTCCATAATACGCGAATACTACGCGAATCCCGTCTTTCACGGCTGACGGAATAGCCGAAATCTCAGTTTTTAATATAGTTCTGTCGAAGCTGTCCGCAAGCCGCATCAATGTCACTTCCGAGACTGCGTCTTACCGTAACCGTAAGCCCACTCTTTTCAAGACATGCTTTAAACTTCTGTATCGACTCGTGACTGCTCGGCATAAGGTCGCCTTCGCTGATTTTATTAAGCGGAATCAGATTTATATGACACGGAAAACCCGAAAGTAACTCAGAAAGCTCCTTGGCTTGTGATAAGGTGTCGGTTTTTCCGTCAATCATTGTATATTCAAACGAAATTCGTCTTGACGTCTGTTCAAAATATGCTTTGCATGTGCCGATAAGGCGTTTGACACCGTAAGCTTTGTTTACCGGCATAATTGCACTTCTTGCCTCATCAGTCGGAGCATGCAGTGAAACAGATAAGGTTATCGGTAAATTTTCTTTTGCGAGCCTTTCTATTTTATCACACAGACCGCAGGTTGAGAGTGAAATGTGACGAAGACCTATGTTAAGACCACGCTCATCATTGACGAGAGATAAAAACTTTATCACGTTATCATAATTATCCAGAGGCTCTCCGCTACCCATAAGAACAATATTTGATATTTTTTCTCCGGTGTCTTTTATTATTGCAAAAAGCTCTGCAAGCATTTCTGACGGAAGCAAATTCCGGACAAGCCCGTTTTTTGTAGAAGCACAGAATGTACACCCCATCCTGCATCCCACCTGAGTGGAAATACATACCGTGTTCCCGTGATTGTATTTCATAAACACAGCCTCAACACAGTTTCCGTCCAAAAACTTTAGTAAATATTTTCTCGTTTCATCCTGCTTTGATATCTGACATCTTACACGTTCTGCAAAATTTATACAGCAGCTCTCACTAAGCTCTGTCTGAAGCGACTTCGGAATGTTCTTCATTTCATCAAAGGAAGAAATTCCTTTATGCAGCCATAAAAATATCTGTTGCGCTCGGAATTTCGGATGTCCTTTTCCTATTACGTATTTTGTTAATTCATCAAATGTCATTGATAGAATATCTGTCATTTTTTCCTCCGGAGTTTGCAGATATAAAACCCGTCTGTATTGCTTATATAAGGAAGAAGAGTTATGCCGAAGTCGTTTGACTTACACGGTATATCCATATACTCTTTTTCTTCATAAAACTCGCCGTTATTTTTCAGAAAACGTGCAATTACTTCATTATTCTCACGAGGCAGAATAGTGCATGTTGAGTAAAGAAGTGTTCCGCCCTTCTTTAAATACCTTGACAAGTTGCTGAGAATTTTAAATTGAATATCAGGAAGTTCGATTATGTCCTCTTGCTTCTTATATCTTATATCCGGCTTTTTTCTTATGATTCCGAGTCCTGAACACGGAACATCTGCAAGAATATAATCAAATTTTTCTTCAAATTCCGGCAAAAATTGCGATGCATCACAAACTCTCGGAGTTATCGTATCAATACCCAACCGTTTTGCACCGTCGGATATAAGCGGAAGCTTGTGTTCGTGTATGTCACATGAAATTATCTTGCCCGTATTTTTCATAAGCTGTGCTAAAAGAAAGGATTTTCCGCCGGGAGCGGCACAGGCATCAAGAACTCTTGTATTTTCCTTCGGTGCGAGTGTGAGTGCCGCAATCTGACTTGCACTGTCCTGTACATGGAAAAGACCTCTTGCAAAAGCTTCATTTTTGTCAAGCGCACCCGAAAACCTTATATAAGCCGAATTTTCAACAAGCCCCTTTTCTAACTGCGTGTTTTCGTCCGAAACAAAATCACAAAGCTTTTCATATGTAGTCTTTAGGGTGTTAATCCTTATAACCGTTCTGCTTCTTTCATTGTCAGACGAAAGAATGTGCTCTGTTTCTTCTCTTCCGTATATATTTATCAGCTCATCAACCATCCATACCGGATGACTGTATTTTACAGAAAGAACTTCAGAAAAACTACCGGTAATTTCAGGAAGGCAGTCTTTTGATGCCGAGATTTTTCTCGTAATTGCATTTACAAACCCCGCAGCTCTTTTATTGCTGCGCTTTGCACGGTTTACAGCATCATTTACAGCTGCGGAATCAGGGATTCTGTCCAGAAACAAAATCTGATAAACAGACAAACGAATGATATCGAGTATTCCCGGAGATATCTTATTTAATCTTATCGAAGAAAACTTTGAAATATAGAAATCCAAAAGGAACATATTCTGCAAAACCCCGTTGACAAGCTCTGTTGCAAGGGCTGCATCTCTTCCGGACAACTCGTTTGCACGTATCTCATTTCTCAAAAAACCGTCAGACCAGGCTTGTCTTTTTCTGAAGGCTGTCAGCGCATCAACCGCAATATCTCTCGCATTTTTCAATCTCTTCGTCTTCCTCCTCCGAATATAAGAACGAGCCGTATAAGCTGAACAAGTGAAACGGCAAGAGCTGCAACATATGTCATAGCAGCTGCACTCAGTACCTTTCTTGCAGACGATTTTTCATCGTCTCCTAAAATTCCTGCATCGCTGAGAACAAGCAAAGCTCTTCTCGATGCATTGAATTCAACAGGTAATGTAACAAGCTGAAAAAAAGCCGCCAATGCAAAAAAGACGATTCCTATATCAACAAGCGGCTGCCACGAAAGAAAGAAGCCGATAAGAATGAGCGGGGTTGAAAGAGATGATCCAAACTGACAAACGGGGATGATTGCGTTTCTGAGCTTTATCGGGCCGTAGCCCTCTGCGTACTGCATGGCATGTCCGCATTCATGGGCGGCAACTCCTGCAGCGGCAACAGAACACGAATCATATACGGAATCAGACAGTCTTATAACATTTGCTTTCGGGTCATAATGGTCTGTAAGGTTTCCCCTTACGCGCTCAACCTTTACATTGGAGATACCAAATGAAAAAAGCACGCGTTTCGCCACCTGCTCACCGGACATATTACACATGCAACGCTGCGAAGAATACTTCTTAAACACACTATTGACTCTCGCCTGCATAATCATTGCAAAAATAACAACAGGCAAAACTAAAACTATATATGTGATATCAATTCCGTAAAAATAAGCAAATCCCATATCAATTACCCTTCAATCATTTAAAGAATGTTCCTTCTATACTCTGATGACCTCTGAAATAATCAGCCGGCGCCATGCGTTTTCCGCTTTCGACCTGAAAACGCATAATCGAAATACTGCTGTCTGCAGTTGCTACACACAGCCCGTCATCATTTAAACCGATTACCTCGCCGGGAGTGCCATGTGCATCGCACATACATGCTTCATAAATCTTTATTCTTCCGATGTCACTGTCAGTATACGCAATAGGCCATGAATAACTTCCACGAATTAAGTTTAATATTTTATCCGAAGACATATCCCAGGAAATTTTTGCATCATCTTTCCTTATAGGTGGTGCATATGTTGCCTCGCTCTCATCCTGAGGAACCGGCGTAACCGTTCCGTCCGCAAGGGCTTTTACGGTTTCGGAAAGAAGCTCTGAACCTATGGCAGACAGCTTATCAAAAACACTTTCAGATGTATCGTTTTCTTCAATCACAAGTTCTTTTTTCAAAAGAATGTCGCCGGTATCCATCCCCTCATTCATAAGCATTGTTGTAACGCCGGTGATCTTGTCGCCGTTTAAAACTGCATGCTGAATAGGCGCAGAACCCCTGTATTTCGGGAGCAACGACCCGTGAAGATTTATACATCCGTACTTCGGAAAGTCGAGAATATAGCGAGGAAGAAGCTTTCCGTATGCCACAACTACTATCAAATCGGGAGTAAGCTCACAAAGCAGTGGCATTATAGCCTCGTCCTTCAATGATTGCGGTTGAAAAACCCGAAGACCTTGTGTTAATGCAAACTCCTTTACAGGGGTCATTGACACCTTCATCCCTCTACCCTTCGGTTTATCCTCGCGTGTTACGACACCCACAATTTCATGTCCGTCTTTTATCAATTTTTCGAGCGGTAAAACGGCAAAATCAGGTGTGCCCATGTACAAAATCTTCATTACTTAGTCCTCTTCGTAGTATTCGATAATTTTATCTTTGAACAAAATGCCGTCGAGATGGTCTATCTCATGGCAGAATGCACGAGCTAAAAGACCTTCACCTTTAGCTGTAAACTCCTTGCCGAAGCGATCCTGAGCTTTTACAGTTACCTTATACGGTCTGCTTACGGTTCCGCAAACTCCGGGAATGCTGAGGCAACCCTCGGGGCTTGTTTCTTCCCCTTCGGTCTTTATAATTTCAGGATTTATAAGTTCAAAATAATCCTCATCAACGCTCACTATGGCGACTCTTCTCATAATGCCGACCTGCGGTGCGGCAAGACCTGCACCGTTTGCATATATCAGCGTATCTTTCATATCATCCAATAACACATGAAGTCGTTCATTAAAATCTGTTACGGGACGGCACTTTTTTCTTAAAATGGGGTCTCCGTCTTTTACTATGTTTCTCAATGCCATTGTTATCACTCCTAAAAATCAACTGAATTTGTATCGGGAACAATACTTATTCCCTTATATCGTTTATCGGACATAAAGTCACGCACTAATCTTGAAACCAAATCTCTTGAACGCTTGTTATTCTCTGTACATAGAATAACCTTATACCGATATTTTCCGTTCAACTTGACTATTGCTGCAGGTGACGGACCGAGTATTCGTGCGGAAATATCACTATACTCATTTCCGAGCACAAAGCTCGCCTTCTCCTTGAGCTCACTGCAAACACGAAGAGCGTCCAGCTCTTTTTCTGAGAAGACAGTCAATGTAAAAAAGTCCGAAAAAGGAGGAAGACATCTTATACGCCGCAGCTCTATTTCGTTCTCATAAAAGCTGTTATAGTCCTGCAGGGATGCTGCTTTTATAAGCATATTTCCCGGCGAATACGTCTGTATCACAGCTCTTCCCGTTTTGCCGCCACGTCCTGCCCTTCCGACAACCTGCGTAATCAGAGAAAAGGCATTTTCAGCAGCCTTGAAGCCGTCGTTATATATCGCCTGATCGGCAGATAAAACACCGACCAAAGTTACGTTTTCAAAGTCAAGCCCCTTTGTTATCATCTGCGTGCCGAGCAGTATCGGAATGTTGCTGTCTTTAAACTTATTCAGAAGCTGTTCGTGTGACGATTTTCCCGATGTAGTGTCCGCATCCATACGGACAATCTCTATGCCACCAAAAAGCTCTTTAAGTTCCTCCTCAACACGCTGAGTTCCAAACCCAACAAACTTAATGTTCCCTCCGCATGCTTTACACGAAGAAAGTGCCGATTCCGAATATCCGCAATGGTGACACATAAAACGGGAGTTTTTTGAATGATAGACAAGCGGTACACTACAATTCGGACACCCCGGAACCTCGCCGCACACATCGCAAACTGCATATTTACTTGCACCGCGTCTGTTGAGAAACAGAATTGTCTGTTCTTTGTTTTCTATATTCTTTGCAATTTCGGTATAAAGCTCGTTTCCTATAACTCTGTCCTTTCCGGACAAAAGAGTTTTCTTCAAATCGGAAATAATTACCTGCGGAAGCGGTCTCTGATTAAACCGCTCCGGCAGTTCATAAAGCTTATATTTTCCCTCTTTTGCGTAATACATACTCTCAACAGAAGGCGTAGCAGAGCCGAGAAGCAGAAGCGCCGACTCACTTACGCACCGGAACTTAGCCGCTTCTCTGGCATGGTATCTGGGATTTGACGAGGACTTATATGTATCTTCCTGTTCTTCGTCTATTATAATTATGCCTATATTTGAAAGCGGCGAGAAGACAGCAGAGCGAGTTCCTACAACAACATCAACCTCACCTTTTTTTATGCGCTTCCATTCATCGTAGCGTTCACCTACAGACAAAGCGCTGTGCATAACAGCGGTACGCTCACCGAAATAGCTGTACACCTGCGAGAGCAGCTGCGGTGTAAGAGATATTTCAGGTACAAGCAATATTGCGGTTTTTCCGTCTGAAATCACACGTTCAATGAGTTTAAAGTATATTGATGTTTTTCCGCTTCCGGTAACACCGTGAAGCAACGCACATGCCGGCCCGCTTCCGAGAAGGCTTGATATACCCTTGTATACCTCTTCCTGTTTTTCATTCAAGGAAATGCGCTTTACTCTGTCTATATTAGAAGGACGGGGACGACGGTAAACTTCGATATTTTCAAAACTTATTATTCCGTTTTTTTCAAGCGTTTTCAACTGAGCTGTTGTGACCCCCGTAAAATACGAGAGTTCTTTTACAGAAACAGCCTCAAGGTCTGAAAGCAATGCAAGAGCTTCGCATGCAGACGGCTTCGGCTTCTTTTTTTTGATGTACTCAGCCAAATTTCCTTGTGATACACCAAGTCGGACAAGCCTTTCGGTCCTGTCCGATATTTTTTGACTGCTGTATTCATAAATCGAGACGTGACCTTCTCTGATAAGCTCATCAACAACTTTTTTAACTTGCTTTTCTCCGAAAAGCTCATCCAAAACACTTTTCCTGCATGCATTCTGAGAGTTTAAAATACATGTAAGTATTTCCTTACCGTTTTCAACGTCTGAAATGCAACTGAATGCTTCAGCTTCTGAAAATGAGGGTTTGACAACATATGCAGTTTCAAACTTATGCAGAACGCCGGACGGCAACATAGTCTTTGCAATGTCAAAAAAGGTACAGAAGCACTGTTCACGAAGCCAAAGGGCAAGCTTTATAAGCTTTTCGTCAAGGACAGGGGTTTCATCAATAATTTCAGCAACGGGCTTCAGCTTTTTTTCAGAATTACCCGAAAAATCATGGACGTCCAGAACTATACCTTCCGTACGTCTTGTTCCCCGACCAAAGCCAACACGAACACGAACCCCCGGCACAATCTTTTCAGAAAGGGAGCGCGGAACATAGTATTCGTACGGTTTGTCTATTGCATATGTCGCAGCTTCAACTGCGACATTAACTGCAAAAATCGGATTTTCCAAAGCCCTATCCTCCATATGGGATATTAATCTTCTGTCGGTATTGCCGCAAGCTTTCCGTCTGCAATTTCTTCAATAGCGAGACTTACAGGCTTTTCGGAAAGTTCAATTTCGTTTTCCTCTGCATACTCTGCAATTTCACGTGCACGTCTTGCCGCAAGGTTGACAAGAAGATATCTTCCGTTTACTTCTTTCAAAAGGTCGCTCATAGCGGGATATAACATCATAATAAATTCCTCCAAATCAATTTGATTATTTTTCGTCTGTATTTTCATCCTGCACATCAAGCGAGTCTTTTCCGTTTACTCTGCTTGATATTGAAACAGGTAGAATTGCCGATAATATTATATGGTCACTGTCCATAATAATTACTGCCCTTGTTTTTCTTCCGTACGATGCATCAATAAGCATACCGCGTTCTTTTGCTTCCTGGATCATCCTTTTTATCGGAGCGGAATCAGGACTGACCACAGTAATTATTCTGTCGGAAGATACCATGTTACCAAAACCTATATTTACAAGTTTCAACCAAAAACAACCCCCTTATTCGATATTCTGAACCTGCTCACGGATTTTTTCAATCTCACCCTTTATATCAACAACGGTAGATGTTATCTGCAAATCATTTGCCTTCGAGCCTATAGTGTTGACCTCACGGTTGAGCTCCTGGACAAGAAAGTCGAGTTTTCTTCCTATCGGACCACCGGCTCTCATCATTTCACGGAACTGTGCAATGTGACTGTGAAGACGGACAGTTTCCTCATCAACTGCAATTTTGTCTGCGAAAATAGCCGCTTCTGTCAGAATGCGTTGCGGTTCTATCATGGCGGATTCGAGAACTTCCTTCATGCGAGCCTCAAGCTTTTCTCTGTATTCTTCAACACATTGAGGAGAGCGCTCTTCGACAGAACCTGCAAGCTTTTCAATCAAGGAAAGTCTTGACGAAATATCCTCTTGCAAACGGCCACCCTCTTTTTCTCTCATTTCAGAATGACCGGAAAGTGCAAGTTCAAGTACCGAAACAACGTCCGCCGTAAGCTCTTCTGCATCAGCCTCCTGTTTTTCAACAGAAAGAATATCAGGGATACGAACAACATCAGTAACCGAGATGTCGTTCTTTATTCCGTATTCGGCATTGAGTTTGTCGAACACCTCAAGATAACCTTTTAGCAACGGTTCATTAAGCTTAACGGCAAAATCCTCAGATTCAGAATTATCAATCGTGACAAACACATCGACCTTGCCGCGTGCAACCTTACCTGAAATTGCCGCTTTTATTGCATCCTCAAGAAATGAATATGCACGTGATGTCTTTACCGTACAGTCAAGATAACGGTGGTTTACAGACTTCACCTCGACGGTTATTGTCCTCATATGTAACGACTCTGAAGCCCTGCCATAGCCGGTCATACTTTTTACCATATCAAATACCTCTGTTTTCTTAATGATGTATCATTTCATATACAAATATTATATCAATTTCCATTGCTGTTTGTCAATGAAATCTGCCGTTTTGCAAATATTTTGAATGTATGATTTACAATGATGTGTGACAAATAATAAAAAAAGGGTAGCGAATAGAAGCGACCTGTGTTAAGGTTGAGTTGCTCAGACAAAACCGAAAGGCAGGTGTCACCCTATTCGCTATGAATAAGATAACACAAGATA
>JAFQSU010000013.1 GCA_017409405.1 Oscillospiraceae bacterium | reverse complement strand
ATTACGACAACTACTATACCTGCATACGCACGAACACCGGCGGATGGGCGGCGTTTGAGCTTACCGGGCTTTCCGGCGGAGAATATTCCGCAAACGTGACTTACAGAGCCGTTGCAGCTCCTATTGCGACCGCAGAGCTTTATATCCTCCCTGCGGAAGCTGTTTCGGGAAGCAGTATTGCGAATTATCTCGCATCAGGTAAGCTTCCGTTTGGTACAGTCAGGTGCGAGAGCGGAGGAAGTGCGGGATTTGAAAAGGTACAGCTTGCGCCGAGCGAGAGCGGAAAGTATATTCTTGTTGTTTCAACTCCTGTTCAGGGCGGAAGGGTTGCCATAAATAATATTACATTTACCCGGCAATTGCGGCTTACTGATGTTGAGATATCCTTTGAAAACGCTTTTGTGGGGGACAAAATAACTCCGACGGTTGTATGGAAAAGCGGAGAACAGGTTATAAACGGCAAAAAGGGAGTTCTTTCATTTACTGTCGCTGAGGACGATGGTGAAATACTGCGTCAGGATGCGGCCGGAGCGATATATGCCGTGGCAACGGGAAGCGCAACACTTTCTGTGACGGCGGAGCTTGCCGGAGAAAAGGTGAAAAAAGAAGCGGAAGTTGTTGTAACGGAAAACTCTGCATTATCGGGCGTGAATCAATCGTATCTGTTTTACAACGGTGCATATGAGGATTACACGGAAAGTCCGGGTTTTATCCTTCCGGGAGCTTCAAACGGGAGATATATAACCGAAGAGGAATTTCTGACAGGATATAAATTTCAGGATTACAGTGAATATCGCCCGTGGGCGATGATTGCGGCTCAGGCAAGCATTCCCAGCGGAGTTGGCGGATATCTCAACTCCAACAATACATATACAAATCTTTGCGGGAATATCGGAGACTGGGTTGCATATAAGGTCAAGGTTCCGGCTGCGGGTGAATATACGGTAGATGTGAGCATTTACAGCTATACGGGAGGCGGGCTGGCAAAGCTCTATATGCTCCCTTATGAAGAAACTATGGATTTCGCCAATGTTGCCGGACATATCGAAGAATACACATCGGATGAATATTTTATCGGAGAAGCGGAGGCAAGGGGAACAGAAGAAGCGGTTGTGAGAAAGAACGGCGTCGGAAGCTTCCGTGCATCGACAAGCTTGGATTATTCCGATGGATATGCGGAATATCTCATGATTGTTAAAACGGAAAAAAGCAAGCTTGGAAATACATTTGCCGTACTTTTGGGAGGAATTCACCTCAAGGGAAAGAGCGGCGTTCATTTAGTCCGCACAGATATATCTGAGGATGTTCTGGGTGAAGGTGAATGTATATACATCAACGAAACAACCGCTTATGAGGATGACAACAGTCCGCTTGATTTGAGTAATGCATTTGTGTATTATGCCGTGGACGCGGAAAGTGCAAACATTCTTTCAGTTGATAGTGAAACCGGCGTCATAACAGCTCTTTCGGAGGGCGTGGGGCGCGTTGTTACCTATGTTGCCTATAATTCCGGAATAAGCAAAACAGAAAACACAATAACCGTTGATAATGATTATTCAATAAGAAATGCGTATATCTACGGGAACGGGAAAGCAACTGTCGGTGAAGAAATTTCATATACAGTCGGGCTCGAGCTTGAAAACAGAAGGGTTATCCGCGGCGGAGAAATTCTTTCGTTTGAAATCGAGGAGGAATCAACCGAAGGTGTTGTAAAAAACGGAGAGAAAGGCACGCTGAAGGCAGGAAAAGCAGGAACTGCGAGAGTTCGGGCAAAAATTAAGGCTCGTGGGAAAGTGCTTGAGAGCGATGCCGTTACCGTAGAGGTAGTCGAGAGCAGTATCAGCTATCCGGCGAACTTTACAATAGATATGCGAAAAGAAATATATCAGGGTGATGCGTATTCTTCGCTTGGTGAGATAACGGAATATTCAGCGTACAGAAACTGGATGTTTTATGAATTTAAAAACCCTGAAACCGAAGGCAGAAAAATTGCGCTTGCGGAAAAGACAGGAAATTTTGCTTCGATTGTCTGGAATCTGCAACCGGAGAGATATCTTGCTTTCAAAGTGGATTTTGCACATCGGGGTGAATACAGAGTTGACTCCTGTTCCTCGCATAACAGATGGAGAGCGGCGAAAATAGAGCTGTATATAGTTCCCGTTACGCCGGAAAGTGAAGCAAACATACAGGCGCAGCTTGAACCGGACAGGGATGGCTATGTAGGTGCTGTGGACTATTACAGTGCAGAAGAGCTTTTCGGAGTTGATGCAAGTTTTGGAACGAAAGAGATAACAGCACCGGGAGAATATTTTGTTGTGTTTAAAAATGTTCCCGGAAAGGCGATGGAGCTTCGCGGAAATGAAGCCGGAGATGCATGGTATCCGTTGTACTTTACCTTTAAGAATCTAAGTTCTATCAGCGAAGCGGTGATTGAAGGCGAGAACGGAAGAACAACAGTCGGTATATCCGGCGGAGAAAATGCGCTGAATACCTCCCTTCATCTTTTTGACGGAAGCGGAACAGAAATTGAATATACTCCGGACTCGCTGTCTTTCCTTGGTTATTCGTCGGCTGATACCGGTATTGCAACTGTTTCCGAAGACGGAGTCATCACGGGAATAAGTGAGGGAAGTACGACAATTACGGTAACCGTAATCAAAGACGGAGTTACCGTTACCGGAGCTTTCAGCGTAAGAGTTGAAGATTTGTCCGGAGTGAACCCGGAAATAGGAATAAAGCTTCAGGCTGAAAATAATGTGTTTGTTTACGGGAGCACACAACTGAAGGCAACGATTGCAATGAACAGTGGAGCTTTGATTGTAATTCCTCCGGAGTATATAACATGGGAGCTTTGCGACGAAACGGTTGAAGGATGTGCAGAAATCCGTGATAACAGACTTGTTGGTAAAAAAGTTGGTCGGGCAATTATTACGGCAAGTATTTCTCGTGAATATCTCACTGCAAAAAATGCAGAAACGCTTACAATTGATCCGATAGAGGTCGATGTTGTCTGGGATACGGATATAAATCCGCAAATCTTTACAATGAACGACAGGGAGAATGCACAAAAAAATGCGGAGCGTTATGGTTGGGCGAGGCAAAAGGTTAAGGCAGTAACAGAAAAAGCAGATGCTTATGTTGAAAATATTGATTTGCTCTATGAGATGATGGTTCCGGAAGGTCTTCCGCGCTATTATCATATAGGACATTCGGGAGATCCTGCAAAATTCAATTGCAGGTATTGCGGGACGGATATCAGCATCAAATACGGCTCGTATAATTGGGAGGTAGATCCGATCAGACATCCGTGGAAGGTGCAGTGTCCGGAGTGTACAAGGCGTTTCCCCTCAAATGATTTCGGAAGCTTTTACAGCTTGGGGCTTAGCGAGGATGGTGATCATTGGATATACGAAAAAGCACTCCGAAAGCATCATGAATTGTTCGTCTGCGCAGACGGAGAAAGCTGCGCATGCACCGATGCACCGCATCCGACAGAGGCTCGCATGAGCCCCGAATGGATTGAATATTACGGCTTTGGCAAGGGCTATCTTGCAAACTCGGCCTATCCCGAGATGGACGAAAAGCTCGGTGTTGTCGGCTGGGGCGTTGATGACAGCCTCGGTTATATGCAGCCGTACATCTCCCCCGAGAGAGCGGCGGAAATAGCAGGTCCGGGCGGTGACATAACAAAGGTTCCCGGATATGATTCGAGATTCTTCAAGGGCGGAGACGGACTGGCATGGTATGCCCAAGGGACGGCGCAGGGACCGGTGAAGCACACATACATTGCATACTATCTCCATGAAGGAGTTTGGTATGGTGCCGGAAAAACACAAAACGGCGGTGTTATTGATGATGCCATAGAGGTTCTGGCTGATGCATTTGTCTATACGGGAGAGGCAAAATACGGCAGAGCAGGAGCGATTTTGCTTGACAGACTTGCCGATTTGTATCCTGCATTTGATTGGTATCAGTGGGCAAGCTTCCGCGGAGAAAAATACCGAGGGAAAATAATAGACCCCATTTGGGCATGTAAGGAAGCTACGCTGTATGCACAATCATATGATGCATTTTTACCGATTTACAATGATGCTTCTCTGGTTGAGTATCTTTCTGCGCATGGAGCAAAATACGAAACGGATGAAAACGGTAATTACATTTATGATAGCAACGGCGAACTTATCCCTGTTAATTTGAAGGATTCCCCGGGAGCACTCAGGAAGAATATTGAAGACAATCTTTTGTTGCAGTTCTTTGATGATGCAAAAAAAGGCAAGCTTTCGGGAAACTTTGGGATGCATCAGCGAGCTGTTGCATCTGCGGCACTTGCTTTGAACAGATTTCCGGAAACTGCTGAGATGCTTGACTGGATTATGCAGGCGGGAGAAACCTATAACACAGGACCTGAACTTGCAGAACCTGTTTCCGGAGGTCAAGTGTTGCAAAGACTTGTAAATCTAGTAAACAGAGACGGAAGCGGTAATGAAAATGCACCGGGATATAATCGAGGGTGGCTTACTCATATGATTGACGTCGCAGACATTCTTCAGGGCTATGAGCTGTATCCGCAAGCGGATTTGTTCAGGAACGTGAAATTTGTAAAAATGTTTACGGCACAGCTTCGTCTTACGCTCGGAGGCTACTACGGTGCACAAATAGGCGACTCCGGAGCAACTGCAGATCCGGGACTTGTTGCAGATATAGAACCGCTTTTGCTTGCGTTTAAGAATACCGGAGATCCGCTGGTTGCCAGGGCTTTGTATAAGCTTAACGGAGACAGCGCAGAAGGACTGTATGGTTCGATTTTGGATGATGATCCGGAAAAGGTAAAAAAAGACATTGAGAGCATTGTTGAGCAGTACGGAGCTTTTAATCTCGACAGTGATATGATGACGGGATATGGCTTTGCAGCACTTCGTGAAGGAAAACTAAATGATTCAGTGACTGCTCAAACCGAAACAAATACAAATCGTGATTTTGCGATTTATTTCGGTGGAACATCAGGGCACGGTCATCTTGGCGTGTTAAATCTCTATATGTCAGCGTTTGGTTTGAACTTTGCACCGGACCTTGGATATCCTGAGGAAACGGGGCCTCAACCGAATCGACACCAGTGGGTTCGCAACACACTCTCTCACAACACGGTTGTTGTTGATGAAAAAAGGCAAGATGGACAGGATGAGGTGAGCAACCCATATCACTTTGACGATTCCGGAAGAGTTAAGACCATGGAGATTGACGGTGAGGCATATTTGCATACCGATGATTACAGGAGATCCATCTTTATGGTTGATGTGAACGACGAGGTTTCATATGGTGTTGATTTCTTCCATGTCAAGGGCGGAAATGATCATCTTTACAGCTTTCACAGCCAATCTGATGAGATTGAAGCTGTTTCAGGACTTTCTGATCAGGAAATAACCCCGATGTATACCGATGAAAAAGGAAATCTCTACGGGACATACGCCGGTGCCAACGTTAAATATGGCTCGGATCCTGGCGGAAATGCTCCGAACAATAAATATCCTTTGGGTTATACGTGGCTTCGCAATGTACGCACATTCAAAAAAATTGAAAAAGATTTTACTGTTGAGTTTAAGGTAAAGGATTTTAACAAAATTCTTCCGGTAAAAAAGGATTTGCGTCTGCGTTTGACCATGGTGAATGATGAGCCGATGAAAGAGGTTACGTTTGCAAGTGCGCTTCCGCCACAGGACATAAATAATAAGAACGTCGGCGAACTTGAGTATCTTCTTGTCAGAAATACAGGAAAAAACCTTGATACACTCTTTACATCTGTTCTGGAACCTTTTGAGAAGGGCAAGGAATATATTGAGAAAATCGAAAAAATTCCTATGGTAAGACTTGAAGAATCAAAGCCGGGACTTAACGATACATATAGTGCAGTAAAGGTGTATCTCAAAAACGGCCGCACAGACTATATAATTTATTCAAGTAATACAAATGCTGATTATATTGTGGATGGGCGTATAAAGTTCCGCGGGTTTGGAGGCGTTATTTCTACAGAAACCATCGAACAGACGGAAACTGTCGTTTACAGTTATCTGAACGATGGCGAAGTGCTTGAATTTGAAGGCGTGAATTACGGGAAAGGAACTGCGGCATATACGGGTAAGGTGTCTGCAATTACTGAAGAACTTTCGAAGCAGAATTTTATCAGTTTTGTTCCCGATGCAGGACAGAAGGTGGATCTGTCGGAACTTCAAGGGCGTTATGTCTATGTTGATAATGACGGAGTTCAGAATGGTGCATACAAAATAGAAAGCGCAAAAGAAGAAAACGGGGAGATTATTCTTGATATCGGAGAGGTTTCTCTAATTCGCAGCTATGTTGATGCGTATGATACAACTTTAGGGTATATCTACAACATTGCTTGCGGGCAGGCTCTCAGGATTCCGCTTTCAAGCACGTATGACAGCGCACCGGTTGTCGAACAACCTCAAGATTATACTACATCGGCAGGAAGCTCTGTATCAATTCCGATAAGTGCAAACAGCCCTGTTGGAAAAGATATTTCGGTTGTCGGAACAACGCTTCCGCGAGGAATGAGTATTAACGAAGAAACCATGACGCTTACGTGGAAACCGACAAGCTCACAGGTTGGCGAAAACCATGTTGCAATTACGGTAACCGATGGGACTATGGAAACAACGGTTCACTTCACGGTAACAGTTTACGGTTCAACGACAAGCAAGCCCTCACAGGGTGAGGACAATACCGGCTCGACCGATTCCACCGAAACACCGTCCGATGGCGGCGGCGGAGGCGGCGGTGCCGCACCTGCCCCGGATGAAGGAGATAACACCGGCGATGGCACCAACTCCGACGACAACAACACTTCTGTAGGGGAGGGTGTCCCTGCCCTCCCGTCGGTTGGCTTCATCGACCTTGGCAATCATACCTGGGCAGAGGCTGCAATAAACGAGCTTGCAGAGAATGGTGTTATCAAGGGAACATCTGCGACCACCTTCTCACCTGCAAACAACATCACCCGTGCAGACTTTGCTGTCCTTCTCGTCCGCGCATTTGAACTTAAATCCGACAACACGGAAAACTTTGCAGATGTTACGAAAAGTGACTACTTTGCATCTGAGCTGGCAATAGCCAGAAATTGCGGCATCGTCGGAGGTGTAGGTGATAACAAGTACGCACCTCGCAACACCATAACCCGTCAGGATATGATGGTCATAGTATATCGCGCGTTATCCTCCACCCTTGTAGGGGAGGGTCTCCGCGCCCTCCCTCTGACGGATGAGGTGTCCTACCCCGACTTCGACACCGTTGCAGAGTACGCTCGTGATGCGGTAGCCTTCCTCATCTCCGAGGGACTTGTCAACGGAAAGAACGGACGCATTGCACCGACCGACTATACCACCCGTGCCGAGGTTGCAGTGTTAATCAAGAGAATACTTGATTACACTGCACAATCAGCAGTACGATAGACAGTCAACTTGTATAATTTATTTTTATCTGCGAAAGGAGTGCTCTGAATGAGTGCATACAATAAACTTACATTCGGTGTAGCAAAAGAGATCATAACTCCCTGCATTCCGGCTACAATGATAGGATTTGCTACAATGTTCGGTGTTCCTTTTACCGACATCCACGACGACCTTTACGTCAGAACTCTTGTCATGCGTGATGCAGACGGTGAAACGGTCATCCTTATGGGTTTTGATTTGTTATTTCATGATGACAGCTTGCCGAACGAGCTCAGAAAGTATATAAACGAAAAATACGGTATTTCGAAAAACAACCTCCATGTAAGCTATACGCATACGCACTTCGGTCCGGCGGTCAAAGGATATGATTTCACATGGTACACTGACGAATATGAAGCATTTCTCATTGATCGTGCAAAGTCCTCCATCGACCGCGCACTTGTGAGTATGAAAAGCGGCACGCTCAAATATGCAAGTGTAAGAGGTGAATGGAATATCAGTCGCAGACTTCCACTCAATGGAGTTATTGAGTTCAAACCAAACCCGGACGGCGAATGTGATAAAAACCTTTATCTTTTAAAGCTTGAGGATGAAAGCGGAAAGATGAGAGCTCTTGCGATGAATTTCGCTTGTCATCCGTCAAATCTTTCAGCTTACAGTGTGCTCTCTTCTGAATATCCCGGAAGACTTTGCCAGAGAGTAGAAAGTGAATTTTACGGCACGACGGCACTTTTTTTTCAGGGGTTTGGATCAGATGCAAAGCTTAAAATCGGTGCGACGGCGGCACTTCGTTTTACCGGAATCAGTTATGAGGACTGTGATGAGGTTGCTATTTCCATGGTTCAACGTATTAAATCACATCTCATCTCGGGCGAGTGGAAGACCTTACCCGTAAAACTCGGCTCAGAGGTTTTTACCATCAATCTTCCGCTTAAGGTTAACCCACCACAGTATTATCTTGATAAAAAAATTAACTACGCAGGCGGTCCGGATGTACATTTTGAAGCTGCTCCGGGAGATTTGAATGACGTATCGGAAAACTTTAGACAATTCCACTGGGCACGCGCAGATTATGTTCTCGATAATTACGAGTCTCTCCCTGATACACTTTCGCTCAATTGTGGTGTGGTTCGCTTAAATCCTGATTTTTATATATTCTCTATGGGGGGAGAACCGGGAATCAACATTGCTTCTGTGCTTCGAAGTGCATTCCCCGAAAAACAGCTCCTATGCTTTGGTTACAATGATGCCATAGCTTATGTTCCGAGTGACAAGATGATAGGCGAGGGTGGATACGAAGCAGGGGGACGGTCTGTTGACGAGTACCGTCTCAAAGGCGAATTTAAGCCCGGTGTAGATGAGCTCTACAAAAAAGGCTATTTTGATGCGATAACGCGCATTGGAAATAGATAAAACAAAGAAAGGAAGACGAAAATGAAAAAATTAACCGCACTTATTCTTGCAACCGTTATGCTTCTGGCGCTTTGCGCTTGTACGGGAGGCAACGGAAAGACAGTGCTTGAGGGACAGGATCCCAACGCACCTCTGACAGCAGACGACGTCATTTCAATAATGATTCCGTCCTCTGCAAGCTTTCCGATAAAAGAAGATTATGTTCTTTGGGATTATATGGAAGAGGGCTCGGGTGCGACGCTTGAGATTATCCCTATTCCGGATGTTGATGCCGTAACAAAATACCCACTTTTGTTCGCATCACGCAAAGATCTTCCGGATATAATGGCTTTTGATGTGGCTAATGCGCACACAAAATATGCAGGTGAAGGGCTCATTGCGCTTGACGATCTTAAGGAGTATATGCCAAACTATAACGCTTGGCTTGATTCTCTTTCAGAAGAAGAATATGATATAGCCGTAAAGAACCGTAAGCGTGCCGACGGAAAGATTTATTACACTCCGGGTACAGGCCGTGAGGGGAAAACACGTCTGCGTGCATGGCTTTACCGTGAGGACATCTTCAAAAAGCACAACCTTAAGACTCCCGAAACCTTTGATGAACTTTATGATGTATGTAAAAAACTCAAGGAACTCTATCCGGATTCATATCCGTTCTGCACAAGAAGCCTTAGCTATGTGTTTGATATCCCTGGTTCTTCATTCGATAAGTGGTGGCAGTACAGAGTGTATTACGATCATGATGACGGCGAATGGCGTTGGGGAGCAACGGAAGATACTGCGCTTGAAATTCTGACCTTCTATAAGAAAATGATAGATGAAAAGCTTATGCCCTCCGATTGTGCAACTATGAACGGAACGGCATTTGATGAGCTTGTTCTTACGGATAAAACATTTATAATGCCGCATCAGCAGTTCAAAATAGATTATTATAATCAAGTAGCTCAGCAAAAAAGACCGGAGTTCAAGGTTCAGGCATTTGTTCCGCCTGTTGCAAACCCCGAAAAGGGCGTGCCGATGGTAGAGCGCGGAGATATCGAGATGACCGGCGTTTCGATATGTGACACAGGAGATGCAGAGGGCATTGCAAATGCGGCAAAGTTTATTGACTGGCTGTATACGGATGAGGCAATGGAGCTTGTTTCATGGGGTAAGGAAGGCGAAACCTATGAAGTTGTTGACGGCAAGAAAAAATACATCACCGATGAAGTGGGCACGCCTCCCGACCTTATGTACGGTTTCACAAATTACGGTACGTTTACCCGTTTTGCACCTGATGCGGCTGCAGCTTTCCAGTCTGAAACTACACAGGAAAGCGCCGATATCGTTGCAGAGTATATGCTGCCTTACTATCCGATAACACTGTGGCTTGATTTTAATGATGAAGAACAGGCAGTTATTGATACATACAATACAGGTCTTAAGACCTATACGGATGAGATGATGATAAAATTCATCCTCGGTCAGGAACCTCTCTCGAACTTTGATAAATTTGTAGAGACAATAAACAGCATGGGCGTTTCGGAAGTTCTTGCAGCATACGAATCTGCTTATAACAGAGTAAAGTAACTTCTTGACTTTATGCGGCGGACGGAATGTCCGCCGTTTTGCTCAAAAGACAAAATAACTACAAGGCTTAGGAGAAAATTTAATGTCACTTATATATTTTGATTCGAATGTATGTATAGGAAAGCGCGGAAAAAAACATCACCGCGAGATAT